>REBV01000100.1 GCA_007692545.1 Puniceicoccaceae bacterium
AAGCGGGCCGAAGAGGCCATACCCATCCTGGAAGCCATCACACTCAACCGCATCGCCCCCGACGCCGAAGTCTGGGCCATGCTGGGCCGCGCCCACCTCGCCAGTGGCACACCCGCCCTGGCTCTGAGCGCCCTGAACGAAGCCCTGCAGATCGACCCCCGACAAGCCGAAAACCGGGCCCTGCGCGGCTCACTTCTACGCCAGATCGGCGACCTCGACGGGGCGCTGGCCGATTACCAAACGGCAGCCCGCCTATCGCCCGCCGACGCCTCCATCGCCTACGCCAAGGGCCTCGTCCACCTACAACTCGGCCAGATCCCCGAGGCTGAGCAGGCCCTGGCACGAGCTGCGGCCACACTGCCCGAGCCGGCCGGCCTGCAGCTCTTACACGCCCTACTAGCCCACACACTCGGGCAAACAGAGGCCGCCGAAGCCTCACTGCTGAAATATCAGACCGCCATCCCGGAAAAACGAAATCAGGCCGCACGCTACCTCGCATATTTACTCGGCCAAACCGAACCGGGGCCCGAGGCCAGCGATGAAGTCAGCCAATATATCCGCGGCGATCTCACCCGCAAGCAGGCCCTCGACACAGCCGGGCGGGCCCAAACTCCCGAGCTAGCCAGACGGCAAATCTGCGCCACTGCCTTTTGGATGGCACAGCATGCGCATCGACAAGGCGAGCCCGACGCATACCAGGCGCTCTTGAAAATCGCCGTCAACCTCGGCCACCCCGATCTCACCGAATTCCAACTCGCCAAGTGGCAATTGGAACAAACCCGCCCTCAGTCCACCAAACAGAAATAATCGCACCCCCAGCCGTATTTCTCCGTATTGCAGGCTTGACGAGTTGCTTTTGATGGCTTTAATCCGCCCATTCCAATCGAGCCCTGCTCGTCATTTTTTATAATTAACACACACTCCTCATGGGACAGCCAAAACGTAAACAATCCAAGCAACGCAGCCGCAAACGCCGCGGTGCTGTGCAATTTTCTCTTCCTCAGCTGGCTAAAGATGCCCAAGATGGCACACTATACCGTCCACACCGGATAAATCCGGCTAACGGCATGTATCGTGGTCGCCAGGTGCTCGACGTCGAAGTCTAAGGACCTGCGGCGCTGACACACCACTGTTGCCACCTCTGCGGCCTACCCAACCTCGCATTTTGACTTCCTTTATGGGCGCACCCGGCGGTAAATGCACCATCGCGGTCGATGCCATGGGGAGTGACCTCGGGCCCACGGAATTTGTCCGCGGGCTTTTGTATGCGGCTGAAGAGCTGAAGCTGGACTGCGATTTCGTGCTGGTCGGCAAAGGCCGCCTACTGGAGCGCCTGCTTAAGGTGCGCAAGCTCACGGTCGACCCGGCCAGAATTACGATTCACCATGCCAGCGAAGTCGTCAGCATGCAAGACAAGCCGATCCAGGCACTGCGCAAGAAAAAAGATTCGTCGATGGCCCAAGCCATTGAACTCCTCCGCAATGGTCAGGCCGATGCTGTTGTCAGCTGTGGCAATACGGGCGCACTGATGGCCGGAGGCACCCTCCGGATGCGCCCGCTCGATGGCGTCGATCGCCCGGCCCTGGGCATCATCGTGCCGAGCCGGAAGCAACCATTTGTGCTGATCGATGTCGGCGCCAACCCGGAGTCGACCCCGCTCAACCTGATGCACAACGCCATCATGGGGGCCAACTACGCCAAGGCTGCGCTGGGCCGGACAAGCCCCCGGGTCGGCCTGCTCACCATCGGCACCGAAGAAGGCAAGGGCAATAGCCTAATCAACGCCTCGCACACATACCTCAAGGCGATCAATGGTGAAGTTATCAACTATGTCGGCCCAATCGAAGGCTTTCAGCTGTTCGACGGCGGAGTCGATGTGGTGGTGTGCGACGGATTCGTCGGTAATATCGTCCTCAAGTCCAGCGAAGCCCTCTTTGGCTTTATTGGCGACACCATGAAGGAAGAACTCATTCGCAACCCGAAACGCGTCCTCGGAGCCGCGCTGGCAAAGTCCGCCTTCCGCGACATGAAGAAACGCCTCAGCCCCGATCACTTCGCGGGAGCTCCCCTGCTCGGGCTTAAGGGTAATATCCTGAAGTCACACGGCTCCTCCAACTACATCGCAATTGCCAATGCCTTGCGTATCGCTGGCGAAGTGGTCAAACACGACATGATTGACTCTATCAGCCTGGATATCAATCAAGCCAACGATCTCATTTAATAATGCCTCAGTCCCTCCCATCGGTCATCATCAGCGGCACCGGAGCCTACCTGCCCCGTCGGGTCGTGACCAACGATGACATGGCCAAGATCGTCGATACATCCGACGAGTGGATCCGCACACGCAGCGGTATCGCCCAGCGCCGCTACGCCGGGCCGGACGAAAGCACCAGCTTCATGGCGACCGCTGCCGCCGAGCAAGCGCTGCAAACCGCCGGTGCGCAAGCTTGCGAGATCGACTTGCTGATAGTCGCCACCATGACCCCCGATATGCCCTTCCCCTCGACTGCCTGCCTGGTGCAGAGCCGACTGGGCCTGGGCGCGATCACCGCCTTCGACATACAGGCCGCCTGCTCCGGCTATATCTATGCGCTCAACACCGCCAGTAATCTGCTCCGCTCGGGTGCCTACAAAAAGGCCCTCATCATCGGTGCCGAGAAAATGAGCTCGATCCTCGATTTTGAAGACCGCTCCACCTGCGTCCTGTTTGGCGACGGCGCCAGTGCCGCCGTGCTGGAGATCAGCGAGGCTCAAGGCACGGGTATCCTCAGCAGTATCACCGGATCCGATGGATCCAACCCGGAGTTGCTCTATCAACCTGCCGGCGGCTGCATCCAACCAGCCAGCGCCGAATCCGTCCTGGCCCGCCAGCACTTCATTAAGATGAACGGGAAAGAGATCTTTAAACAGGCAGTCCGTGTCATGGGGCAGGTCAGCACCGATATCCTCGATCGCCACGGCTACAGCTCCGACCAGGTCGACCTACTCATTCCCCATCAGGCGAATATGCGCATCATCGACAGTCTGGCCAAGCGCATGGGCCTGCCGATGGAGCGCTTCCACAATAATCTCGACCGTTTTGGCAACACATCTGCTGCCTCGATTGGTATTGCCCTGGACGAGGCCCGCCGGGCTGGGCGCATGGGTCCGGGAGACCTCATTCTGCTCGTCGCCTTCGGGGCAGGCTTGACCTGGGGGGCGACACTGATCAAATGGCAGTGATTCGGCAACTATTGGCACTCATATTATATGCAACGCACGACACTCACTCTCCTGGCCCTCGCTGTTCTCTTAGTCAGCCCCATGCAGGGGCAGTCTATGCTCAACCCGCTAAACTGGTTTGACGGTTCCGAAAAAGACATCATAGCCATGAAGACCGCCAGCCCGGCCGACGAGGCTGCCGCCGCTAAGATGCTGGAAGACGGCAAAGCCCGACTTGGCGCGGGCAGCACCGGGGCGGCCAATCGCATTTTTAAGCGGATGATCAAAAACTATCCCAATGCCAAAGCCACCGCCGAGGCGCGCTTTCTGCATGGACAGATATTGATGACAAGTGGCCGCTGGGTCAAGGCCTTCGATGCCTACCAGGAATTGCTCCAGACCCACCCAGGCTACGAGAACTTCGACCGCGTCATCGGCGCTCAGTTCGAATGTGCCACCGCACTCATGGAAGGAGCTCGCGGCCGCATTCTTTGGATCCTCCCCGGCTTCAGGCAATACAGCAAGGCGATCCAACAATTTGAACAAATCGTCCGCAACGCACCCTACAACGACTATGCCCCACTGGCACTCATGAATATGGCGATTGTCGCCGAGCAGCAAAACCGCCCCGAAGATGCACTCGACGCACTCGACCGCCTCATCAACTACTACCCACAGAGTATGCTCGCATCGGACGCCTACTTCAATATGGCCGAGACCTATGCAAACCTGGTCAAAGGTGCCGATTATGACCAAGGCTCCACCCGCCAGGCCATCAGTTACTACGAAGACTTCCTCATCCTCTTCCCGCAGAGCAGTTCTATCGGTGAAGCCGAGGCCAACCTGCAATCGATGGAAAACCTCCTTGCCAGCAGCCGACTCAACCTCGGTGATTTTTATTATAACTACCGCGCCAATAATACAGCTGCGCTCGTCTTCTACAACGAAACCATTACCATCGCACCCGAGTCTGAATCTGCCGCAGAAGCGCGCCTGCGCATCGCGGATATTGAAGCCGGCGTCCGTCCCACCTCCGGCGCTACAATCCTGCGCAAGCTGCTCCTGGCAGACTAATCGAAACGCTTCGTCATCATGACTGCCCTCCGCCAACTTTGCCCGTCCGTCTCTCGACTCTATGCCTGCCTGCTGCTCAGCATCGGGTTTATCGGCCTCCTCGGCGGCTGCAAATCCTACCAACTCGGCAACCCGGCAGAGCTGACCTTCCAGAGCATCTACGTCAAACCTGTGCAAAACGATAGCTACGCCCCGCAGGCCCAAGCCCTACTCAGTTCGCAGATCCGAGACGCCTTTATCCGCGATGGCCGCCTCGCCCTCGCCACCAGCGAAGAAGCCGCCGACGTCGTGCTCCTTGTCAACCTGACCGACTACCGTCGCCGCGCCGCCAGCCGCAGCCGCCAGGACACCAGACTCGGCACGGACTTCGACCTCACCCTGGAAGCTGAGCTCGCTCTCTTCGATCAAAACAAAGGCAGCTACCTCTTCCAGCGCCGCAAACTCAGCGAGCGCAGTAATGCCTACGCCCAAAACCCCTACGCTGCCCCCGGTGCCCCTGCCAGCCAGGGCTTCATCCAATCAGAATATCAAGCCATGCCCCGACTCACCCGTGGCCTGGCACAAAAAATAGCCGACGAAGTCCTCAGCCCCTGGACGCCGAGGTAGAGTGATCAAATCTCAAGTTTCATCCCTCTATCCTAGCCTTGCCAGGTCACTTCGACCATGACGTCCTGTGCGATTTCTTCGAGCGCGGCGCGCATCGAATCGCAATCAAAGTCTGCCGGGCAAGCCAGACGTGCTTTGGCCTCAAAGAGACGCCCGCCCGTATCCGGTGCGCTGTAAGCACGGCTACTCAACTCTTCAACATTGGCGCCCGCTGCCGCCAGCGCCTTAAAGACCTCCCGCACAATACCCGGATGGTCGCTGCCCACGATCTCCAGATCAAACTGCCGTAGCGGCTCGACCGCTGCCGGAGCCTTCCCGGCTGCAATCATCACATCCAGCCCCGGAATCGTTCGCAAAGCCGACTCCAGCTCCTGTTGGGTATCCCCCGGAACGGTAACTTCCAACAGACCGACAAAGCGCCCGGCCAGATGCGCCATCCGGCAATGCTCCCAATTACCCCCATGGGCCGCGATCACATCCGCCAAATTCTCCACCAGGCCAGCGCGATCTTTCCCACTGATGGTCAGTATCAAGATTCCGTTCATACTATTTGCATAGCGATCCACGCGAAAAACGCAAGCTCACAGACTTTCCAGAATGCGCCGGGTTTCGTCGCGCTTCTCGGTCGTCTCGGCCAGTTGCTTACGCGCACCTTCGACAACATTGGCCGGGGCACTCTCGACGAACTTTGGGTTCTTCAACTTGCCCTCACCGGCGGCGACGAGTTTGTTCAGCTTGTCCAGCTCTTTGCTCAGGCGGGCCTTTTCCGCCTCCACATCGATACTGCTACTTAAGTCGAGGTAGAGCGTACCGAGCGGCGTGACCACCGCCGGCAAGCCATCGCCCACCTGCGCGCCCAGGGGCTCCAATCGGCCCAACCCGGCCAGCGTTTTGACCAAACCGACATTCTCATTGATGACTTGAACCGCCTTGCCTTCGGCTCCATAATAAACGGTGACGTCGCGCTTGCTCGCCAGATTGTACTGTCCCTTCAGCGCACGGGCCTGCGAGATCAACTCCTGCAGCTGGGTGACCCGCTCGATGGAATCGAAGTCGACCGGCACACGCTCCTCCAAGGTAGAGGCCTTGAGCAGTGTGGTGTTTTGAATGTAGGCAACCCCCGCATCATAGCCAAGCCCCTGCCAGAGTTCCTCCGAAATGTGAGGGATGACGGGATGCGCCAGTTGCAGGACTTGACGAATCACCAGGTCTTGCACCGCCAGGCAATTATCGCGCAGGGCTTCCTCGCCCCGTAGCTTACCCTTTGAGGCCTCCACATACCAATCACAGAAGTCACCCCAGAAAAAGGCGTAGATCAGATGCGTCAGGGGCGCGAGCTCATACTGGGCAAAGCACTTTTCCACATCGGCGGTGACTTGCTGCAAGCGACCCAGAATCCAGTGGTCGTAGTCGTCAAACAAGTCCGTATGGATACGACTGATGATGGCCTCAAAGCTCGAGTTATCCGCCCGCGGGCCACTCATTTGGCGGAAGCGCACCGCATTCCAGAGCTTATTGCAAAAGTTGCGCCCGATCTGTATGCGCTCTTCGGAAAAGAGGATATCCGAGCCGGAGGGTGCGATATTACAAATGCCGAAGCGCAAACCATCCGCCCCGTAGGTATCTATCAAGTCGAGCGGATCGGGTGAGTTGCCGAGCGACTTCGACATCTTACGCCCCTTCTCGTCCCGGATGAGGCCGTGGATGAAGACGTTCTTAAAGGGGACACGGCGTGCGATTTCCTCGTCGGAGAGCTCAGCAGCATCGTCGCCGTAAAGCTCCAGCCCGGCCATGATCATACGGGCCACCCAGAAGAAAATAATGTCAAATCCCGTCACCAGCGTCGCCGTGGGGTACCAGAAACCCAGTTCCTGCTGCTGCTCGGGGCTCGGATCCGGCCAGCCGAGGTTGGCCATCGGCCAGAGATAGGACGAAGCCCAGGTGTCGAGCACGTCCTCTTCCTGCTCCCAGTTTTCAGGATCGGCGGGGCCCTCGACGGAGACATGCACATGCTCCGGATTATTGAAGTCAAGTGCGCTGCGCTCGATGCCCTTCTTATACCAGACCGGGATGCGGTGGCCCCACCAGAGCTGGCGACTGATACACCAGTCCTGAATACCATTCAGCCAGTGCAGATAGGTTTTCTTCCAACGATCCGGATGGAATTTGATCGTGCCATTCTCCACGGCGCGCTTGGCCGCATCGACCTTCGGATATTTCAAGAACCACTGGTCAGAAAGCCGGGGCTCGATCGGCACGTCGCCGCGCTCTGAAAAGCCAACCGTATTTTCGTAAGGCTCGCGCTCAAGCAACAGCCCCAGGTCTTCCAGCTTTTGAGCCGCCAGCTTACGCGCAGCAAAGCGGTCCATACCGGCAAACTCTTCCCCGGCCAGGGCATTGAGCCGACCATCAGCAGCGATCACTTCAATGATTTCAAGCTGGTGGCGCTGCCCAATCTCGAAGTCGTTTTTATCGTGGGCGGGCGTGACCTTGAGACAGCCCGTGCCAAACTCGCGGTCGACGTACTCGTCGCCGATGATGGGGATTTCTGCGCGCGGGAATGGGCGCCAGACCTTCTTGCCGATCAGATGCTGATAGCGGGGATCCTCCGGATGCACCGCTACCGCAGAGTCGCCCATCAAGGTCTCGGGGCGGGTCGTCGAAATTTCCAAGTGAGTGCGCTCACCATCAGGCTCGACCAGTTCATAGCGCATTTTGTAGAAGAAGCCGTTCTGCGGCTTCATATTGACCTCTTCATCGGAAAGCGCGGTCTGCGTGGCCGGGCACCAGTTGACCATCCGATTGCCCCGATAGATATAGCCGCGCCGGTAGAACTTAACAAAGGCATCCAGCACGGCTTTGGAGTAGTCATCATCCAGCGTAAAGCTGGCCCGATCCCAGTCGCAGGAAGCACCCAGCTTCTGCAGTTGGTTGAGGATCACGCCCCCCGACTCCTCACGAAAGGCCCAGACTTTCTCCAGAAAGCCCTCGCGCCCCAAGTCATACTTGCTCTGACCGGTCGACTCGCGGAGTTGCCGCTCTACCTTAGTCTGCGTAGCGATGCCCGCATGGTCCGTCCCCGGCTGCCACAGCACCGACTTGCCCTCCAGGCGGGCGCGGCGGACGAAGATGTCCTGCAGCGTGTTGTCCAGCACGTGCCCCATGTGCAGCATACCCGTGACATTGGGCGGCGGGATCATGATCGCGTAGGGCTCTCGCTTCGGGTCGGCTACCGCCTTGAAGCAACCAGCTTCCAGCCAGTTGGCATACCAGCGTTGTTCAACTTCTTTCGGTTCGTAAGCTTTGGAAATTTCGGACATAATGGGCGTGGGAAAACAGGCAAAGTGAGGCCGAAGCCACAGCTTTCAAGCCTGAAAACCCACCTTGTTTCGTGTCCGAACTCGCGCCCGCCAGCGACCGATCAACCAGTCATCTGTTGAATGATCTCAACGATCGGCAGGAAGAGTGCGATGACGATGAAACCGACGACAACCGCCAGGAAAACAATCATGACGGGCTCGATAATCGAAGTAATCCCAGCCACGGCATTGTCCACGTCTTCGTCGTAGTTATCGGCCACGCGGTTGAGCATCTCGGAAAGTTCACCGGTCTCTTCACCCACGTCCACCATACTGGTGACCATATTAGGGAAAACTTTCTCACGCTCCATCGGCTTGGCCAGCGACTCACCATCACGCACCGCATCATGGATGCGGCCAAGTGCGTTTTCGTAGTATTTATTCCCAGTGATGTCCTTGGTAATCGTGATGGACTGAAGAATGGGCACCCCACTGGAAAGAAGCGTACCGAAGGTACGTGTGATCCGGGCAATATTCACTTTACGCACCAAATCGCCAACCTTGGGGATATTGATGGACAGCCAATTGAACATCTTCGAGCCAAACGGTGTCTTCAGGAAGAATTTAAAAGCGAAGACGAACAGAACGATGAGGCCCAGCGTCACAATGATATTCTCACGCATGAAATTACTGATACTGACGACCACTTGAGTCGGACCGGGCAATGCCGCGCCATCCAGCATGTCCGCAAAAATAGCTTCAAACTTGGGCACCACGACGACCATCAGCAGCGCCACGATGGAGACTGCCACCCCGACTACAACAATCGGATAGACCATGGCGGCCTTGACCTTCTTCTTCGTCTTGAGCGCTTTTTCCATGAAACCGGCCAGACGCGAGAGCACGACGTCAAGCACACCCCCAGCCTCACCGGCACGGACCATGTTGACAAAGAGGCGGTCAAAAATCTTGGGATGTTGGGCCAGCCCGTCCGAGAACGAGTTACCCGACTTGACCTGGCCGGCGATCTGCTCCAGCACTGCCTTAAAGCGCAAATTCTTCTCCTGGCGGATCATCACCTCAATCGCGCGGAGGAGTGGTAGGCCCGCATCCAGCAGCGTGGCCAGTTGACGCGTGAACGTCGTAAGCTCCTCCGGCTTGATCACCTTGCCGAAGTGGATGCCCTTGCTCGCGCTCTTTGTTTTTTTGCCCGCGGGCGCTCTCGTAGCCGACTCGCCTCCAGCTGCCGCGATTTTTGTCGGCATCAATCCGGAAGCACTCAATTTTGAACTAGCCTCGTCTTGGCTGGCCGCCTCAACAGTGCCTGTCTTTTGTTTGCCGTTGGCGTCGATCGCCGTATATTTGAATTTTGCCATAAGAGGTAGAAGTAGTAAGGTTACAAGAATTTAAGGATTAAGTATATTTAAGGACTTCTTCAATTGTAGAATTTCCGTCGAAGATGGCGCGCAAACCATCGTCACGCAAGCTTCTCATGCCCTGTTCGAGCGCTTTTTGCTTAATTGTCAGTGTGGGCGCACGCTGATTAATCAACTCGCGAATCGCATCGGAAACGACAATCATTTCAAACAGGCCAATCCGCCCACGGTAGCCAGTGTTACTACACTCGGGGCAACCGTTGCCGTAGTAGAAGTCTTTATCAGCGATTTCCAATGGATCCACCCCAAGCAAATCAATCAAATCGGGACCCGGTTCATAGGCAGTACGGCAAGTGCTGCAGATCCGGCGAACCAGGCGCTGAGCCAGGATCGCCTCGAGCGAGGCGGAAATGAGGAAGGGCTCAAGTCCCATATCAATCAGGCGGGTCACCGCACCAGGAGCATCGTTGGTGTGCAGGGTGCTCAAGACCACGTGCCCGGTCAGCGAGGCCTGCACCGCAATCTGCGCCGTCTCCAGGTCGCGAATCTCACCCACCATGATTTTATCCGGGTCCTGGCGCAGGAAAGCCCGTAATGCACGGGAAAAGTCGAGCCCCACTTGGTGATTCACGGCCACTTGCATGATGCCGTCGATCTCATATTCGACCGGATCCTCGGCAGTGAGGATCTTCGTCTCCACGTCGTTGACCTCACGTAGCGCACTATAGAGTGTCGTCGTCTTGCCCGAACCGGTGGGGCCTGTCACAATAAAGATACCATTCGGCCGATCCACCAGATCACGGATCGTCTGCAAAATATCATCCGGCAAACTAAGTGCCTCCAAATCCAGGTTCACGACCGATTTATCCAAAACCCGCAGCACCACCGATTCACCAAATTGAGTCGGCAGAGTGGATACACGCAAGTCCACCGGGCGCCCGGCAATCGTCATTTTAATCCGTCCATCCTGCGGGATACGCGTCTCCGAAATATTCATATTGGAGAGCACTTTCACCCGGGACGTCACCGGAACGGCCAGATTCTTGGGTGGCGGCGCCATCTCGTAGAGCGCACCATCGATACGGTAGCGGATGCGAAACTCATTTTCAAAGGGCTCGAAGTGGACGTCCGAGGCCTTATCCTTGATCGCCTGTTGCAAGACCAGATTCACAAAACGAATGATCGGCGTTTGGTTCGCCATGTCCGTCAAGTCGCCCTCGGAGAGGTCATCATTGGCATCCGCGAAACTCTCTCCCAACTCACCCAAAATGTCGTCGATCGATGAGTCTTCCTCCCCGTAGGTCGCCGTCAGCAAACTATCGATGTGCGCGGGGTCACAGACCACGATGGTGATGTCCTTATTCAGCGTGAAGGTGAGATCATCAATGATCGCGGGATTAAAAGGGTCCTTGGCCAGGACTTCCAGCGAGGTGTCGTCCACTTTGTAAGGCACCACCGCATACATCCGGGCCACGCTGGCCCGTACGGTTGAGGCCAGTCGCTCCTCGATCGTTTTCGGCACTGACGCCAAATACTCGTAGCCCAGATAATTGGCGATCGCTTCCAGGACTTGGCCACGCTCGACCAACCCGGAATCAATAACCGAATTGGCCAAGGCCTTGCCAGTGTGCAGGTGCGACTCGTTGAGCTCGTCAAGCTGAGCTTCGTCAATCAGGTTGGCGCCTTTAATAATTTCGTAAACTATGTCGTTATGATCTTCGAACATCGAGGGTGTGTCTCTAAATCTCGGGTTAAAAAGGTGGGGTTATCTTTAAAGTTGGGCGCCGTTTTCAATCAGCTTTTCACGCATGAGCTCTGCGTTTTGCGACTTGGAAAACGCCTCTTCAGCCGAGATCAAATCCCGGTTAAACAAGCTGAGTAAGTGTGCATCCAGGCTGATCATCCCGCGACTGGCTCCGGTCTGAATGTCCGATGCGATGCGGTAGGTCTTATTCTCGCGGATTAGTTGGGCGATTGAAGTGGTCGTCACCATAATCTCAAATGCGGCGATACGCCCACCACCCGTCTTGCGGCAGAGGACTTGCGAGATAACCGCGACAATTGAGGATGCCAACTGCGTGCGCATCTGGTCCTTCATATTGGCTGGAAAAGAGTCGACGATTCGATCCACCGTGCGGGCAGCGCCCGTCGTATGCAGGGTCGCGAAGACAAGGTGCCCCGTCTCGGCGGCACCGACAGCCGCTTCAATTGTTTCCAAGTCGCGCATTTCTCCCACCAGAATGACATCCGGGTCCTGCCGCAAGGCACCGCGAATAGCCGCAGAAAATGTAGACACATCATTGCCCACTTCCCGCTGAGTCACGATGCACTTTTTATGATCATGGAAATACTCAATCGGATCTTCGATCGTAATGATGTGGCCATCCTTATGCTCGTTGATCCAATTGATCATGGAAGCCAGCGTCGTCGATTTGCCGGAACCGGTCGGCCCCGTCACCAGAATCAAACCACGCGGACGACTGATCAATTCCTTGATCGTATCCGGCAGCCCAATATCGCTCAAACTATGCAAATCGTTCGGTATCTGACGCAGGACGATACCTATGGCACCCTTAGCCCGGAGCACACTCACACGGAAGCGGGCCTTTTTCTCATAGGCGAATCCAAAATCGGCCCCGCCCTGAGTCTTGAGCTGCTCCTGATGCGATGTCGAAGTGATCGCTTTCATGAGATCCTCCGTATCCTGAGCACTTAATTTGGGCCCGTCCACCGTCACCATGGAACCACTAATCCGAAGCGTGGGTGCCTGGTCGACCTGAAGGTGCAAGTCCGATGCGCCTTGATCGAACATCAGCTCCAACAGATCATTCATTTCGTAACTCATCGTGTCTGTTTTCTAGGGGGAAAAGAAATCAAAATTTTAAATAAAACGGCTAAGTGTTAAATCGAATCCGACACTGTGGCATGCAGCACCTCATGCGGCGTGGTGACACCGGCAATCACCTTGCGAACCCCGTCTTCACGCATATTCCGCATACCCATCTCGCGGGCTTTGTCACGCAGAGCGACCAGGCTGGCCTCTTCGTAAATCATCGACTGGAGTTCTTCATTGACGTTGAACATCTCGAAAATCCCGACCCGGCCACGGAAGCCAGTGCCGCTGCACTTGTCACAGCCTTCCCCCTTCATGTAGGACGCATCGTCGCTTTGGTCCGGACGAATACCCAGCGAGTTCAGCAGTTTTTCATCATGCTCACAACTGACCCGGCAGTTCGGACAGTTCCGGCGCACCAGACGTTGGGCCAAAACAGCCCGCACCGCAGCAGCCACCAGGAAGGGCTTGATACCAATGTCAATCAGGCGGCTCACCGCACTCGGGGCATCATTGGTGTGCAGGGTGCTGAAAACCATGTGCCCGGTCAGAGCCGCATTGATCGCGATCTCCGCCGTCTCTTTATCCCGGATTTCCCCCACCATGATGATGTTCGGCGCCTGGCGCAGCATCGAGCGCAACGCAGCGGCGAAAGTCATGCCCACCTCCCGTCGCACCTGAACCTGATTCACACCGGACATCTCATACTCGACCGGGTCTTCCACGGTGATGATCTTGCGGTCCGGGTGGTTGATATAATTCAATGCCGAATAGAGCGTCGTCGATTTACCGGAACCGGTCGGTCCAGTCACCAGGAAAACCCCGTCAGGCAGCGCAATAATACGCTCAAAGTGCGCCTGGTCGTCGCTAAAAAAGCCCAATTCGGGCAGACCGAGGCGGAGACTCTCCTTGTCCAGAATCCGCATAACAATACTCTCACCAAAAGCTGTCGGCAGGGTCGAGACCCGCAGGTCGATGACTTTCGCCCCGACCTTGATATTGATACGCCCGTCCTGGGGCACACGTTTTTCAGCGATACTGACGTTGGACATCAGCTTAATCCGCGAAACAATCGAAGGCTGCAAGCGCTTCGGCGGATTCTCCACTTCGTGCAAAACACCGTCAATCCGGTAGCGCACGCGAAAGCGTTTTTCCAACGGTTCCATATGAATGTCCGAAGCGCGGCGCTTGAGCGCCTCGGAAATGACCATATGCACATACTTGATAATCGGAGCCTCTTCTTCGCTGGCACCCTCGGCTGAAGGCAAGTCAATCTGCGTCGGCAACGCATCCGGATCCTCCTCCATCCCTGTAAAGAGTTCGCTGACCTCACCCGCCTTGGCACCTTCGTAATATTGGTGAATCGCTTTTTCAATCGCCTCCAAAGGAGCGACGCGACTCACGATCGAACGCTTGATAACATGGCTGATGCTATCGATCGCATCCATATCCAATGGGTCTGCCACCGCCAGTTCGACCTCATTCTCGTCCGCTTCCAAGGGAAACACCTTGTAGCGCTTAGCCAACTCAAAAGGCACAGCCTCCAGCGCATCCGTCGAAACGCGGACTTCGGCCAGATCGACGACCTCCATATTAAACTCGTCGGCCAGCACCTGCGCGATCTGCTTCTGCGTGATCGTATGGTCGGCCAGGAGGACGTCCAGCACGGCAGAGTCTTCCTCCCCGTCATGGCCGGCCTCGAGCACTTTGGCACGCGCAGCTTCAATGGCACTCTCTTCGAGCAGGCCCTTATCAGTTAATAATTGGAGAACAAATTCGTCGGCGGAGGTCACAGATAGAAGTATTTCGGGTGGGGCTTGAATTACGAGTTGAAAGCTAGCGGGCAACACTCATTAAAAATTCGGCGTTGGTATTGGTCTTCTTGATGCGTTGTATGAGCATTTCCATAGCATCAGTGGACGGTAGGCCTTTCATCGCTCGACGCAATGAATAAATTTTAAGCATTTCATCCGGGTGATAAAGCAGCTCTTCCTTACGCGTGCCACTCTTATCCATGCTGAGTGCGGGGAAGATCCGCTTGTCGGAAAGGCCCCGGTCGAGGTGGAGCTCCATATTACCCGTCCCCTTGAATTCCTCAAAGATGACTTCGTCCATCTTGCTGCCGGTCTCAACCAGCGCGGTGGCAATGATGGTCAGGCTGCCCCCGTCTTCAATATTACGGGCCGAGCCAAAGAAGCGCTTCGGTTTCTGCAGCGCATTGGCCTCCACCCCGCCCGAAAGTATCTTACCGCTACTCGGCATGGTGGTGTTGTAGGCGCGGGCCAATCGGGTGATCGAATCCAGCAGGATGACCACATCCCGCCCGGTCTCGACCATGCGGCGGGCCTTTTCGATCACCATCTCAGCCGCGTGCACATGGCTCTCGGCCGATTCATCAAAGGTCGAACTGATGACCTCCCCCTTTACCTGCCGGCGAAAGTCCGTGACTTCTTCCGGTCGCTCATCGATCAACAGAATAATCAAATGAGCATCCGGGTAGTTTTTCTGGATCGAATTCGCCATGCCCTGCATCAGGATAGTCTTACCCGTGCGGGGCGGTGCGACGATCAGACCACGCTGACCAAATCCGACCGGAGTCAGGCAATCGACCACACGCATCGAAAGATTGTCCCATTTGGCCTCAGAATGGGCCTCCATCAATATGCGGGAAGTCGGATAATAAGGCACCCGCTCGGTGAAAGGCACGATCTCGCTGAGCGTCTCGGGATCTTGCCCCATGACGCTCTCGATCTTGACCACAAATGGGCAGGATTCGCCCTCGCGGTGCGGGTGCAACTGTGCCTGCACGATATGCCCCCGCTGCAATCCGTAGTGCTTAATGAAGGCCCGGGGGACATAGGCACTCAGCGCTTTGACCCGATAATTGTCGCGCTCGTAAACGAGCAAGCCACCGTCATCATCCTCCAAAAGCTCCAGGATCCCCGTCGTGCGAATCGCAGTCTTCTGCTCGCCGGCACGCTTGGCCACAGCATCGATCAACTGATCACGATTCGGTGCATTTGAAAACTGCAAGCCCAGCCCAGCCACCTCCTCGCGCAATTCCGGCAGCGGCAGATTATAGATCCGCACATAATCCAGCGGCTCACCACCACCCGATTTCAACGCCTCCGCCAGCGCGTCGAGCTCCTCACGGCGCTCCAGCACCACCCAGTCCAGTAATTCGCCAAACTCGATCGGCGTTTCTTCCTCGCGGTCGCGCTTGCCCTTATTCTGCCAGCGGTTCTTACCGCGCTTGCGCTTCGGATGGTTCGGGTTGTTGGGGTTGTTGGGGTTGTTCTTGTTGTTTTTATTAAATTTGTGGTTCCCCTTAAAACGATCCCCCCCCGGCTGCGGGTTCTGCGGGTTCTGCTGTTTTTGTGGGTTCTGCTGCGGATGCTGAGAGTGGCTCCCCGGCTTTCCATGTTTCGGCTGGTGCTTCGACGGACCTTTTGAGCGAGCCTCTCCGGCTGCTCCACCATCATCGATTCCATCCACCGCAATGTCCGCGCTGAAGGTCACCTCGTCGCCATCGGAGTCCGAATCCGCACGCTCAGTACGACTTGATCGCTCAGATCGCTCAGATCGCTCAGCACCTTCAGCCGGGGTCGCACGGGCTGGCTGAGCCGGCGCAATCTCCCCTGGGGTAAACATATCGGCCTGCGTGGCATCCGCTTCTTTGGGAGCACTCCGCTTCTTGGCGGCACGCTTCTTAACCGCTTTTTTAGCGCTTTTTTTAGCCGCTTTTTTCGCCGCACGCTTCTTGGGTGCCGCTTCAGGCTCGGCCGTCGCGTTTTCCTGCGGGGCGTTCTTATTTTCTTCTTCAGAGCTCATGGCTTATAGATTGGAGACTCACCTAAGGTCTCCCGGTAATTGATTTATGGGGAAATACGAGACGCCTCCACCCTAGCTTCGGGTGATTGGCTCAATCAGTCGCATTGTTTGTCGTTTCAAAAATTCTAAGCTTCCGGCATTGGAAATAAGATGATCAGCCAATTCGGTCTTCGTCTCCAGAGGCATCTGCCGCTTGTAGCGCTGAGCGATCTCGGCACTGGTATAGCCTCTGGCAACCATTCTTTTCTCCACCAGATTGTAGGGACAAGCAACACAGACAGTTAAATCAAACTCAGTTTCAAGCCTTTTTTCAAAGAGCAGGGGAATTTCAACCAAACAGGGCGCATTGCCCGCCTCGCTCAGGGCCGCCGACCACCGCGCCCGCACCATCGGATGCAGCTGCGACTCCAGCCAGTCGAGCTCAGTTGTGTCCTTAAAAACCTTGGCCGCGATGGCCTTGCGATCCACCGCTCCACTGCGATCAAAGACCGCCTCCCCCCAGCGCGCCCGCAAGCGCCCCTGCAAGGCGGTGTCATCGGCCAGCAGCTCACGCACAATCGCATCGGCTTCCAGCGTCCGCCAGCCAGCCTCCCGAAAAAAGCCCACCACCGTCGACTTGCCACAACCAATACCTCCAGTCAGCCCAATCTTCATAGATTCAATGCCGCATCCATGAACTCATCCACCGACCAGCTCGCACCTTCCTTCCGGAAGGCCACCCGCCCGTTGGCATCGACCAGCAGCGTCGCCATCGTGTGATTAATGGTGCCGTCTTCCTCCATCGTCAGGATGCCGAACTGACGCAGCAAATCGTCCACCACCGAGCGATCCCCGGTCAAGAGGTGGAAGTTGTCCCCCACCATGCCATACCCATCCGCATACTGGTTCAAGATCCCGGGCGAATCAAACTCGGGATCAAAGGTGATCGTGACAAACTGCAAGTCCTCCAGACCTGATTCCCGGGCATATTTCTGCAAATTCGCCATGCGCTCAGTCGAGGCCGGACACATCGTGGGCACCGTGCAACGGGTGAAAATAAAGTTCAGCACAAAGGGCTTCCCCTGCAGTTGGCGGATCTGTAAAAACTCCCCCCGGTGATCAATCATAGCGAAGTTCGGGATGTAGTCCCCCTGGCGCACAAATGTGCGGCGGCTCATGCTGCCCGTCGCCTGGCGCAACTGCCGGTTGACGTCACGGGCAGCCTGCGCCCCCAGCCCATCCAGCGGGAAAATTTGCTCCAAATTCCAGCGCTGACCATAAAACTGCGCATCGGCCTGGATCGTCCGCCCCGCATAGCCGATAGCCAGATCCCCCGCTCCGACGCGAAAGGTGTGCTCACTCCCAACCGGCAACTCCGGGTCCGCAGATTCGATCAGTTTCAGCTCGATCGAGCGGGCTTCCGGCAGAACCGCCAGCACACGGCCCTTCACCGCCGCCGAGTGCACCGAATGGGCCAGTAACAGGCTCAAAGCTATCAGACAAGCAACAGATTTCCATTTAAACATGCTGGGCAAAATAACGAGTCGGCATCGTCTGGCAAGCATTGGCACCAGAAGATTCATCGCCAAACGACTCTCCCCCAAAAACTGAGCACCCTTTCATCCCTCTAAAGCCTCAGCTTTCATCCCACTCAAGTTGTTCCGGTTCGCTTCGCGCCCGGTCTTGTCGTCGCTTCGCTCCTCGGAACAGGTCTCAGCTTTCATCCCTCTAAAGCCTCAGCTTTCATCCCACTCAAGTCTCAGGTCTCAGCTTTCATCCCTCTAAAGCCTGTCCAGCG
>REBV01000315.1 GCA_007692545.1 Puniceicoccaceae bacterium
GCCCTAAAAAGCTAAAGGCATCGTAGCGCAGATCATCGATCAAAACGAAGATGACGTCCGGCATGGAGCACTCTTCATCCGCAGAAAACGCGCTGAGGCTACTCATTAGAGCGACCGACACCCCGGCGAATGCTGATTTCACAGCACGCCGGAGAGGAGAACCGGCCAATGGATTCAGTATGTCTTTTCTCATGGATTTATTGTATCTTTCGTAACTATTTTTCAAGTAAACCAGCGGCATCGCGAAGGCTGGTGGTCGTGATGTTAATTTCGTCAAATTGTGTGGCAGGGTTCAGCTTGGCGATACAGGCAACAACATCTCCACGGCGCAATGAGAGACGGGTTCCACGCTTCGGATTGAGACTTGTGCGTTGCATAACCGATCCCGCATCCCGCCCCAGCTTTGCCGCATTGAGTGCCTTCTCAGTGAAATCATTTTCCGCAAAATGACCGACCTGATCAGCATTGAGCACCCAGGACTCAATCAATCGCTGGCCGGCACTGCCGTCCTGAACCTTAAAAAGAACCAGATAGGTTTCATTTTCCCGAATGGCGGCTCCCCCGGAGGTCTGCGCTGCACTTCCATCGGAGAGAATCGCACCGAAGTCATCCCGCCATCTTTTGACAAGTATACTCACATTGGCTGACCTTGGAGTCAGCTCATCCAAGTTTGGAGGAGCGAGTAAAAGCCCGATGATCGAGTCGTTACTCAAGCGGGAACTACGCACCCGAAAACTCCCGTAGTAATTACCGGTGACATCAGCTTCGATCTGGGCGAGGGCTTCCCCCCGCGCCGTGAGTGCGAGCGCCCCGCTGCTTGGCTTAAGTCCGGGAAGTGAGAGCCCAGATCTCGAAATACCGACTTCTCCAGCCAAGCGATGCCAGGATGTCATAAAGCCTCGCCGTTCATCGGCAGCAGCGTCGTCAACATTAAAGCCTTCGTATATCTGGCTGGCACCCGCCAGCTGAAAAAGGCTGAGTGATGTAATCATGATTTGATATATGCGTTTCATAGATAGGATTGTATTGGGGTTTGTGTTTCAGGAGTAAATTTAACAGAGAAATCGAAGCTACCGGAATTTTCCGTTTCGCATCTTTCGGATGATGTTTTAGCAGTGGTCTTAATCGGCCTGGAAATATTCAAGGGCGTGCTCGCGCACGCGCTCAGCACTAGGCGGGTCGCCGGTTTCTTGGATCGCGGAGGTTACAAAGTCAGAAAGTCCTGCGTAGTAATTCTGGAAAGTGTGGTAGAGCGGGACCTTGTTTTGCTGGTCGTCCACCAGCCAATAGCCCTCGTACCCTGAAGCATCCCGCAGCGGCTCGTTACAATAATACTGCCAGTAGATGGCAAAGGGGCAGCCCCACTCAAGAATGGCCGCGGTAACTTCGCGATTCCGGCGATCATGCTCGACCGGATCATGATTCACAGACGCCGCTTTGATCGCATACTCCCCAACAAAGACCCGCTTGCCTTTAATGTCGTCCCGAGGCTTCAACTGGCTCTCAATGTGGTCGAGCGCTTTAAAAAGCGCCTCACGCATGTTGGGTTTATGAATAACGTCGTAGCTTGAGTAGGAAACATAATCCACGTCGACCAAGGGCAGCACGGAATTTGTCAAGGTAGCGCGTTCACCCTCTATCCCCTTCCAAACCTGATTGACCTCTGTGTAGTGGTAAACCCAAACATCTTGGTCGGGATTTGCCTCGCGTGCAGCGGTGATCGCCGCCTGCCGAATATTCAGGTATTGGGCAAAACCACGAATTCGCTCCGGCGTCGGATCGATATTCGGGTTGGTGTCGGTCAACAACCAATCACCCTCCCAGTGCCCGAGGAAGAAAACCTTTCCAGTTCCCTTATATTCCCGGAGGAGATACTCCGTAAACTCGTAAAACTCCCTATAGAGGGCCCTGCCCTCCGCCCGGGAAACCCCGTTTTTCCAGTTAACCTGAACATGCGCCTTTGCCCATATATGGTAGAAACGAAAGTCCATTTCCATCAGCTCGATGAATACCGGATGTTTTGTCAGTAAATCCTTCATTGAGGAAACACCCCGCACCCTAGGAAGCCGGTAGGGTCTTTGGGTGTAGCGTCGCCCGTGGAGGGAAAACTTAATTAAGTTTGAACCCATCTCTTCAATACCACGGGCCACCTCTAAAAGATAATGCTCGTCGGTAAATTGGTAAGGACCACCGATCGCCTGAGTAGCAACGATCTGATTGACTGCAAACGCTTCTCCGTGTTCAGACCACTCCGCGATGGACTGAAAAGGGAATAGGAAAAACGAAAGCGCTGCGACAAAGGAGAGCATCCGACGAGGAGTAACGAGGGCGAACTGGGGCATAAGCAGTACGTTCCTCCCTTCTGATAAGCTCGTCAAGCAGAATGAATTTATTTCGGATTTTTTGTTTGTTTTATGCTCATTTTTCAGAATGATGGTTCCACATTCATCCCCCCACCCCAAAATCATGAACTACAATACACTCGTATCACGCGTTTCCGCCTTGGCATTTTGCCTCACCACAAGCTCCGCTTTTTTACTCGGTCAATCAGGACCGCTCGCTTCAGATGGAGACGAATCACAGGGCTCAATTCCCTACATCCGCTCAAGCTCACCGGCACCTGCTGAAAGGACGGCAAGCACGGAATCCTCAGATGAAGCAGATGCCACTGAAGAAACCCCAAGCATCCGCGAGGAAACTCGTGACGACTTTGGCGACATCTTCGTCCTTGATGACTTTTTGGTAACGACTGAAGGCGATGTTGGTTACTACTCGGCCAGTTCGGTTTCAGCGACGCGGACAAATGCCCTCGTCAGAAACACACCCATTTCCCTCACGATCATTAATGAACAAATGATGGAGGATCTAAACATCCTCAACGACCAGGACCTGGTCCGCGCAACTGCCAGCGTTTCGGAAGATCCGGACGGCTTCTCACTCAACCAACTGCGCATCCGCGGATTTCGCAGTCTGACACAACGATACGACCTCTTTTGGCGGGAAATTCCGCGGGATGGGTATAACATTCAACGGGTCGACATCGTCAAGGGAGCGAACAGCTTGATGTATGGACAAGCGGACCCCGGAGGCCAAATAAACGCTGTTCCAAAAATAGCCCAATTCAACCGGAATTTCGTCAACATCGGCGGAACGGTCGGAACCAATAATTTCAGGCGAGCTCAGGTCGACCTAAACCACATCGTCACTGACAAGTTTGCCGTACGGGTGATGGGTGTGGATTTCTCCCGCGACCTCGACCAATTGTATGAAAATGTCAGCCAGCAGGGAGCGACCGTAGAGCTCAATTACCGCCCTACCAATCGAACTCAGATCCGCGCTCGCACTGAGTATGTCAAACTGGACCAGAACCTGGTCCCAAACATGTTCTCTACGACAGGTAATGACGCACGCTTTGCGCCGAACAGCCGTCCTAGCGAAACAGATCCAAATCCAGTTTTCACCCTCGGGGCCTTCCGTAACGAATTCGTCTACAGCCCTGATGCAGTTCGCTACATCCCACAAGGAATCATTGATGATCTTGTATTAAACAGTGCCTATGCCGCCCAGATCGGCTTGGCAGATCCTACCGCAGTCACCAGAGACGTGCTCAACCAGATCTACGCTTCCTGGGCAGCTCAAGATGATCGCTACTCCGTCACCGGACCGGATAAGTTTAACCGCCGGGAGGGTTACGTCTCCACCGTTGAGTTAACTCAACGGATCAGTGACTCCCTACAAGCTAAAATCGCCTTCAACCGTGAGACGATTGATACGGAAGCATTGGCACGCGACGGTTACAGTGCTGGCCGAGTACAAAGCGATGCCACTGGCCCACGCGCCTTTGATCCCTACGTACAAACCTACTGGACCCGCCAAGAAGGGCGGACGGAAGCCAATGCGATCAGGTCGACACTTTTGTGGGATGTTGAGTTAAATACCGACATTCCGGTCATTCGGGATAGCGAGCATAAGCTCCTTTTCGGATTCGACTGGGATCAGCTGAAGCGAGACCCAAGAACGTATGAGCAGGTCCAGGACCCCAGCAACCTGAGGGATGGACAGT
>REBV01000045.1 GCA_007692545.1 Puniceicoccaceae bacterium
TAATAGCCATAAGCTATAAATAACTATGCGCGGGCGTCAATGTCTCGTTTTGCCCTGACAGAGACTGGACGCTACCTTTAAATTTGCTTTTGCCGAGCCGGGGAACAAGCTCATGGGTATGCTTCAAATCATTGTATCCCGACTTATCTATTGCCTGCTGCCCTTTTGCCTGTTCGCGCAGGTGTCGGGCCAAAGTTCTGTTTGGGAAGTTTCCAAAGGTGAATCCATCGTCTACCTCGGGGGGACCTGCCACGTCCTGCGGGCCGCGGACTTTCCGCTTCCGCCTGAGTTTTATCAAGCCTATGCAGCGGCGGATACACTGGTCTTTGAAATTGCCCCGGCCGAAATCAAGGATCCTGGCTTTGCCCTCAGCCTGATGGCACGCAGCCGTTATACCGACGGACGTACCTTGAAGACAGTTCTATCCGATGAAGCCTACACCGCCCTCGCGCAGGAAGGCCAAGCACTCGGCCTGCCGATCGAAGTGCTGGACGGATTCAAGCCGGGCATGGCGGTCATGATGCTCAGCTTCCAGGCACTGACTCGCATCGGGGTGACCCAGGAAGGTGTCGACCTCCACTTTTCCAAGCTGGCAGAGAAGGATGGTAAAACGATCCAGGCCCTCGAGACAGCCGAATTTCAAATCGACCTGATCAGCACCCTTGGCGATGGCAGGGAAGACGAGTTGGTGCTCTACAGCTTGCAGGATCTCGCCCACATCGAAACCTTCTTTGACGCACTCATACAAGCTTGGCGCAGCGGTGATGTGGACGCACTGGAAAAAGGCTTTGTGACCGAGATGAAGGCGGGATTTCCGGAAATTCATGCGGCCATGCTGGCAGACCGCAATGCGGATTGGGTGCCCCAAATTCAAGCAATGCTGAAAACACCGGAAACCGAGTTCGTGCTGGTCGGCGTCGGCCACATGCCGGGATCGGACGGGCTGCTCGCGCTGCTGCAGAACGAAGGCTACCATATTCGACAAATCCAAGCCGACGCTGAATAATAATCGGAAGATGCCGCAGGGTTGAAGCCATGGACCCGGCAAGCCCATAAAAGGATTGTTTTCTGGGCAGATTTTCCAGGGATCTGAGCGGCGGTGACACCTCCGTCAGGCACAAGCCGTAAACCTGAGAACAACAAGAGTTTACCTCTGCATGAATGGTTCTTCGCACTCCTCGATTTTTTCTATCAAGCTTGACCTCAAGCAGAATATCATATGATATAAGAGGAGAGAGAGCGGCAAAATAATAGGTCTAATAATACATATCATCTTGGATTATTATATAACTCATACCACGCGTAGCATGCTAAATGAGACCCATAAGACTGCCAAGCGGGGATTTACCTTACTTGAAATCATGGTGGTTGTTGCCATCATCGGCATAATCGCAGCCGTAGCCATCCCCGCCTTCAAGAAGGTTCGCGAGACATCACAAACCAAGATCATCTATAATAACGTCCGCCAATTGGCCTCAGGGGCTGAGCAGTACTTCCTCGAGCATCGCATTAACGAGGTAGACATCGAGTATCTGATGGGCTCTGGGGGTTATATTAGTGCCTTCGAACCCGTCGCTCGGGAGGAATACCCGCAGAAGATCACCGCGGGTATTAACATTGTTGTCACCAACACGCCAACTGGGCAGGACATCATCAAGGATATGTAAAGGGCTTGCAAGAACTGCTCAAGCAGTCACTTATCGAAGACTGCTTTTTTGCTCCCAAGGCACATAGTCAACCGTTAAATCCCGACCACCCTAACCGTGAAAGCTTATCTTCTGCCTGTTCTCTATCCTCTGGGATTTATCTTTTTTGTGGCCGCACAAGTTTCAGGGCAGGATATTGGCGGCTCGCGCGAGGCCGTCCTGGAAGCGCTGGGGCAACCCACGGGAATCGCTAAAATGGGCAACCGGGAGATTTTAAGCTATGGCGAGCGCCGGGTGATTTTGGTCGATGGAGTCGTTGCACGCATCGAAGGGAATTCTGCCGAAGCGAGCCCCGCGCAGACAACTGCCAACCGGGCATCGCCCACACCTGCCCGCACAACCGCTACCGAACGACCCGCCACGCCGCCCATGACCGGATGGTTGACCGACTACGAATTGGCAAAAAAACAGGCGGCGCTCCACAACCGGCCGATTTTAATCTTATTCACGGGTAGCGACTGGTGCCCTCCATGCATTGCCTTCGAGCGTGGGATCGCCGCCGATCCTCGTTTCCGGAACTTCGCCTCGGCCAATCTAATTTTGCTTAAAGCGGACTTTCCGCGGACTTACACCCTGCCGCCAACAATCAAAGCACAAAACGAGGCACTCGCCCGGGAATTTGGAGTTCGGGGCTTTCCGACGATTTTGGCGGTAAACTCATCAGGCAAGCACCTCGGCACCCTTGACCGCTCCGAAGCAAACCGTGGCAATGACCCCGTGGCCCTTCATATTGCAGGAATCGAGAGCATGATCGGGGGCGCTGGTGCCGGCCTTGCTTCAAGTAAGTATGTGCTCTGGGCTGTTCTGCTGGGGCTGGGTTGGTTTATTTATCGGCGAGTCACTTGAAGGGCTTTTACAAATGTCATTATGGGAATTTTTAGCAAATATTTACAGCCAAGCTGGGCTTTAGTCAGGGCCCGGCCTTCCATTCACGGCAGAATCGCTCAAATACTGTGCTGCTTCCTCTGTATCGGACTGCTGCCGACTCAGCTCACTGCCAGCGGCACCATCCCCTTGAGGGGCGCAAATGGAGTCATGGTGGATTTCATCGGCATCCGGGAAGCCCACCCGAATGGACTTTTCGCGATGGTGACCCGTGAACAAGGTGAAATTTTTGTGGAATGGCCAGCCTTCGACCTGAGAGATATGGAGACGCGTCATCCTTCGCTCTACCAGCAGTACAGTAATCTGCGGGGAGGGACCCAGTCGGTGACTCTGAATATGGGGCTCTATGAAGGCCTCCGAACGAAGGAAGATCTGGAAGCAGAATTAAAGACAAAGATCGCCCGGGAAATAACATTGAACGTGCCACCGATGACAGGTTTCTTCGACATGTCGGGCTTTAACAGCGGCTACAGCAGTCGGAACTGGCGCAGCGTTTTCTCCTCCTGGGATCGCCGCAGTAGTAATTACCTGCGTGAGTATGAACGACTCCTGGCAGATTTCTTCGGGCTCACCCCGAATAGCGCCAACCGGTCAATCTGGACTTATTCTATAAACGGCCGGACAGAATACACAGTTTATACAGAAGTTCGCCCGCCCCAAACTTCAGTTCGCAAACCGATCTCGATCTTTTTCTATCAATTCGCAGACCGCAACGCACGGGGGAACTCGATGCTGGTCAATTATTTACGAAACAATCGCGAAGTGCATAAAGCCATTACCATTATCCTCGATGAGCACTTGGAAATACTCGAAAACAACATGCTGATGGGCGAAGCTCACGAAATCAGCGTGCTGAAAGCAACCATCAGTGACGCTCGCCGGCACCTCCATGGCATACTCGAAAGCACCACTCTGAGTGCCGACTTGCACCGCGACTTTGATCGATACCTCAGAACTTGGAACCTAGGGGACTTCTGAAAACCTACCCCCTGAGCAGTTTCGCTGACATGCACACAAGAAGACAATTTATTGGAGTATGAACCGGGCAAGGTGTCGCTCAAGCAACTGAGGGTGCGGGTATAGTGCCGGGAGGCGTTTGAGCGGGCGGGCCCGGTGCTTTGATCAGGAGCACTAAACAAAAATACCGTGATACTTGCTTGTGCATGATTTTTCTCCATATTGAGTTGGATGAAGCAACTCGGTCACTTCTCTGAGATTCTTTGGCCTGTTTTCTTTACGTGCCTCCTGCCCCTTGTAGTTCTTGCTCGGAGTCCGGTGCCGAATCCGGATGATGCACAGCGGGATTATCTGGTTTTTGACGGAGCGGCTACGGTCGCTGCGACTGCCTTGTCTGCAGATACCTTACCTGGAGATCTGACGGTTGAGGCATGGGTCCGGGTTGCGGACTGGCGCGCTGGTAGAAGGCAAACGATTCTCAGTGCCTGGGGTGGAGATGAG
>REBV01000044.1 GCA_007692545.1 Puniceicoccaceae bacterium
GGCAAGGTCACCTGCTGCTGGCGGATTCGTGGCGATACTTTAACCGTGGTGTGGATACTGGATGTAACGCCAGAGCAAGTCGAGCGTGGTTTAGTTGAAGAGCGCTATGAGATTAACGTTCCAAATCCACAGCGAGGCCGTGATGATCAATACCTTCACGTTCACTTCTTTCCTGGCAACGAGATTCGCCTTGCATGGAGCCCGAATCATGATTCTCCTCATAGGCGCAGCAGAGGATCCCAAGCAAATGTTTCTGGAGCTGAGTAATGGATTATGAAACGCTGAGCCAGGCGCAGGCTGTATGTGCTCGCAGCCGCTTACCCGAAGGCGTATCGCCACTTTGTGGCAAGACTTTACATCTTGGTGTTTTCTTCGATGGGTTTTCCAGAAATCTTGAGGATGATTTGCGAGAAGAGCGCACCAGCAACGTCGGGCGCCTCTTTCTGGCACATATGGATCCCGAGCACGATACTGATTTCGATAGTTATCATGCTATTTATATTAGTGGGCTAGGCGCGAGTTATGACGCGTCACTTGGCGCACAAGTGGGCGGCACTCTAAGTCGCGGACGGTCAGAAATGGCTGAGATCCCGGGTGATGTGGCAGGTAGACAAGCTGTCGATGCGGTTAAAGACAACTTGAGTGGTCGCAGTTGGTGGCAACGCCTGAAGCGTGACTTAAGTAGTTTGAGAAAAAAGCCGCAAAACGGGCTCAAAGTTTTCAGAGATATGGTGGTCAACACCGCAGCAGAGGTCGTGGAGCCAATTAGGGACTCGCGTTGGGCCGCTCATTTGATTAAAAGTGGGGTGGATGTTCGTTTACAAGGAGCATTAACCGATCTTGATATGACCATTGAGCAGTTACGAGGCGGTCCTCCACTTCGGACGATCAAGATTTCCGTTTTTGGTTTTGATTTTGGCGCCACCTTGGCTCGCGCATTTGTCCACAATTTGTTGGAAAAAGCCGAGCAGCGTGGCGACGACTATTTTTATAAAGACGCCAGAGTAGAAGTTATTTTTGCGGGTTTATTCGACGCTGTTGATCGAACTGCTGCCAGTATGCCGCCGCTGGAGTTTTTTTTACCCACTACCAATAGCATTGATGATGGTGGCCTGATACACCCCTCAGTCAAGTCGGTTTTACACCTGGTGGCGGCCCATGAACGCCGTTTCTATAGACGCGCGAGATTGCTTGGCGAGCGCCGTCGGGGCTGGTCTGAGGAATTGATGCCTGGCATCAGTGAAGACATCGGCGGGGGTATCGCCCCCGGAGAGCAAAAGCCCAGCAATGAATTGTCGCTGGTAAGTTTGCATCGAATGTATCGCGCTGCCATTACATCAGGGGTGTCTATCCCTAGTCTGCAAGAGTTGGAGGCAAGAGACCCTGAAACTGCAGAATTATTTGTCTTTAACGATAGAACACCAAGCCAAAGGAGTGCCTTTGCCTTGGTAAGACATTACCAACGGCAAGTCGGCCGGCATTCTCCGGGGCATGATGCCTTTACCCATCACATGCAGTTTTATATCCGTTGGCTGGCGAATATCTGGCATGCATATCAACGTGAGCTGGCTGAGCTTGCGGGACAGCTTCGCGCGCTCGAGAACAGTCAAGGAGGTACCTGGCCGCGATCAGGTATTTTCGGTGTGGCGACTGAATCAAAAGAAATACGAGCGGCTCGTGCTCGGCAGCGGGAGCTGGAAAATGACATGAGTTGGCTCAAGGAAGTGAACAGCGAAGCGGAAAATATGCGCAACCGCTTGCAGGTATACGGCGCCAGAGCAGCGGGTACACAACAAATGCTTCAGGTGTGGTTTGTCTTGCTGACCGAGTGGTTTGAACCACAATCGCTGGAGCCAGAAGTGGCGGAGCTGTTTGCTTATTTTGTTCATGATCAACATGTTCTCAGTACTGCACAGCGCAGCGCTCGCTGGCTATCTGGAGAAAACTTCTTTTCCATACGAGGGTTTGATCGGCCATCAGGAAGCTTGCCCATTGAACGTCGTGAGCGGGCGTAAGTGGGGTCTTGCGTTTTAACTCTTGCTTGGACTGAGCGGCTGTCAAAATCAATAGCGGCGCTTAAGTGCTACCGGCTATCGAAATGGTTGGGTCAGTTCCCGCTATTCAGTCGACCTCAGCAAACCACTTCCGCATATGCTTATTCCCCAAGATTCTAGACTGGGCGCTTATTATAAGCTTTGCCCTTTGCTACAATCCTCGCATCCTGTTTTCGGGGTGCTATTCACCCCTATTTGATTCCGCGAGTGTGCCATGCTGGAAAAAATGACTCATCTCAAGCAGCTGGAAGCTGAAAGCATCCACATCATTCGTGAAGTGGCGGCTGAATTTCAGAACCCGGTGATGCTGTATTCGATTGGCAAGGATTCGGCCGTGATGCTGCATTTGGCTCGCAAGGCCTTTTATCCTGGTCGTTTGCCGTTTCCGGTGCTGCATGTGGACACTGGCTGGAAATTCCGCGAAATGTACGACTTTCGCAAGAAGATGGTCGAGGAAATGGATCTCGACCTGCTGGTACACAAGAACCAGGAAGGGGTCGATCAAGGCATTGGGCCCTTTACCCATGGTAGTGCGGTGCATACCGATGTCATGAAAACCCAGGGCTTGAAGCAGGCGCTGGACAAATACGGTTTTGATGCAGCTTTCGGTGGAGCCCGGCGTGACGAGGAAAAATCCCGTGCCAAGGAGCGGGTGTATTCCTTCCGTGACAAACACCACCGCTGGGATCCGAAGAACCAGCGCCCGGAGTTGTGGAATATCTACAACGGCAAAGTGCACAAGGGCGAAAGCATCCGTGTATTCCCTCTGTCGAACTGGACCGAACTGGATATCTGGCAATATATCTATCTGGAAAGCATCCCCATTGTTCCCCTGTATTTTGCTGCCGAGCGGCCGGTGGTTGAGCGTGATGGGTCGCTGATCATGGTCGATGATGACCGCATGCCACTGGAGCCGGGTGAAACCCCGCAGATGAAAAATGTGCGTTTCCGCACCCTGGGCTGCTACCCCCTGACCGGGGCGGTAGAGTCCGAGGCAGCAACCCTGCCGGATATCATTCAGGAGATGCTCCTGACGCGGACTTCTGAGCGCCAGGGGCGAGTCATCGACCATGACTCCGCTGGCTCGATGGAAGAAAAGAAACGCCAGGGCTACTTCTGAGGAATTACCATGTCTCACCAATCGGATTTGATCAGCGACGATATTCTCGCTTACCTGGCTCAGCATGAGCGCAAGGAACTGCTGCGGTTTCTGACCTGCGGTAATGTCGATGACGGCAAAAGTACGCTGATCGGGCGTTTGTTGCACGATTCCAAGATGATCTATGAAGATCACATGGAAGCCATCACCAAGGACTCGAAAAAGTCCGGCACGACGGGTGAAGAGGTCGATTTGGCCTTGCTGGTTGACGGGTTGCAGGCCGAGCGCGAGCAGGGCATCACCATTGATGTCGCCTATCGCTATTTTTCTACCGCCAAGCGCAAGTTCATCATTGCCGATACGCCCGGCCATGAGCAGTACACACGCAATATGGCTACCGGTGCTTCAACCTGCGACCTGGCAATCATTCTGATTGATGCACGCCATGGTGTGCAGACGCAAACCAAGCGGCACAGTTTTATTGCCTCTTTGCTGGGTATCAAGCACATCGTTGTTGCGGTCAACAAGATGGACCTGATGGGCTTTGATCAGGCGGTATTCGAGCGGATCTGTGACGATTACCGCCAGTTCGCTGCCGGGCTGGAAACCCTTGACGGTAACAGTGTGCACTTTGTGCCTATGTCAGCCCTCAAGGGTGACAACGTGGTTAACCGCAGCGAGCAGAGCCCGTGGTATGAAGGCCAGACGTTGATGGAAATCCTCGAGACAGTGGAAATTGCCGCTGACCGCAACCTCAAGGATTTGCGTTTTCCGGTGCAATTGGTGACGCGGCCGAACCTGAATTTTCGTGGCTTCGCCGGCACTATTGCCTCGGGTATCGTGCACAAGGGTGATGAGTTGGTGGTGTTGCCTTCG
>REBV01000042.1 GCA_007692545.1 Puniceicoccaceae bacterium
CCAATCAGACCCACATCCGCAATCGTCTTGATAATCAATCGAAAGTCACCCGACTCACCCGGCTTGCCCAGCGTGAATTGCCGCGGTGCCTGATTGGTCGACGACTTAAACTGGGCGTTGCCCTTGCCGCCTTCGCCGCCTCTCAGCAGCAAAACGCTATCACCGTGCTCCAGCACCTCGGCGATCGGGTCACCCGATTCACGGTCCACCACGATCGTGCCGACCGGTAGTCTCAGCGTGATCGAGTCACCGTTGGCACCGTGCTGATCACTACCCCGGCCCGTTTCCCCATTCTTCGCTTTCCATCCGGGCTTGAAGTGAAAATCCGTGAGGTCCGCCACATTGGTATCGCCCACAATATAAACATCGCCCCCACGGCCACCATCACCGCCGTCAGGTCCACCCTTGGGCTCATATTTGGCACGACGAAAGCTAAAACAGCCGTCGCCGCCGTTGCCTGCATGGAAATTAACTTTTACCTCATCATAAAACATAGTCTCTTTTCAGACGACTTTACCCCTATTGCAAATCTATTCATTTAGCATCTCACAAGGCACGCTCCACTGCCTGGCGAATCATTGACGAGGTCAGACTCTGAGGTAAAATCGTCACCTCACCATCCGGGGCATACAGCAAATAGAGCGGCACCCCTGAGCGGTCAAACGACTCCAGCGCGTCCGTGATCGCCGGATCATAGCGCGTCCAATCTGCCGTGAGTGCCACAATCCCGTATTCTTCAAAGAGTGCCGCTGTCGCATCTGTGCGCAAGGCCACCCTTTTATTCACCTGGCAAATGAGGCACCACGTCGCCGTGAAATCTACAAATACGGGACGCCCCTCAGCCAAGGTAGCCTGAACTTTGTCTTCAGACCAGTCGGTCCATTGCCCACTGGCATCGCCAAGTGTGGTCGTCGCTCCATGATTCGAATAGGCTGCTTGTGTCGCACCGATCGCCCAGCTGAGCGATCCGAGAATCAATAATAGGGCCAGGACCTGACTGATCCGTTTCGAGCGCCGACTTCGCGAAGCAGCCCCCCAACGGCCATAGATCCAGGCGCCCAGGCCGCAAAATAGCATCACCAGCAAGAGGACCATAACCGCGTCCACGCCCCCCTGTTGCCCGGCAACCAGAGCCAGGAAAACCACAGCAGCCATCAATAAGAAGCCCATCCCCTGCTTAAATGACTCCATCCAAAGCCCGGGCTTGGGCAAGAAGGCCACCAGTTTCGGAAAAATCGAAAGCACCAAAAATGGCGAGGCCAAGCCAAGCCCCATCATCCCGAAAATAAGTAAACCCGTCGCCACATTTGCCTGCACAGCCAATCCACTCACTCCCGCGACCAGCGGCCCCATGCAGGGAGCCCCCACAACGGCAGCCAGCACACCCATGCCAAACGAGCCGACCACATCATTACGCTTAGCCACCCCTGCGTCTGCACCGACGAGACGGCCACCCAGTTCAAAGACCCCCATCAGGTTGAGGCCAAAGAGAAAGAAGATCGCTGTTAAAACAACCACAAACTCAGGGCTCTGCAGCTGAAACCCCCATCCGATCCGCTCCCCAAAGGCACGCAGGGCGAAAAGCGCACCCGCCAAAACAAGAAAGCTCAGGACTACCCCAAGGGTATAAGCCAAGCCGTGCTTGAACGCCTCCCGCCGGGTCTGCCCAGCATGCTTGAGCAGCGAAAACACTTTCAAAGATAGCACCGGCAGCACGCAGGGCATGATGTTTAAAATCAGCCCTCCCAGGAAGGCCAGCAGCAAAAATCCCGGCAGGCCCAACTGCAACAGGCTCTGCTCAAATCCAACAGGAGCCGGGCTATCCAGCCCTGAGACCTCATCGCTGAAGAGCATTCCATCGCCCGCGAGCAAGGGCACTGCCAATTCCCAGGACTGGCCCCCGGATTGCAAAACCCCGCTCAAATAATCGCTGGGCTCACTCCAGAAAGTAGACTCGGGGGCCAATCGAAGCCGCGCCATATCCGCTGCCTGAAACGTGGGTGCTTGTGCCGCACTCGGGTCAATCACACCGGCACTCCCCGCATAAAAATAAAGATCTTCCGGAATCGATTCGCCGACGATTTCGAGCAATATCCCATCCTCACCCAAGAACGCCGAAACCGTCCAATTTTCCACAGCCATCGGCTGCTGACTGCGAGCGTCCTCAAACGCAGTCGCCTCAGCCGCCGGCTGCGAGCTATCGGCTACGGGCAAGCTCAGCTCCACACTCGCGTCTCCAGGCAGACAGACCTCCTTGCAAATCAACCAAAAGAGGTCCGCTTTTAAAGTAAGCAGCTCACCGACGGGCAAAGACTCAGAAGCTTTCATCGGGACAATAAAGGTTGCGACACCCTCATAGCCGTAGTTCATCAAGCCCTCCAGCGGGATTCGCTCGGGGGCCGGCCACTCGATCCCGCCAGCCTCAATCCCCTCTGGCAAATCCCAGGTGATTTCCGGCGGCAGCCCGCTCGCACCCGGGTTCTTCCAATAGATATGCCAGTGTGGCTCCATAACGAAGCGTATCGCCACATTGAACGCCTGCCCTGGAACGATCGCCGAATCCTCTGCAATCAACTCCACCGTGGTGTAGTCCGCTTGCACAGGCTCAGCCGAAAGTCGCCCGCAAGCAAAGATGCCCACTAAGAGAATAAAAAAACTTATATGAAATCTACGCATTATGTAATAGAGATAAGCTCAAATCGAAATTATTCCAGCAGAACTGTGAGTTCATCCATTTCAACACGACACCGGGAAGTTGAAAAATAAAGGAACCTGCGCTCTCCTATCTGCATTTAATAAAAAAGAACGTGCCTCCCACTTACTCTATTATCATCCCCGCCTACAATGAAGCGGAAGAACTCCCGGAGACCCTGGCAGCCATCCGGCACGCCATGGCCGGAGTTCAGGCACCGGGCGAGTGCATTGTTGTCGACAATAATTCCAGCGACGACACCCGCGCGGTCGCCCTACAGCATGGAGCTGACAAGGTCGTGCACGAGCCCATCAATCAAATCGCCCGCGCACGCAATGCCGGAGCTGCGCAAAGCGCAGGCCGTCACCTCATCTTTATTGATGCAGACACGCGCATCCCGCCAGAACTTTTACCAGAGGCCTTGCGACAACTGGATACCGGTCAATCGGTCGGCGGAGGGTCCGTCATCAAATTCGAAGGTGAAGTGAGCCTCATCGGACGCCTGGGCATCGGTCTATGGGAGCGCATTTCCCGACTCACCCGCACCGCCGCCGGAAGCTTTCTGTATTGCCAGCGGGACGCCTTCGAAGCCATCGGAGGTTTTGACCAATCACTTTACGCCAGCGAAGAGGTCCGCTTCTCCAGGCAACTCAAAAAATGGGGAAAGTCGCGCGGCTTGTCCTTCCAAATATTGGATCAGGCCCCCGCCATGACTTCAGCCCGCAAGCTCAAGTGGTATTCCGGCCCACAAATCCTCGGCTGGGTCGGGCTGATGGTGATCATGCCACTCGCCGTGCGCTCCCGTAAGCTTTGTGGATTTTGGTATGATCGCCCACCCAAGGATTAGCCCGCGAGCGCTGTCCTAGTCAAAAACCTTCCGCCGCAGGGCCTTAACCACGGCCAAGCCCTGCCAGTCGGCCCCCTTCAGCGGATGACCGCCCGCTGGCACCGGTCGCGACCGCCCCTGTTGCCAGTCCCGCTGGAATGAGCGCACAAACTCGGCCGAGCCCAGAATGGCTCCATCCGTCAAATAGCGCACCCGGCAGCGCAGGGCCGCCGACCTCGGCAAGACACCCCCCTGCTTTTCCAGCACCTGTAAAGCCTGCTCACGGCTGATCGAGGCTCCCGCGCCCGGCATGGCTCCCTGCCCGAAGAGCAGCAGGCGGTGTTCCCGCAGGGCCTCCGCCCCATCCACCGGACCCGCATAGCCCGACCAGATACGCCGCAGCCCCTCCAGCGCAGAAGCGCCACCCGCCACCGCCTCCGCATAGCCGCAAAAGCGGTAGTCCTTCGGGTCCTCCACCAGCCCCGCTCGCACCGGGTTTAAGTCGATAT
>REBV01000041.1 GCA_007692545.1 Puniceicoccaceae bacterium
TAGAAAGATTAAAATGTTAAGCCGTCGTGCGCGTTTGTGTTTGAAGGCGGCGAGAAAATCTTCGGCATCATGTATCATTGCCTTTGGTGCCCCGGAGGTGCCGCTGCTGAAAAGTATTAAGCCCGGGTGTTGGTTTTCTTTCAGATGGCTGATGTGTTCATGGTGTTTTTTCGAATACTCCATTGGCTCAACTAAAAGAGTCTGTCCGGCTTTAATTCGCCAATTAGCTTGTGCAGCTTGTTCACGCAAAGATTTTTCGTCTTTCGAAACAGCGGCAATTGGTGCAACGATAGCCCCACATCCAAATAGAGCAAACAGCGCGGCGATTCCGTTGAGTGTATAGTCGCCGTGCAAGGCCACGACATCGCCCCCTTCGACTCCTTTTCCAGTGAATTCCTGGGAGAAAGCTTCCATTCGCTCGACCAGGTCACAATAGCTATAGCACGTCTCTCCATTCACTAAAAATGGACGATCTGAAAAATCCGTAAAACGCTTAAACCACCATGTTTCTTTCATTGTCGTAGCCTTAAGTAACGCCACCTAAGTAAATAGTTTGGCCTGTGATGAACGCGCTTGCGTCTTGAAGGAAAAAATCAATGCAATTTGCGACATCCTCGACAGTACCAAAACGGGGAATGGCCTGGCGCTCAATTAGAGTTTGGATTTTTCCCGGTGGCACATTTTTGATTAGATCGGTTTCAATCGGCGTGGGGCCAATTGCATTCACAGTGATATTGAAATTAGCCAGTTCTTTAGCTGCTATCTGCGTGAGAGATTCTACACTGGCCTTACTTGCGGCATACAGTGCTTCGCCTTCCAAACCAAGCGGACGTGCAATACTTGTGAAATTCACGATGCGACCGCCCCCTGAGCGACTCATTTGCTTTCCGCACTCCCGGAGCATTAAATAGGTACCTAAAACATTGGTATCAAAAATACGGTCGTAGCTCTTCTTCGGACTTAGCAAGATATGATTCATCGTTGCCGTCCCTGCATTGTTAATCAGTGCGTAGATTGGCCCGAGCTCTCGCTTGATTTGGCGGACCACATTGACTACCTCATCCTCCTCGCCTACATCAAGGCGGTAATGTTTGTAATTAGTGTGCTCCAAGTCGCATTCTTTACGGCTGCATCCAGCCACAATCCAACCTTTTTCTAACAAATGTAGCGCGAGATGACGTCCGATTCCCTTGCGCGTTCCTGTGATGCATGCAATTCGACTCATGATTTCTGTTGTTCTATTAAAGTCAAAACATAGTCTGTGCAGCTGGAAACTCTTCTGAATGGCGAATGAGTCATGCTCATTGCATTCTGGTTAGCCAGGACTATCTCTATGCCGAAATCATCTGAGATACGTTCTTCGACCTCTGCTATAAAGTTTACGAGGTTGATGCTGTCGAGTGGGCTTCTTGCGCCGAAAAGCCGGGTGGCTTCATCAGCATTCATGAGCTCATCCGAGGCGATATCTTCCCCTAGCTCATGCAGTGTTTCTAGTATAATTGTTAAAACTTGTTCTCTTTTTACTGTCATACTGAAGGTAGCATTTAAGTGGACGATTGTATTACTTATTCCCGAGAAACTCACTCCGGGTGGCTTGGCCAGCTTCGGAGATATTTTCCCTGCGGAGCACGGTGTAAATGGTTAAACCGAGTATTTTCAAGTCGAGCAAGAACGAATGCTGGTCGACATACCAGAGATCGAGCTCGAACTGGCGCTGCCAGGAGAGTCCGTTGCGCCCGTTGACCTGTGCCCAACCGGTGATGCCGGGGCGGACGTCGTGGCGGCGCGCCTGCTCGGCTGAGTAGCGGGGCAGGTAGGCGGTCGGCAGGGGGCGGGGGCCGACCAGGCTCATTTCGCCCTTGAGGACATTCCACAGCTCCGGCAACTCATCCAGGCTGGTGCTGCGGAGAAATTGCCCCCATTTGGAGAGGCGCTCGGCATCGCTGCCGGCACCTTCCCGCATGGTGCGGAACTTGATGATTTGAAAGGGCTCGCCCCCCAGGCCCGCCCGTGTTTGACGGAAAAAGAGCGGGCGGCCCAGCTGAAGCGCGTGCAGGGAAGTAAGAAGCAGCAGGGGAAGACTGAGTGCCAAAAGCAGGGCAATCGATGCAAAAATATCAAAGGTGCGTTTCATCGTTTTGCTTCAATTTTGTAAGGTTCAAAAGGGCGGGTCGATTGTAAGAAAAGTAAAATATCTTCTGCCCGAGCTTTGACAGCAGGGGGCAGGCAGCTAAAATACAAACTGTTAGAATTATAAACGAACCAATAACCCTAAAATCATAGAACCATGATACTCAACGCTAATGAACGCACATTTGCTCCTTTTAGTCTGACGCGGCTCCTCACCACCTGTTTTGGTCGGGGCAACAGTGAAAAAGTCTGCATCCTGATCGACCTGCCGAATCCGGCAGATATTGAGGATTTTAAATTTCTCAGCGACGAAACGCTCTCAATTCAGAACTACGGTCACGAAGTTTTTTACAAGGGCTTCAAAAATGGGGCGCTGGAGGCGATGAACTGGACTGGCGGCGAGATCTACGCCTACAAAGAGACCGGCGGTAGTAATCTGGATATGGAAGATGATTGCTATGATCCGGACGGCAATCACCTGAGTCTGGACCGCGATATTTACTCGAAGTACGACATCGTGCTGGTGGTATCGACCTTTTCCGCCACAGCACCGCTCACGGCCAAGTGCAAGGAGTTTGGCTTTCGCGGAGCGACGCTGCACGGCTTAAACCAGATCATCCTCGATACGGGCCTCGCGGTGGACTACGACATCGTCAGCGAGGAAGCCGAAAGGCTTCGATTGGGCCTGACCAAAGCCGACCGCTTCGAGATTGATTTCGAAGTGGAAAATAAGGTCTATACCCTGACGCTGTATACCAACGGTCAGGAAGCGCAAAAGAGCCATGGCCTCTGCCCCCCTGGCAAGCCTGATGTGGCCAACCTGCCGGCTGGCGAGGTTTACTTCGTGCCGGAAAGCGCCGAGGGGGTATTCCCTTTCAAGTATGACGAGAGCACGATCGGCCTGCTTCACGTAGAGAACGGGCGGATCATTAAGTCGCAATTTGTTTACGGCGATTACGCCGAGATCGAGGAGCATAACCGCCGCCTCAAAGATGACCCGATGATCGGCGCTATCGGCGAACTCGGCTTCGGCACGCAAGTGCTGCCTTTCTCGGGCCGTGACATACAGGATGAAAAAATCCTCGGCACGATCCACGTGGCCACCGGTCGGGATGATCATCTGGGCGGTAAGATCACGCCCGACCTGTTTAAAGAGCACGCCAATGCCTCGCACGATGATGTGCTCTACGCCCCCCACAAGACGCCCGAAATACGCCTGCAACAAGCACGCATGATTCGCGGTGATCAGACCGAAGTTCTCATCGAGCACTATAAGCCAGCGAAGTATATGGTGGATTTGCTCGAAGCTCAGGTCGCGCTGGAAGAAGTTGCCGGCCTGGAATAAGTAGTTATTATAGCCGGTAAATAAAACAGTGTGTCGCGGGGTGGTTGGACACGCTGGAAGCGTGAGCTACTCTGCCCAGCTCACGCTAATGACCGCATGCGTTGATTCTTCAGGCGTGGCTAATGCTGCGGGTGTTCGGCATATGCGGCCGTATTTGGTCGAGGGGCAAGCCCGCTCGACTACCTATTGGAGCGGCTTGAGAGTGGTAGGCCGTCGGGGACTTGAACCCCGAACCAATTGATTAAAAGTCAACTGCTCTACCGATTGAGCTAACGACCCATACCCCTTTGAAAGCGCGGTATAAAAGGTTGGCTGATTGAGCTTGTCAAGTAAAGGAACAGTAATTTTTTTAAACTTTGAACGTTCTTTTAGGGAACAAATCTAATCCTTAAACGATCTCCCTTATATGAACCCTACCATGACTGCCAAAACTGAGACGATACCTACCGATGATATTCTCATAGAGCGCATTAAAGCAGGAGATATGTCCGCATATAACGAGA
>REBV01000040.1 GCA_007692545.1 Puniceicoccaceae bacterium
GCCAATTCCGGGTCGTTCAGGCCCGATTTGTGGTTGAAGCGAAGCGCCTTTATCCCTATAATGCTGCGGCCCTAAGGTGAGGCTTGCCAATGTCCGCAAAGCGTCATCGGGGCCGGTTATGTTGGAGCCTAAGCTCGCATAACCCACACAAAAAAATACAGAAAATCGCTGGCAACTGGATGAGTCAGAATACGCAGGAGGGGGTATAGAGTCGTCATGAGATCGCTCAATGCCACCCGAAAATCCTCCATCCGACGCCCGGTACTGTGGCGTCTAATTCTGCTTCAATGCCTGGTTTTGCTGGTAGCGTCGTTGCTCAGCGTACTGTTCTGGCCCGAATGGGTCAAAAGTCTGCTTCTGGCGGGGCTGATTTCGGTGCTCGCCCAGAGTTTCTGGATCTGGCGAAGCCTGCGCGGCTTTGGTGATCCGAAAAGCGGGGCCTACCTGGCGGGTGCCGCAGCGGGTATGTTGGGCAAATGGGTCATTATTTTTGTTGGGCTGCTGCTGCTCTGGCGCAGTGAGCTCGATATCTCTGTAGCGGTAACGGTCGTGACCGTATTTGGGTTGAATACGCTGACCGCCATCGCAGCACCGATTTTAATTTCACAACCGCATTAATACGCGGAACCGTTAATTAGCGGAAAAGGGTACCTTGAGATCATGGCAGCAGGTGAATACGAGAACGCTGGCGAGTATATCGGACACCATCTGGTCAACCTTACCTATGGTCGTCTGAACGAGGGCACCGAGCTTTGCTACGGTGCCGGTGTTGTAGAAAACACCCATTGGGCGTTCGCCCGCTGTGCCGAGGAAGCCGAAGCCATGGGCTTTATGGCCTTCCACGTCGACAGTCTGATGTGGGCCATCGGCTTGGGTATTCTCACCATGAGCCTGCTGTTTTTCGCGGCCCGCCGCGCCTCTCCCGAGCAGCCCGGCCGCTTCCAGTGCTTTATCGAAATGATTGTGGATTTTGTGGCTAATACCACCAAGGAAGTTTTCCACGGTCGTGTTATGCCGATTGCGCCTATCGCGCTGACCATCTTTACCTGGGTGTTCATGATGAACCTCATGAAGCTGGTGCCGGTGGATCTTATACCTTACCCGCTGGAGATGCTGGGCGGCGTAGAATTCCAGAAGATAGCCCCCACCACCGACCCGAACGTCACCCTGGGCATGGCCTTCTTTGTACTCTTGATGGTGATTTACTACTCGATCAAGGTAAAAGGTTGGGGTTTCCTCAAAGAACTGTCTTTCACCCCCTTTAATACCTGGCTCCTGATTCCGGTCAACCTGTTGCTGGAAATCATCGGCCTGCTGTCCAAGCCCATCAGCCTGGGTCTGCGTCTGTTTGGCAACATGTTTGCCGGGGAGGTCATCTTCCTGTTGATTGCGGCCCTGTTCGGCGCCGGGCTCCTGTACCTGCCGCTGGCGGCGGGGGCGCAAGTGCTCTGGGCAATATTCCATATTATGGTAATTGTGCTACAGGCCTTTATTTTCATGGTGTTGACCATCGTCTATCTGTCGATGGCACACGAGGACCACTGATTTTTAAACGGGGGCGGCGCGCCGCCCTCTTTGAAACCTTTGTTACACCTTTAAACCACTAAAACTTGAACTGACGTAAGTCTAGGAGAAAACTATGATCTTTATCGCCGTCGCTATCATTCTGACTGCTGCTGCCCTGGGTGCTTCACTGGGTATGACCCTGCTGGGTTGTAAGCTGCTGGAAACTACTGCCCGTCAGCCCGAGCTGGCTCCGGCTCTGCAGACCAAGTTCTTCATTATTGCCGGTCTGGTAGAAGCGATCCCGATCATCAGCGTTGGTATCTCTCTGGTACTTGTCTTCGTTGTTGCCTAGTGACGTTTGCGCCGTTGAGGCACACTCTTCGCGTAACCCAACAAAAGACGAGGTAAAGTCGTGAATTTCAATTTAACCTTTATCGGGCAGATGATCGCGTTTGCCATCTTCGTCTGGTTTTGCGGCAAGTTTGTTTGGCCGCCGTTGCTGACGGCGATCGAAGATCGCCGCAAAAAGATAGCAGACGGGTTGGCGGCTTCGGATCGGGCCGAGCAGGATCTGGAATTGGCGCAGGAAAAGGCCAAGAAGATTCTGCGTGAAGCCAAACAGGAAGCATCCGGTATCGTGGAGCTGGCCAACAAGCGCGGCTCCCAGATTGTCGATGAGGCCAAAGACAAAGCCCAGGTCGAGGCCGAGCGTGTGAAAACAGCTGCCCAAGCCGAGATTGCCCAGGAGTCCGAGCGCGCCAAAGAGAAGTTGCGCGCTCAGGTGGCTACCCTGGCAATTGTGGGTGCGGAAAAAGTGCTGGAAGCTTCGGTTGACGAATCAACTCATAAGGCCATGTTGGATAAATTGGCCGCCAACTTATAGATGAGGTGATCCGTGGCAGAACTGAGTACACTCGCACGACCATACGCACGGGCGGCTTTTCAGTTTGCGTTGAGTAACGACCAGCTGTCGGTGTGGCACCAGCAGCTGGCGTTGCTTGCAGCGGTGGTTCAGCACGAAAAGGTGGTTGCGGGCATTGAGTCCCCCGCCCTTTCGGCCAGTCATCAGGCCACCATCATCATTGATGTGTGTGGCGATGAGTTGAACGAACCGGTCGGCAATTTTGTCAAGTTACTTGCCCAGAATAAACGTCTGCCGCTCCTGCCGGGCATTGTGCGTCAGTTCGCGCAGTTCAAAACCGAGCACGAGAAGGCGGTCGACGTTGAACTAATCACCGCGATTGCTCTGGACTCCGAGGCTCAGGAAAAGCTGGCGGCGTCACTCGCGACCAAGTTGGCCCGCAAAATCAATATTCACACCCAGATCGATCCGTCCCTGTTGGGCGGCGCCGTCCTCAAGTACGGCGACATGGTGATTGATGGTTCCTTGCGCGGTCGTTTAGACAAGCTCTCCAGAGCAATCAATTCGTAGGATTGAGGAAACAAGCATGCAGCAGCTGAATCCATCCGAGATTAGCGACATTATCAAACAGCGCATCGAGAAACTCGATGTGGCCTCCGAAGCCCGCCAAGAGGGCACGGTGGTATCTGTATCAGACGGCATCGTCCGGGTTCACGGTCTCGCAGACGTGATGTACGGCGAAATGATCGAGTTTGAAGGCGGCACCTTCGGCATGGCTCTCAACCTCGAGCGCGACTCGGTGGGTGCTGTGGTCCTGGGTGATTACAAGGGCATTGCCGAAGGGCAGAAATGTCAGTGTACCGGCCGCATTCTGGAAGTGCCGGTTGGCCCTGCCCTCGAAGGTCGCGTTGTGGACGCTTTGGGTACGCCCATCGACGGCAAAGGCCCGGTTAACACCGATGAGACCGACGCCATCGAGAAAATCGCCCCCGGCGTTATCTGGCGTAAATCGGTGGATCAGCCCGTGCAGACGGGTCTGAAAGCCGTTGACGCCATGGTCCCCATCGGCCGCGGCCAGCGCGAACTGATTATTGGTGACCGGCAGATCGGTAAGTCCGCGATCGCTGTGGACACCATTATCAACCAGAAAGATTCCGGCATTAAGTGTATTTATGTCGCCATCGGCCAGAAAGCCTCGTCCGTAGCGTCGGTCGTGCGCAAGCTCGAAGAACACAACGCCATGGACCACACGGTCGTGGTTGCCGCTACCGCTTCTGACCCAGCGTCCATGCAGTTTCTGGCCGCCTTTACTGGCTGTACCATCGGCGAATACTACCGTGACCGCGGTCAGGACGCCCTGATCATCTATGATGATTTGACCAAGCAGGCCTGGGCTTATCGCCAGATCTCCCTGCTGCTGCGTCGTCCCCCCGGCCGTGAAGCCTACCCCGGTGACGTTTTCTACCTGCACTCGCGTCTGCTTGAGCGCGCCGCTCGTGTCAACGAAGAGTACGTAGAGAAGTTCACCAAGGGCGAAGTCAAAGGCAAGACCGGTTCACTGACGGCGCTGCCGATCATTGAAACCC
>REBV01000152.1 GCA_007692545.1 Puniceicoccaceae bacterium
GCCTTGATCCTGTGCGAATTGGAACGACCGACATGAAGATCTTTAAACTCGCTGACACTCCTGCTGTGGCAGCGGCAAAGCTCTACACCGGTGAATCTAACTCGACCAGCATGGGCTTCCATGTCGCCTGGGGCTAGGGGCGCGATCCTAATGTTCCAACCGGGACAGACGCCGTCGAATGGGGGGACGAGACCACGCTCGACAAGCGCTGGGGGCAAAATTCACCTGCGTTCATGACGACCCTAGAGTATACCTCTAACTCAATCGAATACAATCAAAGCGGTTTGGTGACGGTCCTCGGCAATAATCAGGGAATTTATCAGGCCGCTCTTGCCCGCTACGACTCAGGCAGCGGCTTTTTTCAGGAATTTGATGGTGAGTGGTTTCTCACCGTACTTGCGGTTGCAGTCGAATTTCAAAATATATCTACTTTCGGCACGAATGTCCATACCAACACCGCCAATCGCGGCGACTACAACTTCATGGTAGCGATCAACCAATACGATGATCTTATCCTCGGAATAATTCCGGAGCCTGGCTGGAGCACCTTGGGAATCGGCCTTGTTGTTGTCGGTTTCTCAATGCGGCGGAAGTACTTGGCGACGCTTGGATAGTTTGCGGTGTTACGAGCCCCCTTGCGGTTGAGGATTTCGGCGGGAATCATGGGCTGCGTCTTTATCGAATCTCTCAAAGAAGACGATCCGTCGCTATTTCATGTTGCTGGCTACGGATTCACAAATACCGAGAAAGGTCTCCTCGGTGATCGATAGTTTTTTGTCTTTGGCATGGCAGATGCCCCAATCCCGCAGTATTTTCTTACGTCCGATCGAGATCGGCACCAGGCTGCCTTGGTTGATCTCTTTTTCCACCACCCACGAGGCCAGAAAACTGATCCCGTAGTTGATTTTGACCATCTCCTTGATCGCTTCCATGCTGCCCAGCTCGATGTAGTTATCCAGTAATACCTTGTTCTGACGGAAAAAATGCTCAATCAGCCCGAAGGTTTGACTCCCCTTATTGTACAATACGATACGTTCCTGAGCAATTTTGCTCACCGAAATGCGTCCATTTTGTACAAAATCATGAATCGGCGAGGCCACCAAAATTAACTCATCTGAAAATAATGGCTTCACTTCAACGTCAGTCAGTCCGTTTTGGGCGACGATGATCGCCAGATCGATCTCATGGCGGCGCACCTTATCCAACAGCTCGGGGGTATCCGCCGGGGCGACTGTCAGTATGCAATCCGGGAAGCACTCATTGAACTCTCTGAGCACGTTAGGAAGGATATGCTGGCAGGCCGTTGTACTGGCTCCGACACGTAGCCGGCCACGCCCCCAATTGGCCCGATCCTGAATTCGCATGCGCACTCCTTGCATTTGATTAAGAATGTTTTGCGCATCTTTATACAGCTCTTCACCGTCTTCCGTGATGTGGATTTTTCGGCCCGTTCGCGTGACCAACTGAGAGCGCAAATCCGACTCCAGGTTTTTCACTGAGTGGCTAATGGCCGACTGGGTCAGGTTGAGCGCTTTGGCGGTTTCGGTGAAGCTCCCAGTCTGCACCAGAGTGCAGAAAGCGAGTAGCTGGCGGCTATCGATGGTTTCAAGCATGAGCGGAATTAATGGAATCTATGATTTCATTTATAGGGCTTATTTGAGAGATCGGTATGGTCAATGCTAAATTGGCATTAAATGACCACACAAACATTCTCACAATCCAACTACAGCCGCCGGGGGGTGCCCATCCGCCTGGGTTACGTTCGGCTGCTCGATGCGGCACCACTCATCATCGCGGATAGTCTCGGGATGTTTCGGGATGCCGACTTGAGTGTCGAGCTCACCCGTGAGGTCGGTTGGGCTACGATCCGGGACAAGCTGGCTTTTGGTCAGCTGGATGTGGCCCAGGCGCTGAGCCCGATGCCTTTCGTGATGCAATTGGGTATTCATGTGGCCAAGACTGAGGTGATTACGGGCATGGTGCTCAATTGTAATGGGAATGCCATTACACTCTCTAAGCAGTTGCGGGAAGAGGGTATTAAGGATGGAGTGGATCTGCGCCGCTACATCAAAAAGGGGTTTCGTCCGCGCAAGATCGTCTTTGGTGTGGTTTCGCACGCCTCATCGCATCATTTCATGCTTTGCCGCTGGTTGGAAGAGCACGGTCTGTGCCCGCATAAGGACGTGATCATCTCGGTCCTGCCGCCAGAGCAAATGGTGCGCAACATGGCATCGCAGAATATTGACGGCTTCTGTGTGGGTGAGCCCTGGAACTCGCTCGCCGTGGAGGAAGCGCTCGGCTTTTGTGTCACCACCAGTGAGGCGATCGCCAGCGGCTATCCGGAGAAGGTCTTGGCCACGACCGAGCGCTTCAATACCTATCGCGGTGAGGAGTATCAGCGGATGATCGAGGTCTTGCGGGATGCCTGCGCCTATTGCGATCAAGCGGACCGGCGCAAGGAGATGCTCAATATTCTATCCAAGCCGGGCTATTTGAACTGCAGTCCCAAGACGCTCTCAAATGCTTTGTCGGGCAATTTCCCGATGGGCTACGGAAACTTCTCAGCGGGGCAATTTATTCGCTTTAGCGGCGACGAGGTCAATCGGCCCGATCCGCAGCGGGCCAAATCGGTCTATGAGGATTTGATCCGCTACCTGCCGGGTCGAAAACTCGAGCCGATCCCGGCGAAAACAATTTCGCGCATCTTCCGCGCTTCAATCTACCAGCAAGCTGCCAGTCAGCACGCGCTTTAATTCAATCGTCCAAAAAATAAACTATGAAAACCAAGACCACAAAACGACTCATTCTCCCCGCACTCTTGATGGCTGCGAACTCGCTCTTCGCCGAACCGTTGTTCCTCGAAAAGGATTCTCTTCGGTTTGGTTTTATCAAACTGACTGACTGTGCACCACTGGTTATCGCCAAGGAAAAAGGCTTTTTCGCCGACGAGGGCATACGTGCCGAAGTCATTGCCCAGCCTAACTGGAAGACATTGCTCGACAATGTCATCAATGGCGACCTCGACGGTGCCCACATGCTCTCCGGTCAGCCGATTGCCGCAACTATCGGGATCGGTACCCAGGCAGACGTGGTGACCGCTTTTACGATGGATCTGAATGGCAATGCCATCACCGTATCCAACGCAATCTGGCGGGAGATGCAGCAAAACGATTTTGCCCTGAACGTCGATCAACCCGAGCATCCGATTCGGGCCGATGCCCTCAAGCCAGTCGTCCAGCGCTATCTCGACGAAGGGCGTAAACTGCAGATGGGGATGGTTTTTCCGGTCTCGACCCATAACTACGAGTTGCGCTACTGGTTGGCTGCTGCGGGCATACACCCCGGGATGTATACGCGGGCGGATGTGGGTGGACGCACTGATGCAGAAGTTGAGCTCTCGGTCACACCGCCGCCGCTCATGCCCGCGACCCTGGAGTCCGGCAACATTTCCGGTTATTGTGTGGGCGAGCCCTGGAACCAGGCTGCGGTGGCGCGGGGGATTGGTGTGCCGGTCACGACCAACTACGACATCTGGAAGAACAATCCGGAGAAAGTGCTGGGTGTGACCAAAGCCTGGGCCGAGGACAATCCGAATACCCATATTGCCGTCGTCAAGGCCCTGATCCGGGCCGGCAAATGGCTGGATGAGACCGATGCCGAGGGCAACTTCGTCAACCGGGAAGAAGCCTGCCGCATCCTCTCGCGGGACAACTACGTCGGTGCGGACTTTGATATTATTAAAAATTCCATGACCGGGTATTTCTACTTTCAGCGCACGGATAAGCGTGAGATGCCGGACTTCAATGTCTTCTTCAACTACCATGCCACCTTCCCCTGGTACAGTGATGGCATCTGGTTTCTGACTCAGATGCGCCGCTGGGGCCAGATTCCCGATGCCAAGCCCGCTGAATGGTATTTGGAAACAGCCAGGCAAGTCTATTTGCCGGA
>REBV01000099.1 GCA_007692545.1 Puniceicoccaceae bacterium
CCAGGGCGGCAGAGCCAACCCTGCTACGATAGGGCGTAGATTGACATGTTTAGCCATGTTAGGTGCCTAACCGCCCGATCTAGGAATAGACATCCTGGCGCAAATTTTGCAGCACCGTGACGTCCCCCCAATCGGCACCCCCCAGCGGATGGGGCCGCATGGGATATTTTCGATTTCTGGCGGCTTGCACCTCACGGGCAAATCCCCGGACAAATTCTTCAGAGCCCAAAATAACACCATCTGAGAAATAGCGTATTCGGCAGCGCATCGCTGTGATTTTTGGAAGGATACCCTTTTGTTGTTCGATCACCCGGCAGGCCGTCTCCCGGTCGATCACGACCCCCTTCACCGACCAGGGATCCGCACCCATTCCAAAAATCAGATTCCGGTGTGCCTGCAGGATAGCCTGTGCGCTTTGATCGTCTCCCAGCAAGTTACCCCATACGCGCAGCAGCCCAGCAATCGCCCGCTTCTTACCCGCCACCGCCTCTGCATAGCCACAGAAGCGGTAGTCCTTCGGGTCCTGAACCAAGCCCGCACGCACGGGGTTGAGATCGATATAGGCCGCCATCGTTTGCAACGGATTCCCCCGCCCCTCCACCAGCACGGATTTAAAGCGCTCCGCCCACAGAGTGCCAAAGCGATCATGCGTTTGATTAAACCAAATAGAAAAGCGTTGTTTCAGCGTCTTCATAAACTGAGAGACATCATGCATACGCGCCAGCAGGCGCTCCCGAATCGCTTCCGCCGTCTCCCCGCCCGCAGCCAGCTTCCCCTCCAGCACTTTAATGGACGCCGTCTCATAGCGAGTCGGCTTCGGATAGAGCACCTTATAGCGGCGCATCAATTCCGCGTCGGAAAGCGGACCCGGCGGTGGCACTTCAGCCAGCACATGGAAATGATTCGCCATCACACAATAGGTCAACACCCGAACCCCCGAGAAATCAGCCACCTGCCAGATCATCTTACGCAAAACCTCGCGACAGCGCACATTAAACAAATGCTCCCCGTTCACAGTCCGCGTCATACAGTGGTAAGTAGCCACATCACCTCGAACAACTATTCTCTTACAACGCATACAAACACCCTGCAAGCCACCCACCTCAACGTCAAGCCTAAAAAAAGGGACAGTCTTATTTTAACTGTTTTCTGTGGCTATTTTGCTGAGACATTGCATAGTCACCCCATGATTCACCGTAAGCTTTCTTTTCTCATTGGTTTTGCTCTCTTACTGAGTGCCGCTTGGGCGCTCGCCGATTCCTCCTGGAAGAGCCGGGCACTTTCTATTTTCAAAAGCCCGACCGGGCAGGAGGTCAGCAGCGGCGTGTTTGCAAATGCCGATGAATTAGCCCGCGCTCTGCGTGAGACCCTGGCTGTATCCGCCGAACGTGCACTGACCTCCCTCGGGAAAAACGGTGGCTTTGCCAATTCCGACATCTACCGCATCCCTTTGCCGAAATCAGTGGAAAATTTCCGCAAGCCCTTGGCTCTGGTCAATCAGGAATACCGCCTGGACGATTTTCAGGCTACCCTGAACCGAGCCGCCGAATCAGGCGTAGCCGCCGCTCCAAGTATCGTAAAGGCGACAATCAATAACCTAACCCTGGAAGACCTCAATACGCTCTGGAAGGGAGAGTCCGATGCGATCACCCGCTTCTTGGAAAAACAATCTCGTCAGCAACTTTCCGAGCGTATGCTGCCACTGATCGCTCAAGCGACCGAGAGCACGGGTGCCACTCGGGCCTATAAAGATATGCAGTCGGCTTTGCCCAAATCCGGGGGCGGATTTATTTCGAGGGTGCAATCGATCACCGGAATCGGAGCAAGCGATTTAGACCTCGACGCATATGTAAACGAGCAGGCGCTGAACAGTCTGTTTTCTGCGATGGCCGCCGAAGAGCAGGCCATTCGTGAAAACCCCATGGCACGATCTACCGACTTGCTAAAGAAGTTGTTCGGCCAGTAGGCGGACAACTGTGAACTGCCCGAAGAGAGCCCTTTCGAGCGGATAAGCGCCATTAATCAAAGGCTCCATCACGCGCTTGGCGCGCCCAGCTGTAAACGGCTTCGTACTTTTCAGCAGAGCCGTCCCATGTATAGTGACCACGCATGCCTCTGAGCTGCAGCTGATGAAATGCAGCGGGGCGGTCGTAGTAGGTGGCACAGGCCCAGCCGATGGTGTAGTAGAGCGCTTCCTGAGTGGGATGCTCAAAGACAAAGCCGGTGCCGCTGCCGGTGACCTCGTTGTATTTCGAGACGGTGTCGATCAGGCCCCCGGTGGCCCGTACGACGGGCACGGTGCCGTAGATCATGGCGTACATTTGCCCGAGGCCGCAGGGCTCAAAGCGACTCGGCATCAGAAAACAATCCCCTCCCCCAATGGTGAGGTGGGCCAGTTCGTTATCAAACCCGATATAAGAGCCGAAGCGACCGGGGTGGCGGGCGGTCAGCTGATGAAAAGCGGCTTCCAGATGAGGCTCTCCTGTGCCGAGCACGGCGATCTGAATCTCCATATCGGCCAGCAGACGGTCGGCGATGCCCGCCAGTAAGTCGAGCCCCTTTTGATTCACCAGGCGCGAGACGACGGTGAAGAGTGGCACATCCGGTCGTATTTCCAGCCCGTAGGCACTCTGCAGTGCGGCCTTGGCAGCGGCCTTACCGGCGAAGTTCTCGGCACTGTAGGGCTGCGGGAGCGATGGATCGGTTTGCGGGTCCCACTCCTCGGTATCGACGCCATTGAGCACACCGATCAGGTCTGAGGAGCGGAAACGGAGCAGTGAATTGAGTCCGTGGCCGCCGTCAGCAGTCTGCACCTCGGCGGCATAGCGGGGGCTGACGGTAGTAATTTTCGTGGCATGGTAGAGGCCGCCCTTGAGCATATTGAACTCGCCCATCGACTCGAGCCCATCGCTGCGAAAAACCGTGTCCGGCAGGCCGGAAAACTGCAGCAGGCTACGGTGAAACCAGCCATGGTGCTCCAGGTTGTGGATGGTAAAAACCGTAGCGACCCGGCCCATCGGGCGCTCTGCCTCCGTCGTATTGAGATAGACCGGGGTCAGACCACAGGGCCAGTCATGGCAATGGATGACATCGGGTATCCAGTCGGTCTGCTCACAAAAATCGATCGCGGCCCGACTGAGAAAGACGAAGCGCTTGCCATTGTCCTGATCGATCCCACTGGGAGCGGTGTAGACTGAAGAGCCACCGAAATACTGGTTGTGCTCGATAAAGTAACACGGCACCTCACTGCCCGGGAGACAATGCTGCCAGAGTCGGCCATAGGCCTCATGCCCGCCGAGGCGGACAATCAGGGGCGCATCCAGCGGCTGTGCACCGACAAAGCCGGTCAGATCCGCGTAGCGTGGCATGAGAATGCGCACATCATGACCACGCGCCGCCAGCGCCTTGGAGAGGGCAGCCACCACATCGGCCAGACCACCCACCTTTTTAAAAGGGGCCACCTCCGGTGACACCATAAGTATACGCTGCGGCTCCATTCGCTCAGTCTTCAGGACCCTTGACCCGGTGGATTACTCGCCGGAGGTGCCTGCACATAGTCCTCTTCGTCAAAATCACTCAATTTATAATTAAAAATAGGCAGCAAGCAGATCAGACCAACGCAGGTGACTCCAAGAATCGCCATACCGGTAACGTCGTGAACCGAGCCAATATCACCGATCAGGGGCAGCACCCAATGATCATCGATCGCATGAGCTCCATTGTAATAGGCCCAGAGTGTGAGGAAGAGACTGCGCATGAGATTCGTCAGGACCGCGAAAAACATCGCTGCGGCGACGAGCAGGATCTTCTTCCAAAAGCGATCCAGAAAGACCGCAGCCAGAAAGGAGCCGGCAAACAAACAGGCCGTCAGCGAGCGAATCCCGGAGCAGGCTTCCTCGACGCCCACCTGGCCATCCGGCAAAATCAGGACATTACCCCGGCGTTCGAGCTCAAAGCCCAAAAAATCAAACGTGCCGAAAACGATGATCGTCACTTTATTCAGGAGAAAGATTCGGATCTGGGTCTCTATCGCCGAAACCAGCGGCGCGGAGAGCAGCCAGATCAATGCGGGAAAGAGAAAGAGCGCGGTCAGAGCCAGACGCTGTTTGAGGGCCATGGGCTGCCCATCGATCCGCTCTTTGGCAAAGATAAAGACCCCGCTCAGGACGAGTCCGCCCAGGCTGGCGGCGATGGCTAGCGAGGCTGGATTCTGCGGCCCGGTGGCGGCCCGCAGGAGCGCCCCAACCGCGAAGAGCAGCAGCGAGGCGGCAAAAACCGCGATGGCGACATATTCGAACAAGCGCAACAACAGCCCACCTTGGCCGCTCTGCCCACCTTGACCGCTTTGCGGTGGTCCGGCGGCTGCGGACCCGATTTCTGCCGGTGCGACTCCGTTGAACAAATAGCTGCGGATCGTGGGCCAACGATCAAAAAGTACATATCCGGCAAAGAACGGAACGAGGTAGCCAAAGCTGTAATCCTCGCGGTTACCCCACCAGAACAACTGATCCCAGGTAGTATAGAGCGCGAAGCCCAGCAAGAGCCCGGCCACCGCGATTTGCTCAGGAAGCAGGTTTTTGAAGCTTGGATGCGTGCTGGTATCACTCACAGAATTAAATATCGGTTCGATGGTATAAAAGTCAGAGGTTTGCGCAGCAAGCGCTCCAAAGCAACTCATAAACGCCCTTTTCAGCCCCTGAATTAACCATCGACGCGGCATTGATTTCTGTCTACTCAGGGAGGTTACATTATGGACAATTCCGCAGATACAAAGCCATCCGCACCGCTCCCGCCTTCGATGGAGCGCTTGCACGCCTACTGGCGCATGCCTTATATTCTAGCTCCCAAAGACCCGGATGCGGGCGGCAACCCCTTCATTCGCATTACTGAATCGGGCGACGATGCCAAGGAGTACATTCTCCTGCGTGGGCGGCATAACTACATCGTGATGAACCGCTACCCCTACAATGCCGGTCATTTACTGGTGCTCCCCTTTCGTGAAGTGGCCCGACTGGAGGATCTAAGCAGCGATGAGCGCCATGAGCTGATGGATCTGATCGTCGAGGCACAAGCTATTTTAACCCGTGCGCTGCAACCGGACGGCTTCAACACCGGCTTTAACTTTGGCCGGGCGGGCGGTGCCGGCATCCCCGGCCATCTGCACTGCCATGTCGTGCCCCGCTGGGATGGAGACACTAACTTTATGCCGGTCATCGGGCACACGCGGGTCCTGCCCGACTCGATGGACGCGATGTGGCAGCGCTTGCACGACTGCCTGGAAGCCAACCCATAAAGCGATGCCGTCCGAAACCATTCACTTTTCCAGCGCACGTCAGCTGAGCCTGCTCTTTGCCAACGACGACCGCAACCTCGAAGAGGCCGAACATGCGCTGGGCATAATTCTGACGAGTCGTGACGATTGGGTCACGGTGGAGGGTCCCACCGATGGGATCGCCCAGCTCAAGACGCTCTTTGCGCTGTTGGAGGCGGCACGCGTGCAAGGCCTGCGCATCCGGGCATCCGACTTTCACTACACCCTGCGCTGCGTGGCTGAGGGCCGGGCCGATGAGCTGCGCGAGATCTACCGCGACCCCATGGTCATTCGGCTGAAACGGCAGAGCGTGGTGCCCAAGACCTTAAACCAGAAGCGCTACCTGCAAGCCATGATCGAGCACCCGATCACGTTCGGTATCGGCCCAGCGGGTACAGGCAAAACTTACCTGGCGATGGCGATGGCGCTGCGCGAATTACTGGAGGGCCGCGTCGAGCGCATCATACTCACCCGCCCGGCAGTGGAGGCGGGCGAAGCACTGGGGTTTCTGCCGGGAGAGCTGCAGGAAAAGATCCTGCCCTACCTGACCCCACTCTACGACGCCATGAACGACATGGTGGGCAAGGAGCAGACGCTGCAACTGGTCGAGCGGGGCATCGTCGAGATTGCACCGCTGGCCTACATGCGTGGCCGGACGCTCGCCAATGCCTTCATCGTGCTGGACGAGGCACAGAATACGACACACGAACAGATGATGATGTTTCTGACACGGCTGGGGGACGGCAGCCGCATGGCCATCACAGGCGACATCACTCAAATCGATCTACCCAAAGCCAAGCAATCGGGCCTGAAGGAGGCAACACGTATCCTTAAAAACATTGAACGCATTTGCCTCTTTTACTTCGACGGTCAGGACGTCGTCCGGCACCCGCTGGTGCAGGACATCATCAATGCCTATGCGCAGAGCGCAGACTGAGTCTGCGCCCTCCCCCCTTGAGTTAAATAAATATGTCAATCTTCCGCAAAAAAACAGCTGGTCGCAAATCAAAAGACAGCTCCAAATCGCAGCGCAAAAGCGGGGGCCGGGGCAAGGAGTCGGCCACCCTGCGCTACTTTGAGACCAGTCGTGTGATTGAGTTCGGGCTCTTTGTCTTATTTACGGCACTGGTCGTCACAATTTGCTTTCTTGGGCAGGAGCCGAAGGGGCCGCGCGTTCTATTGAACCAGGCAGCATCGAACCGGATCGTGGCCGACTTTGCTTTTGAGTATGAGAGTCGGCTCCAGATGGAGAGTGCCGCCGCCGCTGCCCGTGCACAGGTCCCTCCGGTATTTAAGCGCACCTTCGAGCCCTTTGAAAACTTCCGGAGTTTTATCAATGACTTGAACTCCAGTATCGCGAAGAACCAGATCCAATTTGAGGCGGATGGCTCCGAGGTGTTCCAGCAAGAACTCCTCAAAACAGCCACCAGTCTGATTGAAAAATACCCACTCGATATCGAGCCGGAGGTGATCATTAATGTGACCGCGCAGACCAATCCGCGAGAACGCTCCGCCCTTTTTAACGATGCGCTGGCGATCCTGAAGTCGCTTTACGAAGACGGCATCTATAGCACCAGCCGCGCGGAGAGTATTGGCCCTCAGGTTACAGTCATCCAACTGGTCGACGAAGATGGACGCTATCATATGCCGAATGCCCGCTCACTCGACGACGCCCTGGTGGCCTTACGCGTTCGGATCAACTCACTCTCACGGGATACGGAGACGGCCCGGGTTTTGTTTGACCTGCTGCGTGGTGGGCTGAAGCCGAATCTACTGTATAGTGCGAATGCGACCAACCGTGCGATCAAGCGAGCTATTGATCAGATCGAGCCGGTGCGCATCGCATTCCGTGCGGGCGAAACACTGATTGAGCCGGGTGCCGTGGTCATGCCGATCGACCTGGAGCGACTCGCTGCCTATCGCGAGATCGAGCAACGGGGCCGTAATACCTCGCTGGTTTTCAACCAGCTGTTTATGGAGCGGCTGATTCTGACGCTCCTGCTGTTCATCCCGGTCTATATCTACGTCAAGCAGGGGCTGCGCGAGCTGCACAAACGAAATCGGGCCATCGCCATCACAGCCGTTGCGATTCTGCTGAACCTGCTGATCATACGTATCCTGATGGAGGTGGGCGAGAGTGCCCTGGTCAACAGCCGTCCCTCGCTGAGTATGCTGCCCTATGTGGCCCCTTATGCGCTGGCCCCGATACTGGTGGCCGTGCTGGTGGGTAGCTCGCCGGCCGTGCTTTCTGCGCTGATCATCGCGGTGATCTTTGGGCTCATTCAAAACAACTCGGTTGAGTTCATTCTCATCGCTTTTATTTCCGGGGTGGTGGGGAGCTTTGTTTCGGTCAACACCCGGACCCGCTCAAAGCTCGTGCGGGCGGGTTTGCTGGCAGGGGCCACTGCAGCCGTTGCCGGGACGGCCATCGGCCTGCTCAGCGGCTACTCGCTGGGGCTGGTCGGGCAACAAACTCTGGTGGCTATGGTGATTGGCTTGTTCACGGGGATTTTAGCCGTGGGCTTGCTACCGATTTTTGAAAGTCTGTTCAAGATAACAACCGAGATCACCCTGCTCGAACTGACGGACTTCAACCACCCGCTCTTGCGGCGCATGCAGGTGGAGGCACCGGGCAGCTACCATCATAGTTTGATGGTGGCCAACCTCTCGGAAAATGCCGCTGCCGCGATCGGCGCAAGCCCGCTGCTTTGCCGCGTCTGTTGCTTGTTTCACGATATCGGCAAACTGGTGAAGCCCGAATATTTCACGGAAAATCAGCATGAAGGGATCAACCCCCACGATGCGAAAAATCCATCCATGAGTGCACTCGTGATCAAAGCACACGTCAAGGAAGGGGTGGAAATCGCCCGCAAGCACAAGCTGCCCCGGGTGATCATCGACGTCATCCGGCAGCACCACGGAACCACACTGATTCAGTATTTTTTCCATCAGGCCAAGGAGCGGGCAAAGGAAGAACACGGCAACACACAGCCTCCCTTCCCCGAGAAAACCGGCAAGCAGGGCAAGAGCAAACCCCGAGAGGCGCGCCAAGTCGAGGAGAGCACCTACCGCTACGACGGACCCAGGCCTCAGTTTAAAGAGAGCGCGATCATCTTTTTTGCCGACAGCGTGGAAGCGGCCAGCCGCAGCTTAAAGAAAGTAACCCAGCCCAATGTTGAGGACTTGATCGACCGAATCTTTCGGGACCGGATCGAAGATGGCCAACTGGATAACTGCCCACTGACCTTCCACGAACTGGACCTGATTCGCAAAAGTTTCATCTACACGGTACTGAACATGCTCCACGCACGCATCGAATATCCCAAGACCGATGCAGAGAAAGCAGCCGATCAGGAAAAAAACAGCAAGCCGGAAGAATCGGACCAAGACCCTCATGCTCCAGCTGGAAATCAACAGCCAATATAGCGCTCTGGCGGCCCCGGAAGCGATCGCCGCGATGCTGTTTGAACGCTTACAGGCCTCGGGTGCCTTTCCCATCAGCGGGGGTGAGCTCTCGATTGCTTTTGTCGATGATGCGACTATCGCGCGGGTCCACGGCGACTTCATGGGCGACCCCAGCCCCACAGACGTGATCACGTTTCCAGCGGATGCGAGCATAGAAACGGCCGGTGAAATCATCGTATCGGTCGATCATGCCCGCAGCCGTTCGGTCGAGTTTGCTGAGCCGTTTAGTCGCGAGCTTTGCCTGTATCTGGTCCATGGCTGGCTGCACTTGGCGGGCTATGACGACCGTGAAGACAGCGATCGGCAAAAAATGCGCGATGCGGAGCAAGAGGCACTAAAAATAATTGAAGCCGTGGAACCCAAGCTGGAGTTTCGGCTCCTACCTTGAGCGAATGAGTTGACGCTTGTCTGCGAAGTTATCACAATCCCGAAAAGTGCCAGAACACGACTCAGTTAAAGTGCCCATCACCCCACCCGAGCAATGGGTCGACTTATACGGCGACTACCTCTACGGATTCGCCATGTCACGCCTGCGCAACCCGGAATCAGCAGCCGACTGTGTGCAAGACACCTTTCTGGCGGGGATCAAGGCCCTGGACCGCTTCGACGGGAGCCGTGACATCAAATTCTGGTTGCGCGGCATCATGCGCAATAAGATCGTCGATCAGATCCGCAAATCGATCAAAGAGAACAAAGTGGATATCGAGGCGGAAGACGAAGCGCTGCTGGAGAGCTTCTGGTTCAAATACAGCGGCATTGCCACCACCAACCCCGACCCCTGGCAATTCAACCCGCGCAAATATTATGACAACGGCGAGTTTTGGGTGGTTTTCGAAAAATGCATCGCCCAGGTAAAGAACCCGGCCCGCGAAGCCTTCACCTTACGCGTGCTGGAAGATCAGACGACTGAGGAAGTTTGTAAGGCAATGGACATCACTCCGAATTATCTTTGGGTTCTACTCCACCGGGCCCGTGAGCAACTGAAAACCCTCCTCGAGGCCAACTGGACTGGAAAAGATGTTAAATAGCTAAAAATCAGATGATTACGTGTAAGCAAGTCTCCAATGCACTGTCCAAAGAGGACTATGAAAAGATGTCGCCAATGCGGCGTTTCTTTCTGCGCTTACACGTCAAACTCTGTATTTTCTGCGGTAAATTCAACCGCCAGGTGATGGAATCTCAAGACATGTGCCGTTGCTACAAGCAAAACGAAGACGCGCTGGCGGCGCATCGTCCCAAGTTGGAGGCTACGCGCAAAGACCAGCTCAAAGAGCTGCTGGCATCGCAAGCCGCGCAGACGAAACCCGGCGAGTGAGGTGGGTGGGTTCCGCCCAACCATACGCCGGGGTGTGGGGACACACCCCCTCCGTTGCGGCTAGTCCCGAACCGGCAGGGCCGGTAGTGTGATACGGGCCCGGCCATCGCCAGAGCCCGCGCCTTCGACGATGGCGCGGCGCTGACCCTGCAAAAGCGTCATGCGGTGGCCGGACACACGACCACGGTCGTCGTTGACCACGGCGTCTCCCTCCAAGACAAGCTTGCCCTCATCGGGTAGAATAATCGCTAACTTGGCTGTCGAAGTCCGGCCAGTCTGTTGAATCACGACATTTTCGTGGGCCTCAATACGCTCCAGTCGAAGCGGCATCTCTGCCGCAGCAACGGGGCTCGAATCTTCACGCGCGATGACATCGAGCCGGTCGCTACTGGCCTGCAGGTTGGTTGCCTTAACCTGAACATCATCGGAAAAGCGAAACAAGGTATGGTCCGTCTGCTCGATCATACGCAACAGCCGACTGGTCACAATGGTTTCCACGGGCTTGATCGGATCTTCCAGCTTTACGGGCAAGTCACCCGCAGGCGCTTCAGTGGAGCCCGCCGAGAAATCGTAGCCGAGATCCGGCATCTGCGGCAGTCGAACCACGACCGGATCGGACAATTCACCCCGGACGGTGGCTTGCCCTGGTTTGAGCTCCATACTCTGGCCCGTGACGACCGCCTCCCCATTCGTCACCCGTGGATTGCCGGTTAGCACCGCACGCTCCTCCGCAGGATAAAAGATGACTTGTTCGCCCGTGGCAAACTGACCACTTTGCTCGATCACCACATTTCCTTGGGCCAGGATCTGCTTGACTTCCCCCACATCGAGTGCACCGGTTTCGGCGGTTTCGACAGGCAGCTGAGTCGCCTCACGGGGAGCCGATACAATCGTCATATTTGTCGCAGTCATTTGCAGCGCTCCGGACATCACTTCGACCGCGCCCTCGAAAAGGAAATGATTTTCTTCGGCCTGCTCACGCATCGTAATTGAGTTGGCCAGGACAATCGTCTGCGAGCTTAGGGCTGCGCTGCCTTGTAGCCCCAGGCCGCCGGCATCGCTCAAAATCATCTGGGCACGACCACTCTCCGGGGTGCCGGAAATGACAATCTCGCCCGTCTGACTGTGAATACTCTGGCCACTCAAGTACGCTCCCGGAGCGGCCACACTGGCCTGGCCGGTGAGAATCGCCCGATTCTCACGGGGGAAGAACTCAGCCTCCTGCGCGTTGACAACCTTACCCGCCTGGACAATGACGACATTTCCCTGGGCGATGAGATGGCGAATCGAATCAAGTTCTGTCGGAGCCGTTGAGGGCACGACGGGCTCACGACCACTTGCCTCCGAATCCTCAGTCCGGCCCTTCGGCGGATCAGCGAAGACGATGAGTTGCTCACTGCTTAAATGCATCTGCTCGGAAATCACCTCCACCTGTCCGGTGAATTCGAAATAGTAGGCTTCCTCGGTCGTGCGCAGAATAAGGCTCTCGCTTCTTATTTCCGTTTGCTCTGTTTCGGCATCGCTCACCTCTGAAAAGGCGGAAGCGATGCCTTGAGTAAACCGCACCACGGTATCTGTCTTGACGACGATCTCCTTCGTCTCGCCCGACCATTCCCAACCGACGCCATTGATGGTAAAGTTGGCCCCGACAATCTCGATCGCATCCTCGGAAAACGCCCGGTTCTCCTGCAAGCGCAGGGTCGCCTGAGGACTGGCGAGCGAGAGCTCCTGTGCCATTCGCTCGTCTCCGGAATAGACCCGGAGAGCCATCCCTTCAACCCGGATTTGCGCTTCACTGTCGTAGATGCCTTGCTGGCCTTGCAAGACCCACTGGGTGTAGCCATTTTCCCCAAACCGGGGAAAACGAAAATCCTGAACCGGCGCATTGGGCGTTATTTGCCCGAAGAGGGAAACACTCAGGCAGAGCAGACAATACATTTGGGCAATTCGCAAACAGCGCATAAGTGGTAAGAAACCTTGCCGAGGCCTTCGGTTCCAGTCTTAATTACATCAGTTGCTCAAGCATTTTGCCCCTGTCGACTCAGCGCGACTTTTAAATCCAGTATTGATTTTCAATCACCTGACTCCATCGTGCGTGTAAGAAAAATTTAAAAATCATGGCTCAGAAAGAAAATAGAGTTGATTCACCCCCACCACCGAATCGAGTTCCCCAGCGGCATCTCAGTTTAAGGGCTGCGATACTGGCAGCCACACGGCGCGAAGGCGCTGACGTCAGGCCACTGCTGGATTCGGGCGAATTCCCTAATATGCGTTCTCAATCAAGCCGACAGCAGGAAATGGAAGCCTACCTGCTTGAAATCCAGGCAGAAACCATCGTCAGGGAGGATCAGGTCGCCCAGCGCGAAAAGCGGATAGAGGCCCGCGAGCGGGAGCTCAACGAGCGCGAAGCGCTACTGGAAGCGCATCGCAAAATCCTGGAATCCAAGCAGGCACCGACCGGCGAGGAGAGCTCCGAATCTGCCAAAGCACTCGCTAAAGAAGCCCGTGCACTCAAGGCATTGCAACGTGAGTTGGAGGCACAAGAAGCCAAGCTCATCGAAGCCCGGAAAATGCTGAAAGAGCGGGAAGATTTTGTCGAAAACTGCGAAAATGAGCTGGTCGAACGCACGATGAATCTGACCGAGCGGGAGGCCCGCCTGGAACAAGACGAAGAAGACCGCGAAGCAAGGCGGCTCGCTTAACGCAGGCGCTAACCCACACGCTTATCCAGACGCTAAGCCAGACGCTTAAGTCATGCGCGGCTTTTTGATCGTTGGCTTAATCCGCTCCGGACGGAAGGGTTGATCGAATGCCTTGGAAAATTGGTAGCCGCCGGAAAAATCTTCCACACTGTCCTGGTCGGTCTTACCCAGAACTTTGCATTCGACGAGATTAAACACGATATTGCCAAAGTCGCGACACTCTTTGATCCCCCAATGCTCCAGGACGGGACGTGCCATCGGGCCGTATTGGCTGATCGCATAGAGGCGAATACCTTCAAGCAACTGCCGCCCGCTTAAGTGATTTGAATCATCCAACTCTCCCCGGCGGTGCAACTCCTTCAAGCTGTAGTCGAGTGCCTGGCGCAGGAAATAGTAGGCCCCGCGCGCATAGCGGGGATCTTCTTTACGGATCGTCCGTATCACTTCGTTGAAATCTAGAGAAGGATCATTCACGCCCTGGAAGTAAACCACTCAACGCGCCGGGGTCAACCGATCAAAGCGAGAGTTTAGTCGACATTTTTAACCCCGAACTGGAGGCGCTTCCGTTATCGTCAGGCCACAGTTATCCGCCATCAATCGATAGGCGCGACTCTCCACGCCATTGCCCGTGTAGATTTGCTCCATGGCAACAGCAATCTCATGCGCTATTTCCGGGCGTCCGACACAAACCACAGTCGAGCCGCTGCCACTCAGCCAGCCCGTGTAGGCCCCGGCGTGACAACCCGCTTCGATGCTCTCATGTCCGAAGGGGTTGAGCAGCTCACGGTAGGGCTGGTGGATATAATCGTTGACCGCCCCCTTGAGCCGGGCGAAGTCGCCCGAAACGAGGACACCCACCAGAAAGGCCAGACTGTTGGCACTGCGCACAACATCCTTGAAGGGGATCGTATCCGGTAAAACTTCCCGCGAGGTATTCGTCAGCACCTTATAAGCAGGCGAGACAGCAACAAAGGCAAGCGAGTCCGGCAGCGCAAAGCGGACGTGCTCGCGATAGGCAAAGGTCTTCGGTTCGGTCCGGGCGATACAAAAACCGCCCGCAAAAACGGCGCAGGCATTATCCGGGGCATTGTCCAGCTTTGTGGTCAAGCGGATCATGGTATCCCGGTCGAGTGGTGCGCCATGCAAATGGTTCAGCCCAGCCACAATCGCCGCGCGCAAAGTGGAACTGGAACCGAGCCCACGTGCTTCCGGCACATCACCCCAAATCTCATAGTCAAAGCCCAGTGCGGGCACCCCCGCCGCCGCCGCGAAAGTAAGCGCCGCTTCCTCAACCATACCCTGAGTATCCGGTCGCAGCGGATCGATCGGGCAGACCTGACCATCTTCCCGCTCAGTCAGACGCACAAAATTATAAAGCGTCAAGGCGATGCTGAGGGTGTCGAATCCCGGCCCGCAATTGGAGGTGCTGGCAGGTGTTTGAACGATGATGGAGCGATTGGGCATTATTTCGAGATGCGGGATGTGGGACGAAGTCCGGCGAAGCTCGGAGAGCGAAGACGGATGCGAGATGCGGGATGCGGGATACGAGATGCGGGATACGGGACGAAGTCCGGCGTCTTGTCCGGCGTAGCTCGGAGAGCGAAGACGGAAGCTCGGAGAGCGAAGACGGAAGCTCGGAGAGCGAAGACGGATGCGGGATCGATGACCTTAGCGGAAGCGACTCATTTCGCGCTCGGCTTCGCGCATGGTTATTTTCTTTTTTAGAGTTTCCCGTTTGTCGTGCAGTTTCTTGCCGGTGCAGAGCGCGATTTCAATTTTTATCAGGCCATGCTTCAGGTACATACGCGTCGGCACAAGCGACTTACCCCCGGTTTCGACTGCACCCATCAACTTATTGATTTCGCGCCGGTGCAGCAGGAGCTTCCGCTTGCGGCGCGGTGGGTGATTTTGGAAGTTTCCGAATTTGTACTCCCCGATATGGGAATTGTAGAGCCAAACCTGGCCTTTTTCGATCCGGCAAAACGACTCCGTTATTTGAGCATCGCCAGCGCGGATCGCTTTGACCTCAGTCCCCTGTAGAACAATGCCAGCCTCAAAGCGATCCCCCACAAAATAATTGTGGTGGGCTTTGGAATTGCGTATTTCGCGTTGCGAATCCGCAGATTTTTTTTTGGCACACACGTGAACGGGCTCGTGCTTGGCAGGGCATCGCCCTATCCTACATACTTAGCTACATGCTTAGATATAGGACTCCTCTTCGGACTCGTCGAGTTGGTAGGTGATCTTACCTTCCATGATCTCACGCAGTGCCATATCCTCTGCGGAAAGTCGCTCCAGGGACTCGATCAGCGGCTTATAGCCACTCTTGAGCTGCTTGGCACGGCGGGACACCACGTTGATCAGAATCATCGGATCCGTGATTTTCTTTTGTGCTTCTTCTAAATAGTCGTCTCTCAAAGTTGTTTACCTCAGTTTGTTGTAAATGGGAAAACACGCAAAAGTGACGCTCTTAGCCGCCTTTGCAATAAAAAAGCTGACTTCTACGCATTTTAGCCAAAATTCCCATTGACAGGGATGCCCTCGATTCTACTGTTCACCGCTTTTCCAAAAATCATGAAAACGACTTTAGCTACAAAAACCGATCACGCCAAATCCTGGTATGTGGTCGATGCTGCCAATGAAACACTTGGTCGCATTTCCGTAAAAATTGCCAACGTGCTCCGTGGTCGCCACAAGCCCACCTACACGCCGCACGCTGACACGGGCGATTTCGTCGTGGTCATCAATGCCGAGAAGATCCAGGTCTCCGGCAAGAAGAATAGCGACAAGCGCTACATGTTCTACTCCGGCTGGATGGGTGGCGAAAGCTATGTCAACATGAGCGATATGCGCGCCAAGAAGCCCGAGTTCATTATCGAGCACGCGGTCAAGGGCATGCTTCCACGCAATAAGCTCGGCCGCCAGATGATCAAGAAGCTGAAGATCCACGCGGGTCCCGCGCATCCTTACGAGGCACAACAACCAAAGCCTCTCGTTTAAAACACACTTTATTATTACAATGAGCGAACAAACATTTGTCACCGTCGGCCGTCGCAAGACGGCTTCTGCACGCGTCCGCCTAACTCGCGGCACCGGGAAAATTTTGGTCAATGGCCAAGCTCCGGCAGCTTATTTCAAAACAGAGGATTTCACCAGTTCGGCACTATCCCCGCTCAAGACGGTTGAAATGGCCGACCAGGTCGATATCACTGTGAAAGCCCAGGGCGGTGGCCTCAATGGCCAGGCTGGTGCGGTTCGTCTCGGCATCGCCCGCGCACTGGAAAAGATGAACGGTGATCTCCGCGTCCCACTCAAGCAAGAGGGCCACATGAAGCGTGACCCCCGCTCGCGTGAGCGCAAGAAGGCCGGACAACCCGGTGCCCGCAAGCGCTTCCAATTCTCGAAACGCTAAGACCGCCAGCGGCGGCATGGTCGCATCTCTTTTGCAACCCTCCAATGCCGCGCAAGCGTGCCTTGGGGGGTTTTTTATTTTTTAAATTCTACACGGGGCCATGTTCCCGACAGCTAACACCCACAGATTTTAATTTCTCATGAAGACAGCGATCATTGGTGCATCCGGCTATTCCGGCGAAGAACTGGTTCGGCTCCTTTCCCGGCACCCGGATGTCGAGCTCAGTGCCGTCACTTCGCGCTCACTGGCAGGTAAGCGGGTGGGCGATCAAATGCCCGCGCTGCGGCATCTGGTCGGAGACCTTGAGTTCACAGCGTCCGACCCCGGCGAGCTGGCCCAGAGCGACATCGATCTATTCTTTCTGGCCTTGCCACATGGCGTGGCCTCGGAATTTGCCGACCCTCTTTTTCAAGCGGCAAAATCTGTGATCGACCTGAGCGCGGACTTTCGGCTCGGCTCGGCCAGCCTCTATCAAGCCTCTTATGGCCAGCCCCACCCGGCGCCCCATTTGCTCGAAGCGGCCCCTTACGTCATACCTGAGTTGACCGGCAACAACTGGCAACAGGCTACACTCATCGCCTGCCCCGGATGCTACCCGACCAGTATCCAAATACCACTGGTCCCCCTGCTCAAGGCCGGCTTGATCGAGCACCAGGGCATCATTATCAATAGCTACAGCGGAGTCAGTGGTGCCGGCAGGAAGGTCGATGAAAACTTTATTTATTGTGAGCGCAACGAGAGTATGAAGGCCTACGGGCTGCCCACCCACCGGCACGTCTCCGAGATCGAAGATCAGCTGGGCCAGGCCGCCTTTGCCGACTGTATCGTGCAGTTCAGCCCGCACCTGGCTCCCATGTCGCGCGGTATCGCCACCACTATGGTGGTCAAAGCCAAAGCCACCTTGCAGGAGATTTACACATGCTGGGAAAAAGCGTATGCCGACAAGCCCTTCGTCTCTGTCCTCAAAAGCGGCACTTTCCCGGACACCAAACACGTCACCGGCACCAACCGCTGTGATCTTTCGGCGGTGGAAGATAGTCGGACCCGGAATCTCATCATCACCTCGGCCATCGATAACCTACTCAAAGGTGCCAGCGGCCAGGCCGTACAAATCATGAACCTAAAATACGGTTTCGAGGAGACCGCCGGACTCACCTAAGACCCGTATCCGTCTTCGCTCTTTAAGCTTAGCCGGACTTCGTCCCGCATCTCGTATCCCGCATCTCGTATCCCGCATCCCGTATCCCGTATCCCGTATCCC
>REBV01000054.1 GCA_007692545.1 Puniceicoccaceae bacterium
TCCTCGCTTGGATTGTCCCGGCAGTGATCGGCTTTTGGGCGGTCGCTTACTTCGACATGCCCCTACCGACCTATGCCACACTCCCCGTCTGGATCGGCAGCGGGCTGCTCTACATACTGCTTTCGAAGCTATGGCGTCGACCTTCTTCAAACACACTATGAAATCCATCGCTATCAGCGTCAGTGCGGTTGCGCTGATCACCACCATCGTCCCTCCCCTGCTCTTCCTTAACGGGCAGCTCACACAGGAGAGTATGGAATCGGTTATGCTCCTCGCCTGCCTGCTTTGGTTCGCCTCCGCACCTCTTTGGATGAAAGCCGCTTAAAGCGATGACTCGCGAACACGTCATCGCACTCTCGTTGGTAACGACCACCACACTTTGGGTGATTGTATGATGAAAGAACTACAAACATGCGTGAAACTGCTTTCTTACGTTTCCGTCGTGCCCTTATGCCTTTTCTTTAAGGTCGGCTATGGTGGCGAAAGTAACACCTACGCGCGGATCCATGTTGAAGCGGGGGAGATTTCAGGCGAAGATTCCATACTCGCTGTCAAACTTCCTCCTGCCAGCCTCCCGCCCGGCGCGGTCTTTGTGATCAAGGAAATGGAAAGTGGCCGGATATTGCCAGCCCAGCGCCACCCCGAAAATCCGCAGCGCATTGATTTCCGGTTAGACGGACCTTTCCCCGCAGGTGAAGACCGCACCTACCTCCTCAAAAAGAGCGACGTGCCTCCTGTCAGCCACTTGAGGCAGCTTGATGACGGAAACGGGCTGGTCCTCAAAGTATCGGACCAGGAGGTCCTGCGATATAATTACCGCCCATACCCCAACAAGCCGTGGGAGGGCCCCTCCTCGCCGCCGGTCGCCCGGGAGCGATCAGGCAACATCCATCCGGTCCGGTCACCACAGGGCCAAATACTCAGCGAAGTTTTTCCGGATGGACGGGGGCATCATCTGGGAGTTTGGGGAGCTTGGGTGAACACCCGCTACAAGGACAGGTCTTATGATTTTTGGAATTTACAGACGCCCGACGAAAAGGAACTCGTCGAGTTTGACCACTGGATTTGGAAGCAAGCCGAAGGCCCGGTTTTTACTGGCTTCAAAGCCGCCCAAAGCCATACCCTGATGCTTGACGGCGAAAAAACACCTGTTCTCTCCGAGACACTTGAGCTCCGGGTTTATCCCGGCGACGAAGGCATTTTCTTTGACTACACTGTGGAACAGGAGTGGCTGATGGATACGCCTTTGATCTTAAATGCACACGTCTACGGAGGCGTCATGAGCTGGCGCTATCCGGCCACGTGGGAATCGGGCTCGGGTCTGGCTGTAAGCTCTGAAGGAGAGGTGCAGCGACTGGGAGGCGATCAATCCGCTGACGCCACGCGGGCACGTTGGCTAAAGGTACATGGCACAGAAGCGGGCCAAACTGCTGGTTTTCTGATCATGAGCCATCCGGAAAACTTCAGACACCCCGAGCCGCTCCGCATACTGGACGACGGCCCGGCAAAAGGTGGCTACGTACACTTTACACCGATCCGAAACGAAGGCTGGCAATTGAATAAAAGGGAGCACCACACCTACCGATACCGCGTCTTCGTTTACGATGGAACCATCGCTCCGGCCAAAGCCGAGCAACTGTGGCAGCAATTTGCCTGGAAACCGAAAATTAGCGTGAGCTCCCATTAATCCCCCTGTAATCAACGCCTGTCCATGGCAGGCGTTGAATACCCGAACAGCCAAAACTCTATATGAATCGCCGCTCTTTCATTATCAAGACCGCTGCAGCCGCCGCTTTCGCGAGCACCTACAACCTACTCCCTGCCCGGTCGCTCGGGGCGAACGAACGCGTCAACATCGCTGTCATCGGCCTCCAGCATAAAGGTAGAAGTCTGGTCGATAGTTTCATGGCAATTCCAGATGTGCGTGTTGTGGCACTGTGCGATGTAGATTCGAAGGCCTTGGACCAGGCGGCGGAAGGTGTGCCGAATGTCAAGAAAGTGCGGGACTACCGCAGGCTCCTCGAGATGAATGCGCTCGATGCCATCGTAATCGTCACCCCGAACCACTGGCACGCGGCCATGACGGTCGCCGCCTGCCAGGCGGGCAAGCATGTCTATGTCGAAAAACCCGTCAGTCATTGCATCTGGGAAGGCCAGCAGATGTGCGCTGCGCGCGAAAAGTATCAGCGTATCATTCAAGCGGGCACACAACACCTTTCGTGCCCCTCGATCATCGAATGCGGCCGTGACATCAGGGCGGGCGTCTACGGCAAGGTACGGTGGGCCCACTGCTTCAAGATCAACCTCCGTCAATCCGTCGGCCTGCGAAAGTCCCCCATGCCAATCCCGGACCACATCGATTACAACCTATGGGCCGGCCCGACACCGATGACACCGATCTACCGCGAACGATTCCACTATGACTGGCACTGGGACCTGCGCTGGGGGGCTGGTGAAATGGGCAACTGGGGCGTCCACTACACGAGCGACCTTTGCGATATGCTGGGCTGGTCCAGCATGCCCGATTCGGTCATGTCAACTGGCGGACGCTTCCTCTGGGATGATGCGGCCGATGCTCCGAATATGCTGCTTTCTGCGATGAAGCACCAAGGCATCCCACTTACCGTCGAAATCCGAAACCTAACGATCGCCAAAGACAGTAACGTCATGCCCGCTCACATGGGCATGCGAAACGGCGTCATCATCATGTGCGAAAACGGATTATTAAAACTCTCCCGGGGCGGTGGGCGCGCTTTCACGCCGGACGGAAAGGAAGTCATCAAAACCTACGAAGGCAACGGCGGCGCGGACCATCCGGCAAACTTCATCGCTGCCATCCGCGCCGACAAACACAGCATGCTGAACGCTCCCATCGAAGGTGGGCACATTAGTTCCGGAATCTGCCACCTGGCCAACATTTCCTACCGCCTCGGCACACAAGCGTCTCCCGATGAGGTGCGGTCACGAATGCGGCACTACGAAAATTTGCGCGCCACGATGGACGCCCATCTGCACCAACTCGAAGCCAATGAAGTTGATTGGAGCCGATTAAAGCTCGGTCCCCAGTTGAGCTTCGATCCGGCCACAGAGACCTTCACCGGAAATGACGCGACCGAGGCGAATCAATTCCTGCGCTATGAAATGCGCCGGGAATTCGCCGTTCCTGATCAGGTGTAGATCCAAAATCTGCGGGGAAGAAGGCAATAAAAGCAAACTGCTTCAGTCGATCCCACTTCTCCGTGCCTCCGTGGTAAACAACAGCCGATCTAAAGTCGGATGCGAGGACAACGGATCTCCATTCGCAGAATTTTCCACCACCCGCTCCTGCGTCGCTGGAGACACGGAGGCACAGAGAGTGATCGGCTTAGCATTAAAGGACGAGACGCTTGATTCCGTCTTTCAAAACGGGCACATTAAAATTCATCAGCAGTCCCACCCGGCATTCCGTCAGCCGCATATAAGTTAACAATTGGGCTTCGAATACAGGTGCGAGTTCTTTGACGACTTTTAACTCAACGACGACTTTATCACCGATGATGAGATCCAAGCGAAAGTCCTCATCCAGCACAACTCCTTTGTACTTCAACTCCAGTTTTAATTGTCGCTTAAATGGAATAGCCCGCTTTTCAAGCTCTACCGCCAAGCTCTTCTCGTAGATACTTTCGATAAGACCCGGCCCCCAATAGCGATGTACCTCAATCGCTGCTCCAATGATCTTCTTCGTCAGTTCTTCTTCAATAAGCGATTCATTCATTAATTATGAGCGTCTTTAATTTCCTATGATAAGCAAGTCTTCTCCGTGACTCCGTGCCTCCGTGGTAAACAACAGCCGATCTAAAGTCGGATGCGAGGACAACGGATCTCCATTCGCAGAATTTTCCACCACCCGCTCCTGCGTCGCTGGAGAC
>REBV01000039.1 GCA_007692545.1 Puniceicoccaceae bacterium
TCCGGATCTCGCGCATCAGTGTTCGAACCCCATTTCCCGGCGGCGATTGCAGCCTCCAGCTTGGCGTTCAAGTCAGCAACCGTTTTGTCGCCCTCGAGGCCATGGGTCAGAAAATACAGTCTGTCCAGATCCTCGCGGGTGTATTTGTCTACAGGATGCTCCATTAAATCAAGATATCACTTTGTGTCGGCAGCGGCCGCCGCCTTCTCGACCGGCCCGTTTGCGGCAGCTTTCGCCTGACAGAAGGCTGGAAAAAGCACCGTCCGGAACCCATCGGGCACCAGCTTCGCCGTAGTGCCTGGTTTGAATCGCCTAAAAGGGTTCAGCCTAAACCCTTGAGCCTCAACATCCGAAATGAGAACGGCGCTGCCTCCTTTGATGGGCTTCGCTTCATGGAACTCAGTCTTTGGATTCAAATGCCAGATGCTTGGAGTATTCACTCTTCGAAACGATCATGAAAGAGCGGGCCCTCGGACTCATAGGGGCCCAGATCTACGATTCCATTCTGGATGCGAGGAAAGCCATCCAGATCAATTTCGGCGTCAACAAAATTGTTGCTACCAGCATCGATAGCTGGCGACCCTGAGTCCAATCGAAAATTTCCGGCAAGTGACGGCGCAAGGCCTGGATCCAGCAACTCAAGGAACTGTGGTCCAGGACAGGGCTCACTACAATCAAAGTTGCCATCACCTTCTGGGTTCCGACCTTGGATCAGACTATACCGGACAATAGGAGAGCCAGTGAAAGAGGAACTAGCCGAGCCCACAACGGTACCTCGCTGGTTGCCCCAGATAATAGAATTAAGTATCTGTGCATCGGTTGCAGAGCTTATGCCCCCGCTAGTGATGGAAGTGGATGTCGATGTAGCTCGGTTGCTTGCGATAACAACATTGGTAAGGGTCGAGGAATTGCTTCCGTTACTTATCCCTCCCGATGATGAGGCTAGATTCCCTGTAATCACGGCATTAGAAAGCGTCATTGTTCCGCTTCCAATAAAAATTCCACCACCCCCGCCCGAGGCTACATTATTGGATATTCTTACGCGCATCATTTCCAAGCCAGACTCAGAGTACACCCCACCTCCACCTGATGCGGCATTTGAAATCACTTGGACATTTTCGAAGGTTGGTTGGCTACTGGGGCCGTTATAAACTGCGCCTCCAAAACAACCTGCTTTGTTTCCTATGAGAACGGCATTCAAAACGGTCGGGCTACCAGCCACATTATAAAGCCCTGCTCCATGGCGACTTGTGCCAGCGACGCCGCAAGAAGTAGCGCTCTCAGCCCATCCTCCTGTGATTATAAAACCGTCGAGTACAGCGTTTGCGGCAGCCCCGCTTCCAGTCACAACACTATAACTATTGCCACCACCTAATCCGTTCGTGGTACGAACAACTCCGCTAGGATCAACGACTGATGAATTTGCAATATCACCACTGAGAACTGTGAGATTTGATTCCCAATCACGCTGATTGAGCTCGGATTCATCTCCCAGAAAACCTCCGTAGAGAACTATGCCGCTGCGAAGGTTAAAAGATTGCTCGCGTTCTGTGATAGTTGGGCTACCAAAAACTGCAGGGTCCACCGGCTTATAGATCCCAGCTGCCACCCAGATCTGTGCCGGTGCAGGGGTGTTGTCGGCGCTCAATGCATCCTGCAAATCAATATAGGCATTTTCCCAGCTGCTTCCGTTATTTTTGCCGGAGGCATTGGCATTGACGTAAACAACGGAAACTGCGGTTAGTGTTTCAGCCGAGGCTGGATTGATGACAGCAAAAACTAGCGGCAACAACGCCAAAGTAATGAAATGTACCCGCATGAAAACCCTCCCGAGCTGCAAGGCGATTATGTTTTTTCAATCCGATACCCCAGAACTCGCCATTGACTGGTTCGTCAAGGCTGTGCTTAAGCAAGGCCAACCCCCACTTTTTAGGCATCCCCATGAGGTTTATAGCATCACAGATTTATTAGGTCAATGGTCGGCTCCACGCGTGCCGGAAGTTATCCGAACCTGGTACATTCAACTGTTCTTCCATGTCTTTTTGTCAAATCTGGCCAGCTGCCGTATGAGATGGGCGAATCAAGCAACAAGAGTACGGTGTTCCCCGGGTTTCATAGACGACTATCCCCCAATCGATTGAGGCTCTTTTTTGAAGCGCCTATGGTGACAAGCGCTTAGCAACAATTCCTAGTTAGCAAGAAACAGCTCGGCTTACCAGAACTGCTAACCCACAAACGCCTTATGGCTCGGCTTGCTGAGACATGGAACAGAGCGCGCTCGTTGAGCTCGCTGGACCGGCGCTCGGTTGGATCCTCGGTATTTTCGACGGCCGCATCGAGGGGGCAGACTCCTTCATTGATGGCGGCCAGGAAGACGTAGCGGAACTCAAGCCCCTTAACTCGATGCATGGTCGCCAGGCGAACCCCATCATGCTGGCGATCGTCACTGGCGTCTCGGCTCAGGCGGCGGGTTTTCAGGCCCCGCTGCTTCAGCCCCTCTTCGAAATGGCCTACCAGACGGTTGGTGCGAGCCACTATACAGATATCGGAGCCCGAACCATCTCGCTCCAGCAACTGATTGATTCGTTCCGCAATCCAGTCCAGCTCTTCTGTCTCACTTTTCAGCAACCCTATCTCCGGCGGCTGCCCATGCATCAGGGACCGGTATCCAGCACTTGTATCTTCGCCCTGATCCAGGTCATCGATCTGCTGCCCCTCAAGCACGGAGATGGCAAAGCGGCGAGTTTCCTCTGTTGTCCGGTAGTTGATCCGAAGCTTGCGGCTGCGACCTCTGATATTGATTCCGCACTCACTCAGTGCAAAGCGATTTCTATAGATTCGCTGGTGTCCGTCCCCCACAATAAACAGGTCGTTGGAGCGCTCCTCGGGGATCAGTGAACGCAGAAGCTTCATCGCATCCGTCCCCATATCCTGCGCTTCATCGACGATGACAGAAGCGTAAGGCCGGAAGGACTTGCCATCCTGGATCAACTCCCGAGCATCCTGCATGGCCATTTCGGCCGGGCGCAAACCCTGCTGCTGGAGCTGGATATGCATTTCCTCAAATACCGGCCAAATGTCGGCTCGCTGCCGACGAGTCAGCGCGACACCACGACCGATTCGACGAGCCCGAAAATACTCCATGCGACTCGTGACCCGCTGCGGCAGAATCACTCGATCCCACTCTTCGTGATAGAAGGAGTTTGCAAGGCCCATATCTGCTGGCGCATTGTCCAGGGCCAGTTTCCACAGATTTCGATAGGCAGGTTGACCTGAATAGACAATCCGGTTGGGATACTTATTTGCTCGCAGGTATCGACTGACCCAGGCATCAATGTGAATGACTTCAATCCGCTCCAGTTCTTCCGGCTCACAGATCTTTTTCAGATTTTCTCTGATGTCGGTCGCCAGGTTTGCCGTAAAAGTGGTCAGCAGAACTCGCTCGTCCGCGCGCTGAAATACCTTTCGAACCAGCCAACGGGCTCGGTGCATGGCAACGACTGTCTTGCCGGTTCCTGCCCCCCCGAGTACACGAATCGGCCCGTTACACTCCCATTCCACAAGCCGGCGCTGAGAAGGGTGTAAAAATACCCGCCACTTTTCCAGGGGCGCTTCAAGAATCTTCTGGAGCTCGACGTCATCATCTACAACCATGAAGCGACGCTTAGAGGTATCGCGCTCCAAGGCGGCGGCGAAATCCGTGGTGTCGACAGGACCGGCCGGGAGCGCGTAGTCACGCATGACCTCTTCAAGATCAGTGCCTGCAGCTAACATGTAAAGCGCTTCAAAAGCGTCTCTCGGCAACCGCTCTTCAAGCTCTTCGAGCTGATCCTCGGTTCGCACCGCGCGAACCATCTCGAGCCGCTCTTCTGGCACTCCCAACCGCAGCAATTCACGATCGCGACGT
>REBV01000154.1 GCA_007692545.1 Puniceicoccaceae bacterium
ATCGGCTCAGCTTCGACGGGACCACGAGAGCTGTCTGCGACCGATAAACCCTCGGCGACTGGCTTCGGTTCGTAGGGCAGCGGATCGATCTCGTCTGCGATCAATTCCTCGACTTCATAGAGTCCACCCACCGCTACGGCATGGCCCAGGTCGGCATCATCCGTCGAACTGCGCACGACCGGGCCCTGGGAGGTCCACTCAATCACGGCATAGCAGGTATCTTTACGCGCAAAAGTGCAATGGACGATGGCCTCATCATTGGCCAGCTCCACACCTGAAATTTGCCCCTGGCGATAAATCTCCCGCCCCCGCAGCAAGGCTTCCCGCGAGAAAGCAGCCTCCCAGTCCATACCGACATTACGAAACCACTGCTCCAGCGCGGAGGTATTGTAGACTCGACTGGAAGCACGGGAGGACATGGGCATAATAACCTCCCATCATAGCTTCGATAGAAAGCCGCTCGCAAGCAGAAACGAGTCGATCAATTATTATGCCGCGTAGAGCCACCGTTTTATTCTTTTAAACTCGAGCGATGCCCCATCTTATAGCTCATATATGATTTGGATTTACCGCCTGCTTTATTTACCTACCTTGCTCCTCGCCCTGCCCTACTATCTCTGTCGCATGTGGCGACGCGGCGGCTACCGAAAAAGCTTTCAGCATCGATTCGGGCGCCTGGAGCAGCTGAAACCCGTCCCGGAAGGCAAAGTACGCTTCTGGCTCCAAGCCGTCAGCGTGGGAGAGGTTCTGGCGGTCGGGCCTCTGATTGAGATTCTGCGGCAAGACCCTTCGATTGAAATTGTTCTAACCACGACCACCAGTACTGGATACGCTGAAGCTCGGAAACGCTACACCGGTAAAGTTCTGAGCTTGGGAATCTTCCCACTCGATTTTTGGCTCTTCAGCCGCTGCGCCTGGAAGCGGGTCCAACCCAGCGCGATTCTTCTAACCGAGGGTGAGTTATGGCCGGAGCATCTGCACCGTGCCCAAAGAAGTCAGGTGCCCGCTTTTTTGATCAATGCGCGACTCTCCGACCGGAGTTTTAACCGCTACAAAAAAGTGACTTGGCTGGCGGCACGAATTCTTCAAAAGTTTGAAAGAATCTATGCCGCCAGTATCCTGGATCAAAGCCGTTTCCGCGAACTGGGCGGCTCGCCAGACCGGGTATCTCTGAGTGGCAGCATCAAGTTCGACGTTCCCGTTGCAGCACGCCTGGCCACGCCAGACCGCGAAGCGCTGCGTCATTCGCTGGGTTTCGGCCCAACCGATGGCCCTCCGCCCTTCGTCATCGTCGGTGCATCGACCTGGCCGGGCGAAGAAGTCGCCCTTTTGGAAACGCAACGATTACTACTGGAAGCAGGGATTGACTGCCGTCTACTGCTTGTCCCAAGACATGCCGAGCGGGGCAACGAACTGGCTCAGATTCTAGGGAAACAGGAATTGCCGTGGATACAGCTATCCACGCATGCTGCAAACAAGAGTCAAATCGCGATTTATCTGGCGGACACGACCGGTGAATTGGCACAGCTCATGCAGGCGGCAGATTTGGCTTTTATTGGTAAGAGCCTGCCCCCTCATAACGGCGGACAGACACCGATCGAGGCGGCTGGCCTCGGCTTGCCCCTCTTGATGGGCCCCAATATGAGCAACTTTAAAGAAGTAGCCCGATCCCTGATCGATGCCGGAGCGGCTCAAATGGTTGAAGACCCAAACTGCCTAAGCAAAACAGTCTTACAGTTACAGCCTGATCAGCCAGCTCGCGATGCAATGGCGCGTGCAGGCACTCAATGGCACGCAGCCAATCGGGGCAGTAGCCAGCGGATTGCGGCGAGTCTCCAGGATCACTTCCGCAGCCTTCGCAGACCTGATAATGAACAAAATGCATAAATAATTTGTAATTATTTGTTTATTCGTTAGTTTCTGAAACTTATCAAAAACATTTAAAAGACCAACACATTTTTTCTACCGCATCCTCACCTCAATAAATTATGGCAAAGTCAAAAGCAAATAAAGGAATCAGTCGGATCGACTCCGGCTCAACTCACGGTTGGTTCGTGCGCGGTTACCGCAACGGCAAAACCTACTCAAAATTATTCAGCGACCGCAAATGTGGTGGTAAAGGTAAAGCACAGAAGCTGGCCAAAGCATACCGCGACGAGCTGAATGCCGAGCTTGCCGCCATACCCAAGCAACCACGGCAGCGGCGTATTGTCGTCACTGACTCCCGCAATACCACCGGCGAACTGGGTGTCTCCCGCACGACTAAGGTTGGGCCTAACGGGACCACCCACGAATGCTTCTCCGTCAGCTGGCGACCAGAGCCTGGCATCCAAAAATGCACCTCCTTTTCGATCAATAAATATGGCGAGAAGAAAGCTCTGAAGCTCGCGGTCGAGCATCGTCGCAAAATGATGCGCGAAATCCACGGGCCAAATTTCTACCGCAAACTCAGCAAGAAAAAGTAATTCGGCAGCATGCATCCGGGTGTTGCCCGGCAGGCCACCGAGTCTAACCACCAGCACGCACCGCCTGATAACCCTGGCGAGTGAGTTCTTCGCATACCTGTTGACCGACGTCGCCCTGCAATTCGATCGCCCGATCTTTTAAAGTACCGCCGCAAGCACACATCTTTTTCAATTTAAGTAGCAAGCTGTCGAGTGTTTCGAGTGGAACGTGCGTGGGGAATGCTTTGAGCGTTGTGACTGTCTTTCCCCCGCGTCCTGCCTTCTCACGGCGTACCTCCACCCGGCCTTTCGATTTGAGTTTCGGCCTGGATTTTGGCGGAGTCTTTGCAGGCAAGGCAGCAGGTGTCTTCAAGTTCATTCCCTCCATTGAACTTTCCAAACCAGCAAATGGGGAGTTCTCCAAACGACTCTGGCTACCATCGAGCGGAACTTTATTCTTACGCCGACTCATAAACGGTGCGGTGCGCCGGGGTCCTCCAGATACTGTAGTGCCTTCACATAGCTTCGGCGCCCCAGGTAGTGTTTCAAGCGATCCGGTGTTTCTGGGGAAGCCGCAATAGCATCCAGCCTCGCCATGACTTGCAGCATGGTCGCTTCCGCCCCGATGGGACGTTGGCCCGTGACCAGTTCCAGATCGGTTTTGAGCTTTTCTATATCCATAACGCTGGTGAAACTCACAAGGCACCTAATCCGAAAAGCCTGCTTTACTAGACCGCAGCCTCCTGCTTGAACAGGTCACTCAGTTCTTTAATTAAGTCTTCTTCCCCCAAAACACTGAGTTGCTTCGCCTCCTCATCAATTTCTTTTTCGTGCAGCGGTCTGAAAATCCCCAAGGTCAAATTAACCAGCCAAAGAAGTACTCCCTCGGTCTGTGGATCATTCAGAAACATTAACTCCCGACACAGGTAGGCGGAGTCATGCAATCGAATCAATAGGCGGGGCTGTCTGGAGCAAAAGTAATGCAGGCATTGAATAATCTCAGGCACCAACTGCCGTTCCACGATCTTTGGCAATTCTATCCGCCTACGATTCAATCGACCCCGTTTTCGGCGGCGCTCATAATACTCGAAGACTGCATTCAAGTCATTCTGCGGTATCCGGTTTAAGGTAAAAGAAAGAGCTTCCGGTAGATGAAACCCGCGGTGCCCGATACGAAAAGGAAAATACTTAGTCAGCCCCTTTTGGTCACCGTGGGCAAAAACATTTTGTAGTTTCTTATAGCTGCCTCCGATCCATGCCTTATCCGAAAGGCGGTCGAGAAATTCCATTAGATCAATAAAGGTCAGAATCTGCTCCGCTGCACAAAGTTCACGCAGGTCCCGGTCGAGGTTAGCCAGCGCGACTGGATAATCATGGCTGAGCCCAAATTCCTCCACAAAGCGCATCCGCTGCTGGTAAGCCTGATTATCAATCTCCTCGAAGGAGCCCATATCATTACACTCCTCTTCAAAAATAAAGGTAGCTTCGCAGATTTCAAGCAGATGGATAGCTGCCTTCAGATCCAGTTTTTCTACCTCCATCAGTTCTTCGAAACTAAGATAGATGTAACGGGCCACCGTATCTCCAACAACCTTTCCGCCGGGGCGCGACCAAGCCCGGGTACCAGTGTTTTTAGCCAGCGACGCCACACCGATATCCTCAAACGGAGAGCCCTGCGCACTATAAGCTGCTTTATCCCAACGAGCTGCCAACTGCTCGATCTCACTTAAGGCTGCACTCTTACTTTGGTCCTCACTCATCACAAAGATGGTTCAAGAGTTTTGTGCGGACTAAGACGCACTGGCCACACTCGAACCGGCCGATGAACCGGCGTTGACATCGTGATTGAGTATCTCTTCAGCCAAATCACTATAGTCTTTACCCACACCCTCAGAGACTTCCCTACTATCAACCAGGCAGACTGGCAGGCCCAGCGTGACGGCGCGACGTACAATCGTCGCATCGCGAATGGAACTATTGTAGATTTTGGCTTCGTTGGAGACTAAGCGCTGCTTCTTAAACTGATTCAGGCGGAGTTGCATTCGCATCTTAGGCACGCCAATGTCCACATTCGCCTTGATCGAGTTAAAGATCACACCAGAAACGCGGGCAAAATTCCCCATCTCCTGCGTGCGGAAGCCTGCCGAGCGGCGATAGAAAAGGAGCAGCTTTTCGATCATCAAAGTAAATCCGATCAGCGAAAGTGCATCCGGATTGGCCGGAACATACAGCTCGTCTGCACTGAATATCCCGAGTTGCGAGGCGTTCAGAATGTTGGGCGGGCAATCATATAGAATGAAATCGTAATTATGCTCAATTTCTCTGATTTGTTCATTAAAAATCAAGTAATGCGGATTTTGGGGGTCGATCTTATACTCATTCTCGATATCAATCAGATTAAAGGTCGTCGGCAGCAAGTCCAGTCCCGGAAGTTGAGCATTCCCCTGGTTGTCCCGCACCACATCTTTAATGATGATATCCTTCATCCGATCTTCACCCGGATCCAGAATTGAATAAATGGAGCCGCGCTTTTCCATATTGATCCGATTCCAGCGCTCGATTCGCAATAGCCAGATACTTGAATTTGACTGCGTATCCAGATCACACAGTAGTACCCGCTTACCGCGCTGCGCCAGGCAAGCTGCCATATTGACGATGAGGGAAGTTTTACCCACCCCACCCTTATAATTGATAAATGCTAGCTTACGTGCCATAAATTATGTTCCTTTTCTTGTTAATATATGATTTAGCGAGTTGTCGACTAAGCCTAAAACTTAGGATCAAACTCGTCCATGGTTGGTAGCTCCTCGGAGAACCCGATGGCAAAATCACCGGATTCCTGGTCCTCAAAGGAGGCGTTTCTAGCGGAAGGATCCCCTTGGCTGGACAAAATTTTCTCCGAGATTGCATTATCAATATAGATTTCCGCCCAGTAGCCGTTCTCAACTTCATATTCGTCGGGCACGAAACCATACTTGTCGAGTATCTCAAGGATCAGCGAAGAGTCCGGCGTGGCATTGAACCCGCTCAACATCCCGCGATCTTCATGGGCCTGAACCACTTCATCCACAATAAATGGCGGAACAATACCATCATACGATGGGTGAATCTGATGCTGCGAGGCCCACTGGACCCAGCGCTCCCGCTCGACCGAACGCTCCGTCCTGGAGAGTGCTTCGTAGTAGTAGACCTTGCGGCGGGTCAGGCGGCGAACAAGCGCACAGGCCTTAACTTCTCCATGGATGATCTCCAACCAGTCTCCACGCCGTGGTTCATGAATCGGATCACGCGTCTTGGATATATCCTCAGGAGCTTCAATGAAGTTGGAACCACCGGTAAAACAATATTTAACCTCGGTTTCACCGTGCCTTAAAACATCCAGTTTACCTTTGCGGATTAATTCTTCCTGGAATTTCTCGGCATCACGCCGGGAGGACGCCCACATGTGTTGGGTGATGGATGTAGTGACTTTGAATTTACGTTGTAGAGACATATTATTATAGCTTGGGAGTTTTAGTTACTGGAAGGGGGTAGATGGTAAAGCAAATGCTAGCCTTATTGTGCAGCATGTTGGGTTTCGGCAGTTTTATCCTGATCCGACGCAAGGCCGGGAACAGCGTGAAGCATTTCAACGGCAGATTGAAAGCGGTATTCCGGTTCGTAGGCAAGCGCTCGTTGCAACCAGACATCCCAGTCAGGATCAAGGCCATCCACGATTGCCGACGGCCATTCAAGCGACAAGTTCTGTCGCCCGGTGAGCATACGGTAGGTGATGAGTCCGACTGTGAAGAGATTACTGATGTGATCCGGCGCTTGGCCTGCGCGCTGTTCAGGACTGAAATACTCAAAGGTGTTGAGCAAGGATGGCAGAGCCCGACTAAAGCCCGGCAGCGGCTCGAACATCGTCGGCTCCAGCCGCGGATTGTCCCGCAACAGATGGAAGTCATCCCAGGCGTGCCCGATCAGATCCGTCACGCCAAGTTCAGTTATCTTAACGCCCTCGTCAGCCAGCATAATATTAGCCGGTTTTAAGTCGGCATGAATGACCTCAGCCTTGTGCGCATGATCAAGGCCAAGCAACAAATGATAAAGGTAGTAGTTGACTTCCTCTACGGTCAGCGGGCCTTCATTACGCCGCATCAGATCCTCCAGTGAACGCAACCGAAGCGAACCACCGGCATCCTCACCCGCCATATACTCCATACGAAGCCAATAAAACATATCCTCTTCACCCAAATCATCCACCGAAAGAATATTGGGATGAACCAGCTTTGCCTGCACGCGGGCCGCCTGCTTAAAGACATCGTCGCCATCCTCACCAATGAAGCCTTTGGGGATCACCTTAACTGCAAACTCCTTTCCCAGTATCTCGTGTTGAGCCAGATAGACTTCGCCGATCGCTCCTTTCCCTATAAAACTAACAATGTGCAGGTTACCCAAGCTCATACCTGGTTGTAATGAGCTGAGTTCATCGGTAAATCCCATTCCTGAAATATCCATAATCATTGGGGTCGGTTGTTTAAGTTGAGATAAAATTCATCAAGAAACACTACTCGCACAACTTTTCATTTATGAGCGTTTCTTTGGTTTGGCAGGAGCTTTCAACTTTGAAGGGTCAATCGGCTTGGAATCAGAATTGGATGACTGCGCAGGTCCGGGGGACAAACGTGGGTGCACTGGTTTACGCGGTGGCTGGATGCCGGGCACGGGAGAGGCCTTCTTGGTTGGAGACGCTTTTTCGGCCGCTCTCTCCCCTTCTTCACTGTTTAAAAACTGAATGATCGGATCGTCTGAATTCCCCCGACCGACAGGATTTGTAGAAGATTTGGAGCCAGCCCGGCTAGGCTGAGTGGCTCTGCTTGAAGGAGCCGCATTTCCCGCTGAAGCGTGCTCGGATACATCTAAGTCAGCACCTGCCTCATTGACGAAGCGTCCGGCTACCAGAATGAGCAATAGCCCGACAATAAGAACAAAATCGAAAGTAATGAAGTTGATGAGGAAGAGCGTCAGACCATCACTCAAGCCGCAGGCATTGATAAATGCCAGCAAGGGCAATAGAGCCGGGATGAATAAGAGTGAGTAGACCAATACTTTGCTTTCAGTGCCTCTCAGCTCTGGATGCCGCGCAATGGCCTTCTTGTAGACAGTCAGCGAGCGGGCAATCGGCACAATAATTAAAAAGCAGGCCAGAATTGTGAATACCAAAACAGCATTCACCCGAACTGAAGAACTCAAGCCGATCGTCGCCAGCAGGAAGACCAGTACGTAGAAACCACTATCCATGTAGGCAGCATTCTGGTTTGGCTTCTCACCTCTGGCCAGCAGGTTTCTGGTGATGAATCCAGCAACCGGCCCAAGGATGATCCAAACGGCCATCGTAAGCAACAGAGGAATCGGGCGAGTTGGATCATTCAAATGCGACGCAAACATATAGGTCGCAAAAAAACCGTGTAACAGAACCAAAATGGCAGCTATTCCGAACGCTTTAAAACTCGCAGTAAAGCGCTCCTCTACCAACTGAGAGACCTTCTTGAATAGGATGACCGCGACAAAACCAGCGAGTAGAAAGTTCAGAACGAATGATGCATAGGTCAAATACTGGAAGACCGAAATGGTATGCGTGACCGGCTCCTGTGACACAGAGGTGGACCCTACGATTCCAGGAGACTCGAAAGACGGCGTCGCTTCAGCTCCATCGACGATCAGATTTTGCTTGGCTGCTGCCCCGCGATCTGTTTGTATTGTATCTGTTCGAGATAAGAGGGATACCGGCTCTTCTTGAGCTGAAGTTCTCTGGACCGGTGGTATCGATTGAAGGAGTGAAGTTTTTTCAGACATGAGAAATTAGGGATAGATCAGTATTTATGGGGTAATGGTCAACTACTGATTAAGGCCCATGACCAATCCCGCGTAAAGACAGAAATTGCAAAAAACTTATTTTTTTAATTTCCTTCCAATCCGTGACTTTGCGCTTCCTAAATTGACTTGCAAGCACCAAAAATACAGGCTCCACGCTAAAAAAACAAAAGCGACTCGACCTGAACTGTCCATTGGTCACACTCCTTTGTCATGGCATTGAGCTTACTCACAATCGCAGAAGAACTCCGTCGTTTACAGGCTGAAGGAGTCGACCGTGTATTCGTTGATAATCAGACATTTAGCTCTTTAAACCAGCGAGAGTCAGAGGCAGCAAAAGTGAAAACGAAGCATGCTGTGGCGGCTCACGACGGCGCAGAGCATAGCGACCTTCGCGCTCTGGTAGAAGCGTCCTCGGCCAGCGTGAGCCCAGCCCAATCAGCGACGAAAGATACGACGAGTACGAAGAGTCCGGCTTTGCTCCCGGAATCGCCGCCGGAGATCATCCTACCGGATGGAGATGCACAAAGCCGTTTGGAGTATCTGGAGGAGCGAGTTTTAGGCTGCCCGGTCTGCCAGGCGCACCTAAGCCCACACGGGAAAATAGTTTTTGGCGCGGGGCACCCAAGCGCTGACATTTTTTTCTGCGGGGAAGCGCCTGGCACCGAAGAGGAACTGACTGGTGAGCCCTTCGCCGGAGAGGCGGGGCACTTATTAAGCAAAATCATCACGGCCATGGGCCTCGACCGGAAGGAAGTCTACACGGCCAACATTCTGAATTGGCGGCCCCAGCATGATAAGCCTTATGGGAACCGCCCCCCGACGGTGCAGGAGATGCGCTTCTGCCTACCTTATCTTGAGGCACAGATTGATATCGTGCAGCCAAAGGTCATTGTCGCACTGGGCAACGCCGCCGTTACTGGCCTGCTGGGGCCGGACCCCAGCAGAAAGCTGGCAGCGGTCCGTGGCACTTGGAGCCAGTTTAAGCAGCGCCCTCTGATGATTTCCTTTCATCCCGCTTACTTACTGCGCAATGGCACGATGAAAACCAAACGCATGCTCTGGGAGGATATGCTTAAAGTTATGGAAAAATGTGACTTGCCCATTACAGATCGTCAACGAGGCTACTTCCTACCCAAAGCTTAATCAGTCACTTCGTCATTATGCAGCCAACAATAATAAAGCGCCACTACCCGATAACCACTCTCGAATTTCGGGATTTCTGGGATATTTGCAGTCGCTTTCAGAGAGTGCACCCGAACTTTAACTCAGTCCATTACACGGTCGAAGGTCACCAATCCATTATTCTATTGGAAGAGCCCAACGTTTCCAATGTGCTGAAGCGGCTCAAGCAGAACAAGGAGGAGGTCCTTAAATACAGTGCTCGCTTTTACTCGAACCGTGGCCCCCGAGTTAGTGACGCGAGCACCTTCGCCGAATTACAATACCGGCCTGCGGTGCAAGGACGCAAGGAAACTGGTCTGACTTTTTATAGCGATTGCGTGAGCAAAGCGACTTACTATCAATTCGAGGAAGAGATCTACAGCAACTATCCTTTCACCGATGACGAAGAAGTGCAGGTTGAATTCGGCAAGCCGTGCGAAGTCCTCGCGCTCGTCATCGATATCCGCGGGTTCAGTGTATTTTGCGAAAAGCCTGAAATTGAATCGCCCTATACCTGCGGGCTGATGTCTGCTTTTTATAATATGGTGAACCACACCCTGCAGCGCTACCCGCCGGAGATGACGAAATTTCTCGGCGATGGAGTGCTCGCCATCTGGGAAACCAGTGCCAAAGACCGGGAAATCGTGGTGCACGAAGCACTCAAAGCAGCGCTTAGTTTGCGCCAGGGTTGGTCCATGGTCAAGAACAGTGCTCACTTCACACACGGTGCGCCCCAGGACATCGGGGCGGGCATTTGCTTTGGCTTGGCCAGCCACCTCGAAGTGGGCAACGACTACATCGGCCGGCCTATCAATATCGCCAGCCGCCTCTGTGGAGCCTGCCCCGGAGACCGCATTTATGTGGATCGTGCCGTCCCCAACCTCCCGCTTGAAATTAAAAAGCAAGAATACCTCGCGCACATTAAGCCCTACGGTCGCCATAATGTATGGGCTTATTCGACCAAACCGAATAGGGCATGAGCGTGGCTATTCGAGCACAGCGACTGATCCCCACTTATTCCGACGACCTCCCCATCCACCAGCGGCGCGAGGAGATTATTCGCACCATCCGCGAAAACCAGGTGGTCGTAATTGCCGGTGAGACTGGCTCAGGTAAAACCACCCAGATCCCCAAGTTTCTGCTCGAATGCGAACTCGGACAAAAGGGCTTGATCGGCTGCACACAACCACGCCGCGTCGCCGCCCTCTCGGTGGCCCAGCGAATCGCCGAAGAACTGGGTGTGACCTACGGCGAGGAAGTGGGCGCCAAAATCCGCTTCACCGATCAAACCCGAGCCGATACATGTATCAAAGTGATGACCGACGGCATCCTGCTCAACGAGATCCAGGAAGACCCCAGGCTCCGCGCCTACGAGGCCATCATTATCGACGAGGCCCATGAGCGCAGCTTGAATATCGATTTCATTCTCGGCTGCCTGCGCCAGTTAATCCAGCAGCGGGATGACCTCAAGATCATCATCACCTCGGCGACGATTGACACCGGTCGTTTCGCAGCGGCTTTCGACGACGCCCCGGTGATCGAAGTTTCGGGACGCATGTTCCCGGTCGAGACCCACTACCGGCCCTTTGAGGAGAGTGACAGCGAGGGCGACTACATCCAGCAGTCGGCCGAACTCGTCGAGGAAATCCTCGAGCAAAACCAGAGGGGCGACATTCTCGTTTTTCTCCCCGCCGAGCGCGATATCCACGAGCTGAACCGACAACTCGAAGATGGCCCCGCCCGGCAGTGTGATCGTCTGCCTCTCTTCGGTCGCCTGGCCAATGCCGATCAGCAGCGGATCTTTCGTCCCGGTGGTGGACGGCGTCGCATCATCCTCTCCACCAACATCGCCGAGACCTCCCTGACCGTTCCGGGCATCCGCTATGTCGTCGATACCGGCCTCGCCCGCATCAGTCGCTACAGCCCGCACTCGCGCACCCTGCGGCTGCCCATCGAGCCGGTCGCCCAGTCCAGCGCCGAGCAGCGCAAAGGCCGCTGTGGTCGGGTCAGTAATGGTGTTTGCTATCGTCTCTACAGTGAGGCGGACTTTCTGGCGCGCCCCCGCTACACCACGCCGGAAATCCACCGCTCCAATCTGGCCTCAGTCATCCTGCGGATGATGGCCTTCCGGTTGGGCGACATCCGCAGCTTTCCGTTCATCGATCCGCCGGCCGAGAATGCCATTGTGGGCGGCTACCGCTTGCTGGCCGAACTGGGTGCCGTCGAGCCCGACCCGAAGAGTACCCTGGCCGACGACTATCGACTCACCCGACTCGGTCGGCGACTCGCGCAACTCCCGCTGGACCCCACCGTGGGCCGCATGCTCTTACAGGCCGAGGAGGAACAGGTGCTGCCCGAGGTGCTCGTCATCGCCGCCGGACTATCCATACAAGACCCGCGCGAACGCCCCGCAGAGATCGCCAAAGAGGCCGATGAAATGCACAAACGCTTCACCCACCCGGAGTCCGATTTCCTCACTCTGCTCAACATCTGGAACGCCTACCACGAAAAGCTCGATAGCCTCTCCCAGAGCAAACTCCGCAAGTTCTGCAAAACCCACTTCCTTGCCTACCAACGCATGCGCGAGTGGCGCGATATCCACCACCAACTGGAAAGAGTCCTCGCCAGCTTGAAGTCTAAAGTGAAAAAGAACGCTTCACTTTCCACTTCCCACTCTCCACTTTGCCGCGAAGCGGCAAGCTACGCCGCCGTCCACCGCTCCATTATCACCGGCCTGCTGAGTAATATTGCCCACAAAGAAGCGGGCCACGACTACCGGGGGCCGCGCAACCGTAAAGCTCTGCTCTTCCCCGGCTCCGGGCTGTTTGATCACGATGCCGCCAAGAAGCAGCGTAAAGCGTCCTACGCCAGCAAGGCCAAACCGAAACCGGCCAAAACCAAAGCTCCCGAGTGGATCGTTTGCGGTGAATGGATGGAGACCAGCCGGCTCTTTGCGCGCACCGCCGCCAAAATCGAGGTCGCCTGGGTCGAAGACCTGGCTGCCGATCTGATCCAGGTGCGCCACTCGGAGCCTTTCTGGAGCACCAAAGCCGCTGCCGCGCTCTGCCAGGAACGCCGACTCCTCTTCGGCCTCGAGTTGGCCCGCAATCAAGTCAGCTATAGTCGAATCAATCCGGCTGAGGCCACCGAAATTTTTATTCGCAACGGCCTGATCGAAGGCGGCATCCGTGAGCGCCCCCCCTTCCTCCAGCACAATGCAGAGGCACTGCTCAGCGCCGAGTCCGAGGTCGCCCGCCGCCGCATGGGCTCGACCTTTTTGGTCGAAGACAATCTTTTTGACTTTTACCGTCGCCGCCTCGACGGCGTCGGCTCCTATGCCGAGCTGCGGGCCTACGCCAAAAAACACCATGGTGGCTCACTCGATTTCCTGCAAGCCAGCGAGAGCGATCTACTGCCGGCAGACGCGGGCGAAGTGCCCGCTGAGGACTTCCCCCGGGTCCTCCTGCTGGGTGGCAGCGAGATCCCCCTGCAATACCGGAACGAGCGCGGCAGCGAGGACGACGGCGTCACACTCTGTTTGCCACTGGCGCAAGTCGATGCGCTGCAGCAGGGCACCCTGGACTGGGCCGTGCCGGGCCATGTCGACGAAAAAGTAGAGTGCCTGCTGCGCGGCCTGCCCAAACCAATACGCGTCCAACTCCACCCCCTCAAAGAGCGCGCCCGCGAGATACGTCAGGCACTGCGCCCGAGTGAGCGCGCCCTCTCCGAGCAATTGGCCGCCCACCTGCGTAGCGCATACGGGATCGAGACTTATCGGGACCAATGGGCCCAGGCCGAGCTACCCCACCACCTCAAGCCACGTATCCAGGTTGAGAATACACGCTCCGAGCTGCTGGCCCACAGCCGCGATCTGGAAGATCTCCGGCAGCAACTCCGCCAAAAAAGCCAGCAAGCCGCGACGGGCCGGGGCTTGCACGCCATCCCCGCCTGGCAGGAAGCCGCTGCCCGCTATGAGCGCGAGCAATTGACCGGCTGGTCTTTTCCAGACCTGCCCGAGTGTATTGACCTGAGTGGCACATCCGGCCTGCCACTCAAAGCCTACCCTGCCCTCGTTACGCAAGATCAAGCCGTCCACCTGCGCCTGCTGCCCGACCGCGAGCAAGCACTCCGCGCGACCACCCAAGCCTGGCCCGACCTGGCCGAACAAGTCATGGGCCGCGAGATTGCCTGGATCCAGCGCGACCTGAAAGCGCTCAAAACGCTCGGTGTCGAGCTCCTCCAACTGGGCGGCTATGCGGCCATCAAAGACCCCGCCTGGGCGCACCTGCGCCGCCACCTTTTTCATACGGAAAAACTCCTGCCACTGCAAGCGCAGCGCTTTTCCCAGACGCTCGATCAGGCTAAAGCACGGGCTCGGGGCCTCGTCCTGCAACTGGTCGACCAACTGCGCGAACTCCTCGCAGCCCGTCAGGCCGTGCTGCGCCTGCTCGAAGAAAAACGCACCAAGCAAGCGATCATCTACCCCGGCATGCGCGCCCACCTGGAGCACATCGCCCCGCCTGATCTGCTCACCAGCTATGAGTTTTCAGACCTGCCCCACCTCACCCGCTATTTGAAAGCCATGCTGCTACGCGCCCAACGGGCCAGAGAAAGCATCCAGCGCGACATCGAAAAATCCCAGCGCATCGCCCCCCACGAGGCCAAGCTCAAAGAGTTGGAGCAACTCGCAGCCAAAACTTCTCCCGGCAGTCGATCCCAGTCAATCAAGCCCTACAAAATGCTACTGGAAGAGTTTAAAGTATCTATCTACGCCCAGGAACTCGGCACCGCCCAAAAAGCCTCCGAAAAACGCCTCGATGCATTGGCCACCTCGATGACTATAGACCTCACCCAATTCGCAGAATAGACTTAAACATTTGAAACCCGACACCCATGAAAAAATCCGAAATCTTTCTACCCAAGGTCGAGGCCGCCCCGGACAACCGGCTCTTCCGCTTCAGCCTGGGTCAGGCACTCTACGAGGAGGGGGCCACCGCCGCCGCCATTCCGCATCTGCAGCAATGCGCCGAGAGCCGTGCCGATTGGATGCTGCCCCGTATTCTACTGGGCAAGGCCTACCTGCAAACCGGCCAGGCGCCCAAAGCCAAGCCCATCCTCGAAGCCGCCCTGGCACTGGCGATTGAACAACACCACGACGACCCGGCCGCCGAGCTCAAAGATATACTCGACGAACTCAGCTGACCTGACACTCACCACTTCCCACTCTCCACTAACCACTCTCCACTTCGCGCAGAGCGCGGTCCCACTCCCCACTCCGTGCGAAGCACGGTCACTTCCCACTCAAATGCCAGCCTGGCTCCAGAAAAAGCCCCAGTTCGCCTATCGCGGCCTGATGCTCGACATCAGCCGCAACCGCGTGCCCACCCAGGCCTGCCTGCGGCGGCTGGTCGATGCCCTGGCCGCGCTGCATTACAATCAGCTCCAGCTCTACACCGAGCATACCTTCGCCTACCAGGACCATGCCACTGTCTGGGAAAAAGCCTCGCCCATGACCGCCAGCGAGATCCGCCAGTTGGACGGCTATTGCGCTGCTCGCGGCATCGAGCTGGTGCCCAACCAAAACTCCTTCGGGCACATGGAGCACTGGCTGCGGCACCCTGCCTACCAGCACCTGGCCGAGTGCCCCGACGGTTTTGAGCACCCCATCTCCGGCTGGCGTCAGTTCGGCAGCACCCTCTACCCGGATGCGGCAAGTGCGCGCTTCATGGCCGAGCTCTATGCCGAGCTCTTACCCAACTTCCAGTCCCGGCAGCTCCATGTCGGCGGCGACGAGCCCTGGGAGCTGGGCCAGGGCCGCAGCGCCGAGCGCGTCACCCGCGAGGGCAAGCACAGCGTCTATCTCGACTTCATGCAGCAAATCTTTGCCGCCGCTGCTCAGCATGGCTGCAAGCCCCAGTTCTGGGCCGACATCATTCTGGAACGCCCCGACCTCGTGCCCCAACTCCCCCCGGAAGTCATCCCCGTCATCTGGGGCTATGAGGCCGACTCCCCCTTTCCCGAACAATGCCGCTGCGTCGCCGATGCCGGCTTCCGTGATCAATTTTACGTCGCGCCCGGAGCCGGCAACTGGAACTCCTTTTCCGGTCGCCTCGATGTCGCCCGGGCCAATATCCAGCTGGCGGCCCGGGAGGGTGCCGCTCACGGAGCCAGCGGATTACTGCTCACCGCCTGGGGTGACAACGGCCACCACCAAGCCTGGGCCACCCTCTACCCGCCGCTCATTCTCGCCGCCGCAGCCGCCCACGGTCAAAACATCGATGATACCACCCTGGCCGAGTCCATCGACACCCTCTTTTTTCCCGAACAAGCACCCGGCAACGGCCATGCACTCTGTCAACTCGGACGGATCGACGCCTGCCTGCCCCAGCCATCGCCCCCCACCAGCTTTTTGCACAGTGCCCTCTTTGCCGACGAAGCCGGCCGACAAGCACTCTGCCAGACCACGACCCCATCCGCGCTGGAGGCCTGCCGCCAAGCCCTCGATGCGATCGATACCGGCCCACTCGACGCAGAGCTCCAGCTCGCCGCCGGCCTCAACCGGGCCGCCCTCGAATCCTGCCTCAACCAGCCCCCCACGATTCCGCCCGCCCAGCTCCAGGCCAGCTTCACCCGGCAATGGCTGCACCACAGCCGCCCCGGCGGACTGGCCGAAAGCCTCAGCCGCTTCACCGCCCAATAAAATGCCACCCCTCCACCACAAAGCCGAACAAAGCCGGTTGCCAACTGTCCGAATCTAAGTCTAGCCTCCGCATCTCTCAGACAAATCCTTCATGCACCCGCGAATTTTCATTTTTATCCTGCTGCTCATCGCCAGTCTGGCTTCCGCTCAGAACCGTGAGATTCTGGGCGAGTATAAGCTTGGTATCGTCGGCCGTGATACCAGCGACATCATCTATCAAGCCGCCCACGAGGGAGCCAAAGCCGCCGCGCTGGATTTGAGCAATCAATATTCCATCGATGTCGAACTGCTCATCTACACCCCCGATCAGGATCAGGGCAGTACCCAGTCCACTTCCCTGGCCGAGCTCTTTATTCAAAATGCCGACGGCCTCATCATCAGCCCGGGAAATACCGAATCCGTGCGCAGCTCGGTTCAATTCGCCATCGAGCAAGGACAAGCCGTCGTTTACTTCGAGCGCCAACTGCCCGGCATCGAACCACTCGCCGCCATCCTGGCCGACGAACTGGAAGCCGGGCGCATGGCCGGGCGCGCGATCCTGCCCAAACTCCCCACCCGCGGCCGCGTCGCCATCCTCACCAGCCATTCGCCCACCCCCGCCCTCGAGCAACGCCTGGCTGGCCTGCGCGAGGTGCTGGGCTTCCGCCGCATCGAAACCATCGTCGCCTGCGAGCCCAATTACCGTTCCGCCATCGAGACCCTTCAAGCTGCCGAAGAAGCCGACCGCAACGACCAGATTCGCGCCTGGGTCTTTCTCGAAGATTGGCCCTTGCTGGGCATGCCCGCCCTCCCCTGGCGATCCGGCCAGCGCCCCGTCGTGGCGATCCAATCCTCACCCTCCGCTTTTATGTATGTCGACCAGGGCTACCTGGATGCCCTGATCGTCCACCCCTACTACGACTGGGGCTACCAGAGTGTGACCACCCTCATCGAAAAACTGCACCGCGATCAAAGCCCGGAAACGCCCACCCAACTCACCACCCCCCGCGTCGTCGATTGGCGCAATACCGAGGAATACCGCCAAAACTGGCAACGCTGGCTACGGTGAGTCTTTCTCCCGGGATCGCAGCTCTCCGCAGCTGCTCTGAGCCGATGCTGACACAGCAAGTCAGGAGACTTGCGTTCCCGGGATCGCAGCTCTCCGCAGCTGCTCTGAGCCGATGCTGACACAGCAAGTCAGGAGACTTGCGTTCCCGGGATCGCAGCTCTCC
>REBV01000284.1 GCA_007692545.1 Puniceicoccaceae bacterium
ATGAAACGCTGCCCTTTGAGCGCAAGTTGCGCGTGCACTTTCACCGTTTTATGCGCCGCGTTCACGCCGAGCTCAAACAGCTCGATGGGCAGAAGAACCCGCTTGAGCAGGTCGCCGACCGTATCAGTGAAGACGCCCGGGTCATCTGTTTTGACGAGTTCTTTGTCTCGGACATTACCGACGCCATGATTTTGGGCACCCTGATGCAGGCCCTGTTTGAGCGGGGTGTCACCCTGGTGGCCACCTCCAATATCCCGCCCGACGGTCTTTACAAGAACGGCCTGCAGCGCGCGCGCTTCCTGCCTGCGATTGAACAGATCAAGCGCCACACCCGGGTGCTGGAGGTGGACGGTGGCGACGATTACCGTTTGCGCGCTCTGGAGCAGGCCGAGCTTTACCACAGCCCGCTGGATGCGGCGGCTGATGAGAGCCTCATGGCCAGTTTTAAAAGCCTGGTGCCGGCGGAGGGGGAAATTCGTGCCGATCAGCTGATAGAAGTAGAAGGAAGAAGCATTCGGGCGCGTTATCTGGCGGAAGATGTGGCCTGGTTTGACTTCGACGCCCTATGCGACGGCCCCCGATCCCAGAACGACTACATTGAGCTGGCGAGGGAATACCACGCGGTGGTGCTGAGCAATGTGCCGGCTCTGGGGCGTGCCAACGACGACCCCGCCCGCCGGTTCGTGAATCTGGTGGATGAGTTTTACGATCGGCGGGTCAAACTGGTAGTCTCGGCGGCCAAGCCGCTGGTGTCGCTCTACGGGGAGGGGCGCCTGGGCTTTGAATTTCAGCGCACCGTCAGCCGCTTGCTGGAAATGCAGAGCCACGAGTATCTGGCGCAGGCCCATAAGCCCTGACAGCGGGGGCGAATCGCTGAAAAAACAGCCAGACCCCCTTGAAATAGGGGGACTTCTTATATAGTATTCGCGCTCTTTTGTGGGAAGCACCTCCTGAGGCAGGAAATAACATGAAGACTTATAGTGCTAAACCTGAAACCGTCACACACGACTGGTTCGTCGTTGACGCTGAAGGCAAAACTCTGGGCCGTATGGCCACCGAGATTGCCCGGCGCCTGCGCGGCAAGCATAAGGCCGAGTATACCCCCCATGTGGATACCGGTGATTATATTGTCGTGGTCAACGCTGAAAAAGTGCATGTGACCGGTAAGAAGGCCAGTAACAAGATTTATTACCATCACACCGGTTTTATCGGCGGCATCAAGTCGATCAGCTTTGAAAAGCTGATTCAGAAGGCCCCCGAGCGCGTTATCGAAAAGGCTGTCAAGGGCATGCTGCCCCGCGGACCCCTCGGACGTGCGATGTTCAAAAAACTCAAGGTCTATGCAGGTGGTGAGCATCCGCACACTGCACAGCAGCCGCAAGAATTGACTCTTTAACCGGGAAGCTGATCATGGCAGTTACTCAATATTACGGTACCGGTCGCCGCAAGACCTCCACAGCTCGGGTGTTTATCTCCTCGGGCAGTGGCAAAATCACGATCAATGACCGCCCTCTGAACGAGTATTTTGGTCGTGAAGTGGCGCAGATGATCGTGCGTCAGCCGCTGGAAAATGTGGAAATGACCGACAAGTTCGACGTCAATGTCACCGTCAAAGGCGGTGGTAGCTTTGGCCAGGCTGGCGCAATCCGCCACGGTCTGACCCGCGCATTGATGGAATATGACGAAACCCTGCGCGGTACTCTACGTGCAGCCGGTTACGTGACCCGTGACTCTCGCGCCGTTGAGCGTAAGAAAATTGGTCTGCGTAAAGCCCGCAAGCGGCCGCAGTTCTCCAAGCGTTAATTGGGGCGGTATTCGCCGCCATTGGTGGCGAATGCACGGCATCTCCGCGCTAAACGCCCAGGCCGGTACTGGCCCGGGCGTTTTTTTATGTCTGTTACCTGCGCTTCGTACGTATGTTAATTGGCGCAGGGTGCGCTTATTCTTGTAAGCGGGGCGCATTTTCTTTAAGATTGGCCACCTTTTGAGTGTTTAAAATACCAATCTAATTCGTTGAAATTCAGTGATTTACTGGCCGTCGGAAGCTGTTAGGGGAGAAGATCGTCATGACCGATGACGTTGTCAATAAAACGCGCCGCCGGGTGCTCACCGCCGCCACCTCCGTGGTAGCCGGTGTAGGTGCTGTGGGCGTTGCGATACCTTTTGTGGGGTCCTGGAACCCCAGCGCCAAGGCGCGAGCTGCAGGCGCCCCGGTCCGCGCTAATATCGGCAAGATGGAGCCTGGCCAGATGATCACCGTGGAATGGCGCGGTCGGCCAGTGTACATCGTGCGTCGCACGCCAGAGTCAATCGCGGGCATCGGCAAAGTGAGCGACCTGGTGCGCGACCCGAATTCCGAGGTTCCCCAGCAGCCCGAATACGCCCGAAACCTCACCCGCGCGATCAAAGAAGAGTTTGTGGTCCTGCTCGGCTTGTGCACCCACTTTGGTTGCGCACCCCTGTATCGCCCGGAAGTCGGCGCTGCCGATTTGGGTGGCGATGAGTGGCAGGGCGGCTTCTTCTGCCCCTGTCACGGCTCCAGATTCGACATGGCTGGCCGCGTTTATCGCGGGGTTCCGGCTCCGACTAACCTGGAAGTACCGCCGCACCGATACGAGAGCGACGAGTTGCTTATCGTGGGCGAGGATCAGGAGGCTTAAAGAATGAATAAAGAAAACGGATTGTGGGCTTGGGTCAATGCGCGACTGCCCGTTCAGCGCGCTTGGGATACCCATGTTGGTAAGTATTACGCGCCCAAAAACCTGAACTTCTGGTACTTCTTCGGGGTTCTGTCCCTGTTGGTGCTGGTCAATCAGCTGGTCACCGGCATCTGGCTGACCATGAATTACGAACCCTCCGCCGAGGGCGCCTTCGCCTCGGTTGAATATATCATGCGCGATGTGGAATACGGCTGGTTGTTGCGTTATATGCACTCTACCGGCGCTTCCGCATTTTTTGTGGTGGTGTATCTGCACATGTTCCGCGGTTTGATGTACGGTTCCTACAAGGCGCCGCGCGAGCTGGTCTGGATTTTCGGCATGACCATTTACCTGGTCCTGATGGCAGAAGCTTTCCTGGGCTACGTTCTTCCCTGGGGTCAGATGTCCTATTGGGGTGCCCAGGTGATTGTATCCCTGTTCGGGGCCATTCCGCTGGTCGGTGACAGCCTGGTCCAGTGGATTCGGGGTGACTACCTGATTTCCGGCATTACCCTGAACCGCTTCTTCGCTCTGCATGTGGTGGCCTTGCCCATCGTCCTGCTGGGTCTGGTGGTACTGCACATTCTGGCGCTGCACGAGGTTGGCTCCAACAACCCTGACGGCGTGGACATCAAGAAAGTGAAAGACGAAAACGGCATCCCCAAAGACGGTATTCCGTTCCACCCTTACTACACCGTGCACGACCTGGTGGGTATCAGCGTCTTCCTGTTCGTTTTCTGCATCATTCTGTTCTTTATGCCGGAGATGGGCGGTTTCTTCCTGGAATACGCCAACTTTGAAGAAGCGAACAATCTGGTAACCCCTGAGCATATTGCGCCGGTGTGGTACTTCACTCCCTATTACGCCATTTTGCGCGCGGTCACCATAGAAATTGGTCCGCTGGATTCGGCCTTCCTGGGGCTGGTTGCCATGGGCGCGGCTATCGCCATTCTGTTTGTGCTGCCCTGGTTGGATCGTGCTAACGCCCGCTCCATGCGCTTCAAAGGCAATATCCCACGGGTCATGCTGATGATATTCGCGGCGATGTTTGTGGTGCTGGGTTACCTGGGCGTTCAGCCACCCTCCAGTGGCCGAACAATGCTGGCTCAGATTGCGACGGTGTTCTACTTCGGTTACTTCATTACCATGCCGATCTGGACC
>REBV01000208.1 GCA_007692545.1 Puniceicoccaceae bacterium
GCCGAGATCGACGTCATCTGGGACAATTTTCAGGAAAAGCTCGAACCGCTCCGCCAGCAACTCAACGAAGCCCTCGGCACCCAATGGGAGGAATGGGAAATCCCCCGCGAACTCACCGACGCGTATTTCCCCAAAGATATTCGCGTCGATTCGCGTGCATTCGCGGGCAAAATTCATGCCGACTGGTGGAAACAGCGCATCGCCCGCCAACAGGAGATTGACGCCTCCATCGCCGCCAAGGCCGATTCCGAATACCTCTACGACAAGCCCTACGAAGATAAGAAAAAGGTCCGCGTGGCCGGGCCCTTCACCGTCGAGAGCCTCTCCCCGCACCGCACCCTCGGGGTGGATGCCGACGACGAGCTGATCGATCCGCTGGAAGCAGGCGAGGGGAAGCAGGCCGAGTTCGGCAGCCAAAAGACCTTCGTCGAGATCATCCTCGAAAACCTCAAAACCGCCGGGGTCCAGCAGGCGCACAAGGAGGACAAGATCCACTTCACCGCCCTCAAGCCCTGGCCCGGCGACCTCGTTTGCGCCGAGGGTGTTTACACCGAGAGCGAGAGCGCCAGCGAGAAACGGGCCGGCATCTTCATCGGCCCCGAGTTCGGCACCGTCGCCCGGGCCGACCTAGTCGCCGCCGCCCGCGAGGCTGGCGATGCCGATTTCGACGTTCTCATCGCCTGCGCCTTCAACTACGAAGCCCGCACGACGGAGTTCGACAAGCTCGGCCGCCTGCCCGTGCTCAAGGCCCGTATGAACGCCGACCTCCACATGGCCGACGAACTCAAGAACACCGGCTCCGGCAACCTCTTTGTCATCTTCGGCGAGCCGGATATTGAGCTCCTGCCCGACGACCACGGCCAGCTCCGCGTCAAGGTCAACGGCGTCGACGTCTTCAAGCCCCAGACCGGCAAGATCGAGAGCAGCAACACCGACGAAATCGCCTGCTGGTTCATCGACACCGACTACAACGAAGAAAGCTTCTTCGTCCGCCACGCCTACTTCCTCGGCGCCGCCGACCCCTACAAAAGCCTGAAGACCACCCTCAAAGCCGAGATCAACCCCGAAGCCTGGGAGACCCTCTACAGCGACACCTCCCGCCCCTTCAACAAACCCAAATCCGGAAGAATCGCCGTCAAAGTCATCAACCACCTGGGCGATGAAGTGATGAAGGTTTTTCGGGTGTAGAAATAAAATCCAACAAGTACTGTTCGCTATGTGGTGGTTGCTAGAAAAAGAATACAATCAAGCCGATGACAAATCCAATCCGTGAACATCGCCGTGGAACCGCTTCTTTGGCTAAATCACTAAAAAAAGCGAGGTCTATCATTGGCTCGTTCAGCACGGTTATTTCCCTGAGAGCTACGTCCTCCCGCCGTGCTTTACCGTCGCGAAGCGACCGAGACGACCCAAGCTCTTCTTTCCGATTACAAAGAATGGAAAGAAGCTTGTTGTGGCCCGCACCGAGTGCGTGGATGTTCATTTTCCGAAGTCTGAACTTACCGACCGGTCATTCGGCCTCATTCATCCGGAGATTCACAACGACATCGCTTACCACATCGCCCAGAACTGGAAAGCGGTTCTCGGCGTGCTCTTCCACAAGGACAACTGTGTCACGTCATACAGCTTCCCCGTTCCAATCGACGCCAAAAACAAAGGCCGTATTGGATTTTTGAGGAGTGGAAGAATGATTTATGAGTTTATCGGGATGGTGGACGATGACATCGCCTCAATCTGTTACCGATATACCCACCTCGTCAGAACTGACATCAAGAATTTCTATCCGTCGCTCTACACTCACAGTATCCCGCGGGCAATACACGGAAAAAAGCTAATTCGTAAGCCGAACAACCTTCACAACTATAAGCTACTTGGGAATCGGCTTGATCGCCTCTTCCAAAACGCAAACGACGGATGCACGAATGGAGTTCCTATCGGGCCTGTGGTCTCCGACATCGCTGCGGAGGTGGTTGCATCTGCCGTCGATCGACGATTCTCTAAGTTTATTGCGGAAGATGGGATCAAGTGTGAGGCAATCCGCTTTAAGGATGACTATCGAATCCTCGTTAAGTCGGAGGGCGATGGACGAAAAGTGATAAAGGCGCTCCAAAAGGCTATGAAGGAATACAACCTTCAGCTGAGCGACGAGAAGACATCTATAGAGACGCTTCCAGAGGGGCTCTTTCGCGAATGGGTTTCAATGTATCACGCAGTTCACCCGCGAAAGCGGAAGCGATACTCCTGGAAGGAGTTTCGTGAGCTCTATCTTGCCGTTGTTCGGATCGATAAGTCCTGCCCTGGAACAGGTGTGATTGATCGCTTTCTTGCCGACATCGTCACCAAGGACGGGGATCTTAAGGTTTCAGTTGGCGTATTTAATCTTCAGAAGGTCTTCAGCATGCTGTTGATGCTTGCCACCCTTCGAACTAAGGCATTTCCGAAGATTGTAGCCATTATCGAGGCCGTCCTCCGCACACCATTCGGAGAAATACATGAAGCAGAAATTGTATCCTATCTAGAAGACTACCTCAATACACTGGCCAGTGATGAAGAACGGAACAAATACCTTATAGCATGGATCAGCTACTTCCTCGTCAGCAACGATTTGGTGAAATATCTCAGCACCAAGCCAAGGTTCAAGGATCCGATAACCCGCACTGTGCTCAATAACCGATGTGCTATATTCACGGACGCTAAGGAATTCAAACTCTTTGAAGGCAGCCGGGCTGTCGGTAAGCGGCTATCTATGCTTGAATGGCTCGACGTCTTCAACCCACCACAACCAGAAGCATAACAAGGCGTCGCTCTCAACACCTGCCCCGCCGCAAGTTCAAATCCGTCATGATCATTCAACCATCAACCCACAGTCGAAGCTTCGCCCTCGGGCAGTCTGCTCAAACTAACCGGCGACGAGCAGAAGGCGGTCAAGACGACAACGATCCATGGAACACCCGCCGCAAAGGTCAGCTGAAACGAAGCACGAATGCCCTCAATTTCCCGCCACAGGCGTCAGCCTGTCGTTGACGCATTCGAAGCTGCTGCGGGAAAGGCCGCCCTGGCACTTGGAAATCCAGCGGGAAGCGACCGAGTCGGATTTGGAGGAAAACCATCAACTCGAAGCGGTCGGCGATACGATCTGGAGCACGGTGCTGGAGGTGAGTCACTGTCCCTACTGCGGGCAAGGCTTGCCACTGCTTCCCGGCGAGCGGCCTGCCGATTTCGGTCGGTTTACGCACATCGACACATCCGGCTGGCTTTCGCGGCGAGTTTAATCAACGAAAGAGGAAAAGTCTCCTTTGAAGTCTTCAATTGCCTTAAAAATTGACACATAGGCGAATTGGATGCAATAAATTCTCTTATGTTGATCAATTTTCGAGTTTCCAACTTCCTTTCTTTTCGTGAGGAGGTCGAGTTTTCTGCCCTGGCGGGTTTGGAGCGTCAGCACCGGGATCGGATTTTTCAATCCAAGCCGCTGGGGCTGAACCTGCTGCCCACCGCCGCCTTTTACGGAGGCAATGGGGCGGGTAAGTCGAACCTCTACAAGGCGCTTCAATTTGCGCGCAAGCTGGTTCTCCAGGCTGGAGTGAAGCCCGAAGACAGCATCGAGCGGGAGTGTTTCCGCCTAGACCCCAAGTGCCGGAATGAACCCTCCTGCTTTGGATTCGATCTTTTGATTGGCAAGCACTGCCTGCGCTACGAGTTTGCCGTCACGGAGGCATTCGTGGTGGCTGAATCGCTCGGCTTTCTTGTTGGCGATACCGTTAAACCCATCTTCCAGCGAATCTTGAAAAACGGCCAGAACAGCTGGTCGCCAGATGCGTTCAAAGCCCTCAAGCTGGATAAAAAGCGCATTGAATTCCTACACTTCAAAACCCAAGATCTACTGGAGAACGAATTGTTCATCGCCGCACTCCGAGGCCGCAGAATACCGATCCTCGAAGACGTGGGCGACTGGTTTAAGAACCGGCTGGTTCTGCTCGATCCGCGTTGCGACTTCCGTCCAGTTGAAGTCGGTTTGATGCAGGTCGAGGCGTTCAAGGCTTATTGTATCGAAAGTTTGGACAAGGCTGGCACCGGCATCGAGCAATTGGAGAACCAAAGCATGCCCTTTGAAGTCGCACCGATCCCGCAGGAGATGAAAGAGCATGTGGCGAAGACTTTACAGACCGGTGATAAGCACCAAATGATCATGATCCGTAATCCGATCGACCGGAGTCGCTTCATCTTCCTGCGGGAAGAAGGCGAAATCAAAGCGCTGAAGCTGACGACATCGCACAAAGACCGGGACGGTGGCTCGGTCAGTTTTGAGCTGGCGGAAGAATCGGAAGGGACGGAACGGCTGATCGATCTGCTCCCCGCTTTCTTCGAGCTTTCCGATCCGTCCAGCGACAAGGTGTTTTTCATCGATGAGTTGGATCGCAGCCTGCACACCCACCTGACCCGTGGACTGGTTGAAAGCTTTCTCGACAGCCGGACGACTGAATCGAGGGCGCAGATGCTCTTTACCACGCACGATCCCTTGCTGCTGGACCAGGATCTTCTGCGGCGCGACGAGATCTGGTTTATCGACAAGCACGAGGATGGGCACTCCGAGCTGACCTCGCTGAGCGACTTTGAAGGTGTCCGGGCGGATAAGGACATTCGTAAAAATTATCTCATCGGACGCTTCGCCGGAGTGCCACGGGTGCGCCGCCTGCCCCGTCAAGCGCAACAAAAGCTGCCTGTTCCAGTCGCATGAGTGCGCGAAAAGCAAGAGGGCTTCGGCGACCATCGCGCCCGCAGCGGACAAAGAAGTTCGTGGTTATTGCGACGGAGGGCAAAGAAACCGAGCCGCGTTATTTCGAAGCATTTGCAACACCCCGCGAAGCGGAGACCCAAATTAAAATCGTTCCGAATCCAAAGGACGAATCAAAGCCGAAAGAAGTGTTCGACCGTCTGAAGCGTTTCTTCAATCGCAACTATTCGAAAGCTCGGGGCGACGAAGCTTGGATGGTCATTGATCGGGATGATTTCCCGGTGGAAGAACTGCGTTCAGTTTACAAAGACGCAAAAGCATCAGGTTTTAAGGTGCTGATGAGTAACCCGTGCTTCGAGCTTTGGCTGTATCTGCATCTGCGGGACCATTGCCCGTTTACGGATCGGCACGATTGCCAGAGAAAGCTGGCCGCTGTCCTTCCCGGCTACAGCCCCGATAGCAAAGGGAATTATGCCATAGAACCACTTATGGAAAACCTGGCTCTGGCGATTGAAAGGGCGAAGGCACAAGACAGAAATCCCCACCAACCATGGCCTACAGGGCAAGTGACCTGCGTTTATAAGCTGGTCGAACGGCTATTGGAAGCAGCCAAATCTACTAAACCAGAATCATGACCTTCCGCCTCGCCAGCACCTTCAACGACAGCCTGCTCAAACTGACCGGCGACGAGCAGAAGGCGGTCAAGACGACGGCCTTCGATCTCCAGCTCGATCCGTCGAATCCCGGCATGAGTTTCCACAAGCTGGACAAGGCAAAGGATAAGAATTTCTGGTCGGTGCGGGTGAGTCGCGACATCCGCATCATCGTGCACAAGACGAGTGCGGATTTGCTGCTCTGCTATGTCGGCCATCATGACGACGCTTACCACTGGGCGGAGCGGCGCAAGCTGGAGACGCATCCCAAGACAGGGGCGGCCCAGATTGTGGAGATACGCGAAACCGTGCAGGAGATCATGGTGCCGGTTTACGTGGAGGAAGCGCAGGCCCCGCAAAAGAAGCCGGCCATTTTTGAATCCTATTCCGACGACGAGCTTTTGGGCTACGGCGTGCCCGAGGAATGGCTGGCCGATGTCAAACAAGCGGACGAGGACAGTATTCTGGAACTTGCGGATCACCTGCCCGAGGAAGCGGCCGAGGCCTTGCTGGAACTCGCAACCGGTGGCACGCCGCTTGTTTCAGCAGCAGGAACAACTGTCGCCGCGACAAGCGATCCCTTCGAGCACCCCGACGCGCAGCGCCGTTTCCGCGTCATGTCCAACGTCGAGGAGCTGGAGCAGGCCCTCGAATACCCCTGGGAGAAGTGGACGATCTTCCTGCACCCCACGCAGCGTGAGATCGTCGAGCGCGACTACTCCGGCCCGGTGCGCGTCTCCGGAACCGCCGGGACGGGCAAGACCATCGTGGCCCTGCATCGGGCCGTCTGGCTGGCCAGGCAGGATCCCGACGCCCGGATTCTCCTCACCACCTTTTCCGAAGCCCTGGCGCAGGCGCTGCGGGTCAAGCTGCGCCGCCTGATCCACAACCAGCCCATGCTGGCCGAGCGCATCGATGTCGAAGCCATCTCGCAGGTGGGCAAGCGGCTCTACGAGCGCAGCCTGGGTCAATTGACTTTGGCGGGCCGGGATGAGATCGATCGATGGCTCCAGCAAGCCGCAGCGGAGCAGGCAGACTTTCCCTTCAGCCCACGCTTCCTTTGGTCCGAATGGGAGCAGGTCGTCGATGCCTGGCAGTTGTCGAGTTGGGAGGACTATCGCGACGTCCGCCGCCTCGGGCGCAAGAGCCGCCTGAACGAGGCTAAGCGGGCGGCCCTCTGGCAAGTCTTCACAGCAGTCCGCGAACGCCTGCAAGCCTCCGGCAAGCAAACTGAATCCGGCCTGTTCACCAAACTGGCCGAAAAACTCGCGAGCGCCAAGCACCCGCCCTATGACTATACGGTGATCGACGAAGCACAGGACGTCAGCGTGGCTCAGCTCCGCTTTCTCGCCGCACTCGGCGGCGACCGTCCGCAAAGCCTCTTCTTCGCTGGCGACCTTGGGCAGCGCATTTTCCAGCAGCCCTTCTCCTGGTCCAGCCTCGGCGTACAAATCCGCGGGCGTTCCAAGACCCTGCGGATCAACTACCGCACCTCTCACCAGATCCGCTCACAGGCCGACCGCCTGCTCGACCCCGAAATCTCCGACGTGGACGGCAACACCGAGCGCCGCACCGACACCATCTCTGTCTTCAACGGAACCGCCCCAAAGATTCAGATTCACAAGAGCGAGTCCGAAGAAATCCAAGCCGTCACGGCAGCCCTCCAGCAGTGGCGTGCCGATAGCATCCGCCCCGAAGAAATCGGCGTCTTCGTCCGCTCCGAGAACGAACTGGAGCGGGCCCAATCCGCCATCGAGGCCGCTGGGCTGGTAGCGCACATCATCACCGATACCTATCAATCCAAGCCCGGCACGGTGGCGCTCAGCACCATGCACCTCGCCAAAGGTCTCGAATTCCGCGCCGTGGTGGTCATGGCCTGCGACGACGAAATCATCCCCAGCCAGGAACGCATCGAAGCCATCGGCGACACCGCCGATCTCGAAGACATCTACAATACCGAGCGCCAGCTCCTCTACGTCGCCTGCACCCGCGCCCGCGATCACCTTTTTATTGCCAGCACCTATCCCGCATCCGAATTCTTGGATGATCTTCTAATCTGATTAATGGAATCCAACATGGCATAATCATTCTATAGACATGGCAAACATACACGACATCCCAAAGCTGGCGGGACGACTTTTACTCGGGGATCGGGCGGCTTTGGCTCAGGCGATCACGCTGGTGGAAAGCCGGGCGGCCAAACACCGTGCGCCGGCCCGTGAGCTGATGCAGGCGATCCTGCCGCACACAGGCGGCGCGCTGCGCGTGGGGCTGACGGGCACGCCGGGGGCGGGCAAGAGCACTTTTATCGAAGCGCTCGGAATGCTGCTTTGCCAGCGGGGGCAGAAGGTGGCCGTGCTGGCAGTCGACCCCAGCAGCTCTCGCAGTGGTGGCAGTATTTTGGGGGATAAGACGCGGATGGAGGATCTTTCGCGCCACGCGCATGCATTCATCCGCCCATCGCCTTCGGGTAGCTCCCTGGGTGGTGTGGCAGCGCGGACCCGTGAGGCGCTGCTGCTGTGCGAGGCGGGCGGCTACGATGTGGTCTTGGTTGAGACGGTGGGCGTCGGACAAAGTGAGACGGCGGTACGGACCATGACCGACTTTTTTCTACTGCTACAGATCTCCGGTGGCGGCGACGAGTTGCAGGGAATCAAGAAGGGTGTGATTGAGCTGGCCGATGCCATTGTCGTGAACAAGGCGGACGGTGATAACAAGCTGCGCGCCGAGCAGGCCCGGATGGAGTATAGCAAAGTGCTGCATTTCCTGCAGCCCTTTACGCCGGGTTGGCAGCCGAGGGCCTTGACCTGCTCGGCGCTGGAAGCCTCCGGCATCGAAGAGATCTGGCAGCTGATTGAGGGCTTCCGTGATCAAATGACGGAAAGTGGTGTTTTTGCCGAGCGTCGCCGCGAGCAGAATGTAGACTGGTTTCACTCACTGCTCAAAGCGGCCGTGATGGATCGATTTACGGCGGAGCACGGTGCGCGGGTGGGTGAAATGGAGCGTGCGGTCAAACAGGGTGAGCTGCCTGTTTCCGTCGCACTGGATCAATTACTGGGTTAATCATGGCTAAAGAACAAATAAACAACCCCCTGCACGGAATGACCCTGGAAAAGATTGTGGTCAGCCTTCAGGATTTCTATGGCTGGGACGGCCTGGCCGAGCGGATCCATGTGGGCTGCTTTAGCCACCAGCCTTCGGTGAAATCGAGTCTTAAATTTCTGCGTAAAACGCCCTGGGCCCGCAAGAAAGTGGAGGACTTATTCGTTTACACCCTTAAAAAATACGGCGAGGAAAAGACAGCAGACACATCGCAATAAACTTGACGATGTAAGATGACGATATGTGATGACATAACATGAGGACGATTATAGATGTGCCGGATGCAGTCATCGAATCCCTGGATCGTGTGCGGGCGAGGGACAATCGCTCCCGGGCCGCCGTGATCCGTGAGGCCATTGACGGGTATTTGCAGCGCCAATCAGCTGCATCAGCCGAGGGTGCCTTCGGCCTCTGGCGGGAGCGTTCAAAAGACGGTGTGCGCTATCAGGACGAAGTGCGCAATGATTGGGCCAGTCAATGAAAGCGGTCTTCGACACCAATATCCTGATCGATTATCTGAATGGGATTGAAGCTGCCCGGGATGAACTTGCCAGATACAGCATTCGGCAAATCAGCATCATTACATACATCGAAGTGATGGTTGGGGCGACGCGGCCCGCTGAAGCTGAGGTGATCCGGAGCTTCCTGGGTTCATTTGAATCGATTGAATTAAGCTCCGCGATCGCACGCGAGACCATCGCTCTGCGCCAGGCTCATCGGCTCAAAGTGCCGGATGCGATTGTCTATGCAACGGCGCGAACTCAAGCTTGTCTTCTGGTCACCCGTAATACCAAGGATTTGAAAACAGAATGGGCGGATATTCGAGTGCCTTACCAGATTTGAAGACTGCTTCTCTACCAATTCCATGAAACTAAGCATTGCACAGTTTGACGTCGCGCGGGGCAACCCGGCGAAAAACCTGAAGCAAATCGCCGCGCTGGCTGAGCGGGCGCGGGCGGCTGGCTCGGACCTGTTATGCCTGCCGGAGATGTGCACGACGGGGTTCGATTGGTCCTTCAACGCCACCCATCTCGATGCTGCGAGTGATGACCTGGCCCGGATCGCAGCCATCGCTCAAGCGGAAGGGCTGGCGATTTGCGGCTCGTTTCTGGAAAAGACCGAATCGGGCCGGGCGGCCAATTGCTTTCACTATTTTGACCAATCCGGGCAGCGACTGGCCCAGTACCGCAAGCTCCACTTGTTTACGCTATTTCGGGAGGAGCGTCATGTCGAGGCCGGGGATCGTTGGGCGACTTTTTCGACTCAATTTGGCGAATTGGGTGCGGCCATTTGCTACGACCTGCGCTTTCCGGAGCTCTTCCGTCAGTTAACGGCAGCGGGGGCATGGCTGCAACTATTGCCATCGGCCTTTCCGCATCCCCGCCTGGAGCACTGGCGCACTTTGGTTCGGGCACGGGCGATCGAAAACCAGGTTTATCTGGTGGCGATCAATCAGTGCGGGGTCGAAGGGCACGGCGGTGAAGTGGGTGAGACGCAGTATTTTGGTCACTCGATGGTGGTCGATCCCTGGGGCGAAATCATCGCTGAAGCCGGTGAGGCCGCCGATTTGCTGGAGGTCGAAGTCGATCCTGCAGAGGTAGATAGCGTGCGGTCAAAGCTGAGTGCCTGGGACGATCGGCGGACCGATGTGTTTGGGAAGCTCTAGCGTCCGGCCTTAAACAGCGCTGGTTGGCCATGGCGGATAGGGTGGCTTCAGGCCAGTAGATGACCAACAAGTTAGAACTTTGCTCCACTCAGGATAAGTGGGCAAACGTGGCGTGCTCGCTCGCGAGCGCCGTGGTGGGTTGGGTTTTCGATTAGGTCGAGGCGTCCGCAAGCGGACACGCCACGGGAAAAACCGCCATCAAATCGCACGAATGCCGGCGGCAAGAATTTCGGCAGCCTGTTCGATGTCGGCGCCCTCGTGTGCTGTGCTGATGAAGCAGGTCTCGTAGGCGGAGGGGGGGAGGTAGACGCCGTGATCGAGGGCGTATTTGAAGAGCTGGTTGAAGTGAGCGGTCTGGCTGGCTGTGGCATCACCGTAGTTACGCACAGGCTGCTCGCTGAAGAAGAGGGCATACATGGAGCCGACTTGTGGCACTTGCAAGGGGAGACCTTTCGACTTGGCGGCTCCGAGGAGGGCGTCGCGCAGGGTGCGCCCCATCTTTTCGAGGCGGTCGTAGGGCTGAGTGGCTTTTAGCTTTTTGAGTGCGGCGATGCCGGCCGCCATGGCCAGCGGATTTCCGCTGAGGGTGCCGGCCTGATAGACCGGGCCCAGCGGGGCTAGGTGATCCATAATGGCAGCGCGTCCGCCAAAGGCACCGACGGGGAGGCCGCCACCGATAATCTTGCCGAGTGCGGTCAGGTCCGGGGTGATGCCGACGAGCGCCTGCACACCACCGGCTGCGACGCGAAAACCAGTCATCACCTCATCAAAAATCAGCACGCTGTCATTCTGCGTGCAGAGCTCACGCAGCAGCTCCAGATAGCCGGGGTCGGGGAGAATGAGTCCGCAATTTGCCGGGTAGGGCTCGACGATGATGGCGGCGATTTCGGCACCTTGGGCGGCGAAGGTCCGGCGCAGTGCATCGGCATCATTGTAGTCCAGCACAATCGTCTCCGCTGCGAAGCTGGCGGGGATGCCTGCGCTATCGGGGTTGCCCAGGGTGAGGGCACCGGAGCCCGCTTTGACCAGCAGCGAGTCGACATGGCCGTGGTAGCAACCCGCAAATTTTATGATCTTATCGCGCCCGGTATAGCCGCGGGCCAGGCGTATGGCCGACATCGTCGCCTCGGTCCCCGAGTTGCACATCCGCACTTTTTCGACCGAGGGGACAAGCTCGACGATAAGTTCCGCCATGTCCACCTCATAGGGATTGGGGGTGCCAAAGCTGGTCCCGTTCTCAAGGGCCCGGGCTATAGCCGCTCGCACATCCGGGTCGTTGTGCCCGTGGATGGCCGGCCCCCAGGTGCAGACGAAGTCGATCAGATCCACGTCGTCGGCAGTGGTCAGGTGGGCGCCCTGGGCGCGCTGGGTGAAAAAGGGCGTGCCGCCGACCGAGCGGAAGGCGCGGACCGGTGAGTTGACCCCTCCGGGGATCAATTGCTGGGCGCGGGCAAAAAGTGTCTCAGATGCGTTCATCCCGATAAGATCGAACATGGATCGCCGAGGACTCAACCTCGAATTCAATTTTTAGTCCTTTACGGGGCCACCTTCGCACCAGGCAGCTTCTATCTTCGCCATCAAGTCTGCCGGGGGGCGCTGCCCTTTGCCCTGGCGATCCATAAAGCCATGACTGGACTGGCCGGTGGCCAGCAGCTCGCCGTCGCGCAGCACCTCATATTCAAAGTGCATGCGGGCACGGGGACGGGCTTTCATGTAGAGATGGACATCGAGATGGTCGTCGAAGCGGGCCGGGCTTCGGAAGGCTGCACTCACGGTGAGCACGGGTAGAAAAAGCCCGCGTGACTCGATCTCGCGGTAGGGGATGCCGATCTCGTCGAGCATTTGGATGCGCGCGGTCTCAAACCAGACTAGATAGTTGCTGTGATAGACCACATCCATGCGGTCGGTTTCGGCGTAGCGGACGCGGATTTTGGAGATGCTGTGTATCATTCGAATTGGAGGGATTGATGGAGTTCAGTCAGTGAGCCAAAAGCGGCGGTGGCACCGGCTGCAAGCAGCTCATTGCAGCTGTGCGCACCAGTCGCCACGGCGTAGCAGTCAAGGCCGGCATTTTGGGCGACGGCCACATCGGTCGGGGAATCACCGATGATGACGGCACCCGTCGGGCCGACTCCGATTTGATCGAGCACATGGCTGGTCAGTTCGGCTTGTGGCTTGTGCCACTGCGTATCCCCACTGCCGATACAGACAGGCACGTATTTGGAGAATCCCGTGTAGCGACTGACCTGGCGGGCGGTCTCGCCGTGTTTATTGGTGAAGAGTGCCTGTGGGACGCGGGCCTTATAGCAGCGCTCGATCAGCTCGGGTCCGCCTGGCAGGACGATCAGCCCGTCGAACATGATCTGCGGAAAACGGGCACGGAAAGCGAGACAGGCGGCTTCCAGCTTGGACTCATCGACAAAGAGTGCCATTGTTTCGGCCATGGTGCCGCCCATGCTGCGGCGGATGGCGGCAGGCTCCGGCGGTGGATAGCCCATCCCGGTGATCGTCGCGGCAAAGCAGCGGATGATCGACGCCGTTTGGTCGATCAGCGTGCCATCCAGATCCCACAGGATAGCAGCAGGGCAGGGGAGTGAGTTCTGTGTCAAAGTTTTCATACGTAGCGTCTGGCTTTATGCCAGGAATGAACTGATCGAAGATCGATCCTACTCGAATCGCGGGGTAAACCCGCTACGATAAAAGTAGCGACTGGCTTTATGCCAGGAATGAACCGGCTCGATAATCGATCCGGCTCGAATCGCGGGATGAACCCGCTCGCTACGCTAAAAGAATAGACTAACACGTGATTAACATTCCAGGGGCTTGGCCAATCCGAAGACCTTTTCGGCCAGTTGGTAGAGGTCGGCATGGACAAAGGCTTCATCGATATACTCGACCAGTTGCGCTTCGCTGTGGCTTCCGGTGGCTACGAGATGGCAACTCAGACAACCGGCCTCGGCCGCTGCCAGGTCGTAGGGGGAGTCGCCAATCATGAGGGCCTCCTCGGAGGCGCAGTTCATCTTTTCCAGTGCATGAGCGGTAAAGAGCGGGTCCGGCTTACGGTAGGGGCAATCCGGGTCGCCGGTGCCGATGATCACATCCAGCCATGGGTCGAGTTCGAGATGGGCGAGCACCGCGCGGCTGTGTGCGGCGTATTTGTTGGTGAATACACCGAGGGTAGCTCCGTTCGCTTTAAGAGCCTGCAGCAGCCAAGCGGCACCAGGCAGGGCGAAGACATCATCAAAAATGATTTGGTCGAAATGTTCACGAAAGAGCGGTTCGGCAGCGGTGACATTCGCCTGGCCGCATAGCTTGCCCAGCGTGATCGGAACCGAGCCACCGACTGTCGCACGAACTGTCGCATAATCACTCTCCGGCAGCCCGAGTGCATGCTGGGCATAGACGATGCTCTTGTGGATCGTGGTGAAATGATCAATCAAGGTGCCGTCCAAATCAAATAGGATGTATTGCATATAAAATTAGGCTTTATTAGAAATGAGAATGCTTGCAGGGTATTCACTATGCATGTTGCCTTTGTCGCTCAAGGCAAGTGTTGGTATGTGGGGCATTTGAGATTATGACAGATTCGGCGCAGAAAGCAGACTGGGGCACCCGGCGAACGGGCAATGCCTTGTTCGTGCACTTCTCTGGTTGCTGGGTCAGCGAATCGCCGCGACCGGAGCTTACCAGCTTGCAGGCAGACATTGAAGCCGAGTGGGAGCTCGAGGCGCTGCATTTAGAGGCGGATCATTTGTTATCCTGGGATAGTTCGCTGCTGGTGGTCGTGCGGCAGCTCTACCAATGGGCGGAGGACCGTGGTCTGAGCGTGCGCCTTGATGGTATGCCGGAGGGTGTGTGCCGCTTGATCGAGCTGTCACAGGCAGTCCCGCAAAATGTGCAGACGGGAGCCAGCCCGCCCGCTGATTTTTTGACCAAGGTCGGCGAGCAAACGCTGGCTGGTTATCATGGTGTCGGCGGCTATCTGGAATTCCTCGGGCAAGTGTCTATCGATTTACTTGCCTTTGTCCGTGGGCGTGCGCGTTTTCGCACCAAGGACTTCCTGATCATTTTGCAAAACTCGGGGGCTCAGGCTTTACCCATCGTGAGTCTGCTGAGTTTTTTGACGGGCTTAATTATTGCTTTCATTGGTGTGGTCCAGTTGCAGAAGTTCGCTGCTGATATTTACGTAGCCGACCTGGTCGGGCTGGCTATCACACGTGAGTTGGGCGCGGTCATGGCCGGTGTCATTATGGCGGGGCGTACCGGAGCCGCCTTTGCCGCACAGATCGGGAGCATGCGGGTCAATGAGGAAGTCGATGCGCTGACCACCTTCGGTATCTCTCCGGTGCAGTTTTTAGTCGTGCCGCGTGTCGTTGCCCTGGTTATCATGATGCCGCTGCTTTGTGCCTGTGCCGATTTGATTGCGATGCTGGGCGGTATGGTTGTGGCCGTTTCCATCTCGGATGTGAGTATGCTGCAATACACCAATCAAATCCAGGCAGCAGTCGGGTTTAACGATTTGATGGTCGGTATTTTCAAGAGTTCGGTCTTTGGTGTGATCATTGCCCTGGCTGGTTGCTACCGGGGCTTAAACTGCGGGCGTGATGCCAGTTCCGTCGGGAAAGCAGCGACCTCTGCGGTGGTTACCTCGATCACTTGGATCGTCATTGCGGATGCGCTCTTTGCCGTTATCTTTCACCTGCTCGGAATCTAGTTATGTCGGAGAAACCTCACGCCATCTCAGTGCAAAACTTAACCATGGCCTATGGTGATTATACGGTCATGCGCGAGCTCAACTTCAATATCAAGACGCGCGAGATCAAAGTGATCATGGGCGGAAGTGGTTGCGGCAAAAGCACTTTGCTCAAACACTTGATCGGAGTGGAAGTGGCCAGCCAAGGCGAAATTTCTTATTCCGGTCAGCGCTTTCTCCCCGGCACCGAAGCGGCCGACCGCATCCGGCACAGTTTCGGTGTCTCTTTCCAGAGCGGAGCACTCTGGAGCTCGATGACCTTGCAGGAAAATATCGCGCTCCCGCTGGAGCAATACACTGAATTGAGTGCGGGCGATATCCGCGATGTGGTGGATTTCAAACTCTCGCTGGTGGGCCTGGCTGGCTTTGGGCATCGCTATCCTTCCGAGCTGAGTGGCGGCATGCAGAAGCGCGCCGGCTTGGCGCGGGCCATCGCGCTCGACCCGAGCATTCTCTTTTTCGATGAGCCCTCGGCCGGCCTGGATCCCTTGAGTTCACGCCGCCTGGACGACCTGATCCTGCAAATCCGCGATGCGCTGGGTGCAACGGTGGTGGTGGTCACCCACGAACTGGCCAGTATTTTCGCCATTGCCGACAGTGCGCTCTTCCTCGACGTCGAGACCAAGACCGCACTTTGCGATGGCAATCCCAACGAATTGCTCGACGATCCCACTGCAGATCCGAAGGTGCGCCGTTTCCTCAGCCGGGGTGAACAGGGTGCTTAACGATTGATCTCCACCAATTATTTTGCCAAAAACTACATCCACGTGAGTCAAATAAATCCAAATCCAAAGTTGATCGGTGCTTTTATCACCGGCATGCTCATCCTGATCGTGGGTATGACGCTCTTCTTCGGCACGGCTAGCTTCCTCAACCGTTCCACGCATTTTATCGTATTTTTTGATCAATCCATCAATGGCTTAAAAGCGGGCTCACTGGTCAAATTCCGGGGTGTTCCTGTGGGCCAGGTGCGGCAGATCATGATTCGGGCAGAAGGTCAGGACGAATTATCGACGGCGATCCCTGTCATCATAGAAATCAACCAATCCCGCTTGACGCGGGACCTGGGTGTTTCCAGTGATGTCTTTGATCCGGAGTGGATGCAGACCGCGATTAGCCGCGGCCTGATGGCACAGCTTAATTTGGAAAGTTTCATCACCGGGCAGCTCTTTGTAGAACTCAGCTTCGAACCGGATAAGCTTGTAGATTCCCAGTTGCACCTCACGACGACAGATGGCTTGATCGAGATACCCACGCTCAATTCATCCCTCGACCAGATTGCAGCCGACGTGGCAAAAATCATTTCAAATGTGCGTGATCTCGATCTGCAGGAGCTAAACGAAAATATCAACCACCTGCTGGTCAGTACAGCTGCAACTATGGATGGTATTGACTCAGTCGGCATTAGTCAGGCGCTGATTAAAGCGGCTGATGGAGTGACCCAGTTGTTTAGTTCCGAAGAATTCAAAGAGACACTGCTGGCCGTTCGCGGGGCACTGGACGAAGTTCGCGACACGGCTAAATCCTTTAATCTGGCAGAGGGACCCTTGGCAGAGACCCTCGATACGTGGACCGCAGAAATTACCCAGTCGCTCGACAACTTGAATGTATTGACCCGTGATGCCAGCGCACTCCTCAAGCCCGGTTCAGATACACGCTTTGAGCTGGAGAACATGCTCCGAGAAGTCAGCCGCACCGCGCGTTCGATTCGGCTGCTCTCGGAATTCCTTGAGCGTAATCCGAACGCGCTGCTGACCGGGCGCAGTGAAGAGGATTGAGCCAGTCACTTCGCAACCGGAACCACCACTTTGCCATGAGAACCCGAAATCCAATGATTGATCGCCTCTTAGCCCTTCTCCTGCTTGCCGGATCGGCTTTGTTCACCGGATGCGTCAACTTCAAGCCGACGCCCGACCACACGCAAATCTACGTGCTGGCTGCCAACGTAGAGCCGTCAGCCGACCTCACTGATAAGCCCCGCTGCTACGTTGGGCGGGTGGAGCTGCCCGGATTCCTTGAAGGGTCGCGCATCCTGTCCCGATCGGCCAGCGGCACGGTGGTTTCAGCGCCCCGTGCCCGTTGGGCAGAGCCACCCTCCGAGGGCTTGCCCCGGGCCATTGCACTGCATCTCCAGGCGACGGGTCGAGCCCATGTCCGGGCGCACTATCCCTGGTCTACCAGGGATACGGAGCTGATAAATATTTCCGTGCAATTTGAGCGATTCAGTGCCAATGCCGAGGGATTGATTGAAGTGATTGCCCAGTGGCAGATCGTGGGTCCGGATGGTGCCGTCCAAGAAGGGCGCTACATCGCCCCGCAGATGCACTGGGACGGCCTACACGTGGCTGACTACGT
>REBV01000082.1 GCA_007692545.1 Puniceicoccaceae bacterium
AGGACGACCGGGGAGCGATCCAGCAGCGAGGAGAGAATGAAAATGAAGCCGATCAGGTTGATGATCAACTTAGCCGCCTGGATAAAGCTCTTGGCCGGGTAGCGCCGCCCGGCTGCACCACGCTCCCAGAGCGCACGGAAGAAGTTGAGCAGTGCGTCGATGATCATCAGTGTGATGATGATCAGGTAGATGTTGACCATCAGGCTGAACAGACTGCTCACTTCCGAATGGTTCTCGAACAAGGTCGGCGCGAAGAAGTGGATGATGGCTGCTGGTACGATATGAGAAAAACGGATGAGTACTTTGTGCTCAATCAGCAGGTCATCCCAGGTGATCGCCGTCTTTAGAAAGATGGGATGGAACACCAGAGCAATCACGCGCTTGGATAAGAAGTTAGCCAGCAGGGCCAAGATACAGAGATAGGTAATCGAGGCTAAGAGGCCGAGTAGATTGGCCAGTTCGGTGGGCGTTTGCAGATATTCGAGCCAGTTGCTGATATTTTCCGGGGTCATGCGGCTATGTTTGGCGATAATTATCCCGGCTGACAATGTTTCGTTTGCTGAACTGATCATTGGCTTGCCATCGGTTCAGTTAAAGAGTGTTAGTTATAAATGCTTTTAAGGTCATTGGCTTCTATTTCTTTAATGTTCGTCCTCGGGCCATTAGTCACTGTGGCGCAGCCCAACCCCGAGAGATTAAATCGTATTCTCGACAGATATACCGAGCAGTATGGGAGCACGCGGAATGCCGCCTCCCTTGCTTCGGTTAGTATTGAGGGCACACTTCAGCAGGATGAGAATGCGTTTAAGTTTCTCATGCATCGAAAACGCCCTGACTCGATGCGTTACCGCCTCTCTCAAGCAGGCAACTCGGTTACCACCGGATACAATGGCCGCCAAGGCTGGATTCGCTCAGAATCACTTGGTACCCCTACCATCAAGCATATTACAGGCCCTGCCTTGCGCGATCTGCAGGAGCAGGCCCGTTTCGAAAGTCCGCTTGTCCGGCATCGCGAGAAGCGAGAGAATCAAATTGTTTTTCTGAAGCAGCAGACCAGCCCGGCTGGGCTGGTCTATGTTATCGAGGTCACTCGACCAGACGGCCATGTTTCACATCACTACCTCGACGCACAAACTATGCGGCTATTACAGCTGGATCGTCTAAATTCCACTGGCACGGTCTTAAGTGAAACTTTTTACCGTGATTACCGGGAGGTCGGTGGTCTTCCATTTGCTCATGAGGTGGAGCATCGCGTCGGAGGAGAGACTGTTTCGCTGGCGACGGTAGAGTCGGTTACAGTCAACCCCGGGCTGCTCAGCTTCTTTTTTGAAGTACCGACGCGCTAGTAAGGCCTAGTTTTGACAAGTTTAATTCTGGTCACCCACAATCCCGAGTTCGCAGCCCGCACCGACCAGCAGCTGAACCTCCAGCTAGGGAAGCTTGCGTAAACTCTCAAAAAAGCATGAGATTTTTCAATGATGAAGACGAGCGCATCAATGCGCTGTTCCGATGAACCTGTTGTTGGATACTCGCACTTTTCTCTGGGCGCTGGGAGAGTCCGAGCGTTCAAGCACGGCGCGCTTTTGCGTGCGCAAGGGTACGATATTTCCCTGGGTAGAGTGCGGAACCTGATACACTGGGGCTATCCATAGAGGCGGTATGCTGTCGAGAGAGCCATCGTAAAGTGTTATAGGTTACAGATTGACGTTTTCTTTTCAAAATATGGGTGTCCTATTTTTCTCTCTATGGTAACATGACAAACCGATGACTCCAGCTCAGCCACCACATGGAAGAAAACTCGGGCTTCTCGGGACTTCCCTCACAAAGCTCGTTTGAGTAAGCACAGCGGAAAAGCTCTTGATGCTGTGCGTGACAGCATAGAACAGTTAATCATTGAAAGCGGCTTCCTCCTTGAGGCACCTTTTTCGTGGGTCACAATATCCATTCGCTACGGACTCAAAAACGACGAAGTTCCTCATTACGGGAAGATCAACAAGCGCTACGGCGATTTACCGTTGTCAATTGAAGTGGACACCCATGAATTGATTGATGTAACGCTGGAAGAGCTGACGAAGAAGTTCAAAATTACCGTGTTGAAGGCGTTGATTCATGCCGGAAAGAAATACGACCGACCAACCGAGATGCTGGAGGCGGAGCTTCAAAAATGAACCCACAAGTCACACTGCTGAAATTCGTCGAACATTTCCGAGTAAACGTGAAGCTCGAGAATATGAAACCAACTTCATCGAACGCTGTAGGTATTGGAGTGTCAAGGGCAGTGCATCTGCGTGAGCACGATAGGGCCGGCGTTTGCGGTGACTGGCCGGACCTGGGAAGGGCTCATTGTCATGGACCAGGATACCATTGACCAGCACGGTGACGGTGGCCGGCGTTTTCATGGCTCCATCTGTATCAAAAGTAGGGCGTCGAAACCAGATATCATAATACTGCCACTCGCCCGGGGGGCGCAGCGCATCGAAGGCCGGAGGCTTGTGCCCGTAAAGCGCAGCTGCCATGCCATCGGCATAGGTTGGATTATCGTAAGAATCGAGAATTTGCACTTCATAGGTCGACATCAGGAAGACACCGCTGTTTCCCCGGTCTTGAGCGGTGCGTCTCGAATCAGCGGGCGTTTGCCACTCCAGGTGCAGACGAATCGAGCCGAAATCTTGTTTGGAAGAAAGATTTAACTGTCCGGGGCGGATTTGGATGATGCCATCTTCCACCACCCAGAGCTCCGGCACCTGCCATGCGGATAAATCTTTGCCATCAAACAAAATGATGGCATCAGCGGGGGCTTCGGCCAAATCCCTGAGCGCATCCGGAGCCTTCGGTTTGGCTCTTTCGGGCCATGGCCGCTCCATATCGTGCAGGGCCCAGGCTCCGTCCGGCGTCTTGGTGTCGTCCGGATGGGGGTTGAAGATTGAATAGGCCTCACCTTGTCCGGCCATAGCTGCCAGGGGTAGGAGGCCTAGGATGCCGATGGTCCGGCGGAGGTTTCGCATCAGGTCTGTTTTCATATGATTTTTGAGGTTAATAATTTGAATACATCCCTGATGTCTTCGAGAATCGAGTAGAAGGCGGGCACCAGCAGTAGCGTGATGAAGGTGGCGAAGAGGACGCCGAAGCTGAGCGAGATGGCCATGGGGATGAGAAATTGGGCTTGTAGGCTGGTCTCGAAGAGGAGGGGCAGCAGCCCGGCGAAGGTGGTGAGTGAGGTCAGTAGGATGGGGCGGAAGCGGAGGCTGCCGGCCTCCTCGATAGCCACCCGCAGCGGCTTGCCGGCGGCGCGTTCCTGATTGATGAAGTCGACCAGCACCAGACTGTCGTTGACCACCACACCGGCGAGGGCGACGAAGCCGAGCACGGAGAGGATGCTCATCGGCTGGCCCATAATAATGTGGCCGCTGATGGCACCGATCAGACCGAAGGGGATGACGACCATGACGATGACGGGCTGCATGTAGGACTTGAGGGGGATGGCGAGGAGGGCATAGATGATGAAGAGCGCGATGAGCGTCATTTGCTGCAGGCTGGCAAAGATGTCGGCTTGCTCGCGGGCTTCGCCCTCGAAGGACCAGGTGATGCCGGGGTAGTCGGCCAGGATTTGATCCAGAAAGCCGATGCTGCCGTTGGCTCCACCCCGGCCGCTGAGGTCGGCTTTGATCAGGCCGAGGTCGGCGATGCCTTTGTCGGCATCGGTGGTGATGTTAATGACGCGGCGGCGGTCGACCCGGGTGATGGCGGAAAAACCATCGGTGATCTCGAAAGCGGCGACTTCATCGAAGGGCACCTCGGCGCCGTCGGGCGTGCGGATGCGGAGGTCGGCCAGGTTCTCGACGGACTGGCGCTCGCTCAGCGGGTAGCGCACCATGACTTTGATATCGTCTCGGCCGCGCTGGATGCGCTGGGCTTCGACGCCGTAGAAGGCGGCGCGGACCTGGCGGCCGAGGTCGTTCTGGCGCAGGCCGAGCGGTTCGGCGCTGGGATGGATGTTGAGCTGGATCTCACGCTTGCCGCTGCTGTAGTTGTCGATGATGTCGAAGAGTCCGTCGTAGGTGGCGAGTTTCGCTTTGATGGCCTCTGCCGCGGCCTGAAGGGTCTGGAAGTCGCGCCCGGCGAGTTGGATGTCGATCGGACGGCCCACACCTCCGGCAGCATTGGCACTGAAGGAGAGCTCTTTGACGCCGGCAATCGGGCCGATCAACTCGCGCCAGCGGTTGGCCAGATTGGGGGCGGAGAGGGCTTCGATATTACCTCCGCTGATGAGGTCCTCACGTTTGACCAGCTCGACGGCGATCTCGGCCAAGTGCGGGCCTTCGTTGCGCAGGGCTTCGCCCATCGGGCCGCCGCTGCCTTCGAAGGGCTGGGCACCGATCGTGACAACAGCATTATCGAAGGGGTCGCCATGTCCGGCTTCCCGGACTTCTTCGATCAGTCGATTCAGGCCGTCTTGCATCTGATTCAGGGCACGGGTGGTCAGTTCGGCCGGGGTGCCTTCGGGCATGACGAGCTTGGCCACGATGTAGTCGGAGGGAACGGGCGGGAAAAAAACAAAGGGCAGGTGCTTGCCAGCGAGCGCACCCAGCATGATGGCGAGGATACCGATAAAGGCAGCCACGGTGGCGTAGCGGAATTTGATGACGCGCTTGAGAAAGGGGCGGTAGCGTTGCTCGATGAAGCGTTCCAGACCGTCGGCGATCTTGCGCTGCTGGCGTTGTAACCAGTTGATCTCATTGCGAGTGCCGCTGCCCACATTGCAGAGGGTGAGGTGGTAGGGGAGGATCAGTTTGGACTGGATGAGTGACCAGACCAGGCAGGTGATGACGACGACTGGGATCGGGTAAAAGAATTTGCCCAAAAATCCGGGAATCGTCAGGATAGGGAGGAAGGCCACGATGGTGGTGAGCACGGCGAAGGTGACGGGAATGGCGACCCGTTGGGTGCCGGCTACGGAGGCGGCCACGCCCGGGCCGCCGTGTTTTTGGAATTGGGTGAAGACGCTCTCGCCCACGATGATGGCATCGTCCACGACGATCCCGAGGACGAGGATAAAGCCGAAGAGTGAGGCCAGGTTGATGCTGATGCCGAGGGCGGGTAGAAAGATGATCGCTCCGAGAAAGGAGATGGGGATGCCCAGCATGACGAAGAAGGCGAGCGAGGGGCGTAGAAAGAGTGTGAGGATCAGCAAGACCAGCAGCAGGCCGTAGATCCCGTTGCGGATCAGCATTTGCAGCCGCCCTTTCAGGTAGTAGGTGAAATCGCGAAAGGCTTCGACATGAATGCCGGGCGGCAGGTCTTGGTTGATTGCCTGGGCGAAGCGATGGACGCGGTCGGCCACATCGAGAGCGCTCTCGTCGCCCACGGCATAGATGCGGAGGAGGACGGCGCGCTGGCCGTTGAACTCGGTGGTGAGGGGATCATCGACAAATCCGTCTTCGACGGTGGCGAGGTCGCGCACACGCAGGACGGTGCCGTCGTTGCGGGTGATGATCGGGATGGTCTCGAAGCCCTCCCCGGTGTAGGCTTTGCCAGTGGTGCGAAGGAGGATTTCGCCGCCACGCGAGCGGATCGAGCCGCTGGGAATGTCGACTGAGGTGTTGCGGATGGCTGTGACGACTTCGTCGAAAGTCAGGCCATACTGGCGTAGTGCAGTTTCCGATACATTAATCGAGATTTCGAATTCAGCGATCCCTTTGATATCAACCTGGGTAATGCGCTCGCGCACGTTGAGCTCATCGCGAATAAACTCGGCCAGCTCTTTCAATGTTTTGACATCGGCATCGCCGTAGACGGCGAGCGAGATGACTTCGTTGCGGATGAGGAGTTCTTCGACTCTGGGCTCTTCGGCCTCTTCGGGGAAGTTGTCGATGGCATCGATGCGGATTTTTATTTTATCGCGGACATCAGTGGCGTTGTAGCCCCGTTCGACTTCGACCAGGACTGAGCCGAAGCCTTCGCCGGCCGTCGAGGTCATTTTCTTGATGCCATCGACCCCCTGGATGCGGTCTTCGATCAGTTCGACGATGCCACTCTCGACCTCTTCCGGCGCGGCGCCGGGGTAGGGAACCGAGATGTTGACCAGGTCCAGATCGAGTTCGGGGAAGAGCTCCAGCTTGATGTTGGACGCAGTAAAGAGGCCGGCGACGATGACGATGCCTGCCAGTAGATTGGCCGCGACGCCGTTTTCGGTGAACCAGCGAATCATTCTTGAATGACCTCCACGGGCATGTTTTCGACGTAGTAGGCGATTGGGCTGATGGCCACACGTTCGCCGGGCTCGAGGCCATCGGTGATGATCACTGTTGCGGTATCGCTTTGGGCGATCTCAACGCGGCGCGTTTCCAATTTCCCCTCAGGGGTGACGATATAGACACTGTTGGAGCCGCGCAGGGCGTAGTTCGGCAGGAGGTAGGCCTGGCTCAGGGTGCGACCTTCTATCTCGGCGGTGACGAATTGGCCGCGCCGCAATGGCTCGGGGTGTTCGGCGCTCGGCTCGAAGGGGGCATCGAGCTCGGCTACGACGAAAAGTAGGCGCGTGCTGGGATCGATCGTCGCCTCGATGCGGGCGAAGCGGGCGGTCCAGGTCGGGCTTCTGGGGGCGTTGGCTTTTTGCAGTTGCACGTAGCGCTGGCGGCGGTCTCTGCTTTCAAGGCGTTCGGCTTCGCGGGTGGTGATGGGGAGGCGGACTTCGGCGCGGTCGGTGGCAAAGATGCGGGCGACGGGCGCGGCTGGGGCGGCGCTGATGAATTGACCCAGGTCAGCGGAGGTGCTGAGCACGCGGCCGTCGAAGGGGGCGGTCAGATGCGTGCGTTCGAGGTCGCGCTGGGCCCGTCTCAGGTTGGCCCGGGCGCTTTCGAGTCTTGCCTGAGCTTGGGCCAGTTGTGGTTTGCGCAGGGTGAGGTCGCTCGGCTCGCCCCGACCAATAGCCGCCCAGTCGGCGGCGGCTTGTTCGGCCAGGGCGGTTTCCTGGGCGAGCAGCAGTTCGGCGTTGGCGAGTTCGGCCCGGCTGGCGGCGACAGCGGCTTCGTAATCAGCCGGGTCGAGCTTGACCAGGACATCGCCCTGGCGAAAGGAGCCGCCCGCACGAAAGTTATCGGCCACCTCGATGATACGACCGCTCACTTCGGCGGAGAGGTCGGACTCGGTGCGGGGCAGGACGGTGCCTTGGCTGCGCACGGTCAGCTGGACCGTCTCCGGCTGCACGGTGAGGATCTCCACACTTGTGACAGGGCGCTCGGGGGCGACCTCGACGGCATCGGGCTTAAAGATGACCAGGAGTGTGGTGATACTGCCGGCAGCAAGCAGTATAAGAATGGGAAGGAGGACTTTCATGTTTTAGAATTCCAGGGCTTAACGTAGCCGGGTTGGCTCTGCCGCCCGGTTTGTGTCGTCGTCTTTTGGTACAGGGGCAGGCGGCTGAGCCAAGCTGCCTACGACTTGCGAATATGGCTTTTGATCGAGGAAGTCCCCGCCGAGTGCGAGGTAGAGATCGATGCGGTTTTGCAGGAGGCGGTTGTCTGTGCTGAGGAGTCGGCTGCGCGTGTTGTCGGCCGTGCGTTGCGCATCGAGGGCGCTGAGAAAGTCACCCGTGCCCTGGCTGTAGCGCTCCCAAGCCAGGGCTTCGGCCGCGGTCGCTTCGTCAGCAGCGATCTTGAGTTGGGCTTGCTCGCGGCGCAGGAACTGTTCGGCGGCGAGGGTGGTCTCGACTTCAAAAAACGCGCGTAGGGCGGTGTCGCGATAGTTGGCTGCAGCCTGGTCGCGTAGCGCGGCGCTGCGGTCGATGTTGGCGCGGATACGGCCCCCCTGGAATATGGGCTGGGTCAGATTGCCGGCGAGAGTCCAGACGCTGAAATCGCCATTGAGGAGATTACTCACGGACTGCGATGCGGTGCCGCCGGAAGCGGTCAGGCTGATCTGGGGGAGGCGTTCTTTGCGGTCGGCGCTTTGCTCACGCTCAGTGGCGGCCAGCTGGCGCTCGGCTGCGATGAGGTCGGGCCGGCGTTGCAGCAGATCGGCCGGCAGACCAGCGGGCACAGCTGCGGGCAGGCCCGGCAGCGTCGCTCCCGCTTCGAGCGCGGCGCTCGGGTAGCGGCCGAGGATCGTCTCCAGGGTGCGGATGCTTTGGTCGAGTGCGGCCTGACGGGAGCTGATGTCGGCCTGCGCGGCGGCGGCTTGGGTGCGTATGCGACGTAGCTCGAAGCCATCGGATAGGCCGCGCTGGAAGCGGGATTCGATGGCCGCTTGATTGTCGCGGTAAGCTTGGGCGTTGCGCTCAGCCAGGGCGAGCTGCTCTTGAGCCTCAATCAAATTGAGCCAGGCTTTGGCGGTTTGGGCGGCCAGGGATAAGCGGGCCGCAGCGAAGTCTGCCTGGCTGGCGTCCACCCGGGCCAGTGCGGCGGCACTGCGGTCGCGGAGTCGTCCCCAGAGGTCGAGCTCCCAACGGAGGTTGAGTGCCAGGTCGTAGTTTTCAAAGATGACGCCGCCGGTCGAAGTGGGGCCGAAGGTGCTGATCTGTTGCCGGGCGCCGTTGAGGCCCAGACCGGCACTCGGCAGCCGATCTGCTCCGGCGATGCGGGCCTCGGCCAACGATTGGGCAAAGCGGGCGGCGGTGGCTTCGAGTCCGGGGTTTTGGGCCAGGGCCTCGGCTACGAAACCTTCGAGCTCGGGCGATTGAAGATCGGCCAACCAAGCAGTAGGCTGTGTTGGCGCGGTCCCGGTGGTCCAAGTCTCAGGCGTTTCGATGGCCGGATCTGGGCTACGGTCCGGCGAGGTGGCGCAGGCACTGAGGATGCATACGGCGGCCAGGAGGCCGGTGGAGCGAAGCGTCTGGCAAAAGTAGCTGCGTGCTTTAGCCGCAGTTTTCGGCCACGCGATACAGCTCCGACCAAAACGCGGGCTAAAGCGCCGCGCTACGATAGAGCGGCGTTTCGGTGTGCTTGGCTGTGTCCTCTGAAAAATCATGTTTGCTCAAATCCGGCGACGGTGTAGGCGGTCAATTCGCCCAGTATTCTATCGCAATCGGAGTGGTCGAGCTTACCGCCGGAGATCGCTTCGAGGCAAACCTGGTCGATTAAGGTTCCGATCATGGTGTTGATCGCCATAAAAAAACGGTATTGCAGCGTCGTCTCATCCAGTTCCGGACAGGTGCGGCGGATCTCTGACATGAACTTACAGGAAAGCTCCTCGAAAAACTCCCGGTGCAGATTGCGCAGAAGATCGGCCGGCTCGGCCAGGGCGCGACCGATGATTTGCGTCAGCGTCGTCTCTTTGGCCTTGGAATTGTGACCGCTTGAAAACATTGGCCGGAACAGCGCATCGAAAATCTCTACCAGGGGAATGGGCCCGGGACTGTGGGCCTTGGCCGAGCGATCCAGCAAGCGGAGTCGTTCCAAATTGATCGGCTCAAAGCGCTCGCGGATGATGGCCCGCATCAGGTTCGACTTGGAGCCGAAGTGGTAATTGACGGCGGCCAGGTTTACTTTGGCCTCACGCGTGACCTCGCGCAAGGTCATCGCCCGGTAGCCGCCCTGGGCGAAGATTTTTTCCGCCGCATGGAGAATACGCTGTGCAGTCTGGTCGGCAGTGGGACTTTTTCTTTTTTTGGGAGGCGTCATGTTTAAAACATTTGTTTAAAACATTGCCGAGGTCAATTGAGGTTTTTGCTTTTCCGGAGCTTAAAGAAAAGACTGCCAGTGAAGTAATTAGCCTTTATCAAATTAAAAGTTTACCCTTACCGGGTAATTCTGCCAATGCGGATCATCGGTCACTGCCACAGCGCCGAGCTCAATGGCCTGGGCGATCAAGAGCCGATCAAAAGGGTCTCGATGGTGGTCAGGTAAGGATTCCGTGCGGCAAATTTGATGCAGCTCGAGATTTGCTTGCCGGAATCCGTGATTCGTCACCAACTAGTTTAATAAACTAGTTGGTTGTGTCAAGTGCATCGCTAACCGCAATGTGATAAACCGCCCGAACAACATCGGCCATTTTAGAATAGTTGAGTCGATCAGTCGATCTGGCTGAGTAGTTTGAGAATGTTAAGCGAGTGGTCGCCGATGCTCTCGATATTGTTGAGGATATCGATGTAGAGCATTTCGGATTTGATGTTGGCGGGGTCACTCATGCGGCGGACGGCTTCTTTGCGCAGTTTTTTGCGCGAGGCATCGATGGTATTTTCCAACTGGTTAGCCGTCTCAATGTCGGCGGAGGTGACTTTTTTGGTCAGGCACTGGATATAGAAGCCCATAAACTGGTCGACGGGTCCGCTGAAATTACGGATCGCTTCCTGAGTGCCGGTGGGCAGGACCCGTTTTTTGCGGTATTTGCGCTCTGCCAATTTGACCAGATTCAGGGTGCAGTCGCAGATTTCCTCCATCTCGGAAATGACCCGGAGCATGACGGTGACTTCGTTGAGGCGCTCCCGGCTGAGCCTCGACGAAGTGCAGTAGATGAGGTATTGCGTGATATCAAAGGCCAAGCGGTCGCTCCGCTCCTCCATAGCTTTGAGCTCTTTGACGCGGGGGCCCATGTCAACGTCCGGGTTTTCGTAGACTTCATTGAAGCCCCGGAACATGGCGCGGGTCAGCTCTGCCATATTGCGAACTTCCCGTTCTGCCTCGGCCAGATTGATCTCGCCAGTCTGGGGAAGATTGGCCGCTTCAAACTGCAGGTGCTCGCCGTCGAGGGATTCGGCCTGTCCCTTCTTATCGCGGACCATCTTGGTGGCGAAGAAGGTGAGTTTGTCGACAAAGCCGACAAGTATACCTACATTTATGAGGTTAAAAAGCGAGTGGAAGAGCGCCAGGTGAAAGAGCATATGGATCGGGACGTTGGGATCTCCCGGCACCAGCCATGCGACTAGATTAATAAAGGGGTAGAAGATGACGAGCATCCAGCAGACCCCAAAAACATTGAAGAGGAAGTGCGCTCTGGCGGCCCGCTTCGATTCGGTGCCACCGGCCAGTGCCGCGATGTTGGCCGTGACGGTGGTACCAATGTTCTCGCCCAATACGATGGCCGCAGCGTCCTCATAGCCGATCCAGCCCTTGGCCGCGAGCGTCAGCGTGATCGCACCGGCCACAGAAGACGACTGCACCATTATCGTGAGAAAAATGCCGAAGAACATGAAGATGAAAACCGACCCCATCCCCATCCCGCTCCAGTCAGCCAGGAATTGAAAGATTTCGGGGTTTGATTCCACGTCCGGGACGCTGTCCTTAAGGAAGTTGAGGCCGAGGAGGAGGATGCCGAAGCCGATGAAGGACTCGCCGCTATCACGCACCCTTGAGCGGCGGAAGAAAATCATCGCCACCCCTATGCCGATGCAGGGGAGGGCGAAGGCGCTGAGATTGAACTTGAAGCCGACGAAAGCGATCATCCAAAAGGTCGTCGTCGTGCCAAGGTTCGCGCCCATCAGCATGCCGATCGATTGCTTCAGGGTGAGCAGGCGGGCGTTGACAAAGCCCACGATCATAACAGTCGTCGCGCTGGAGGACTGCACCAGCGTGGTCATCAGCGTGCCACTGACAATACCAGCAAAGCGGTTGCGCGTCATATTGGTGACGAGCGCCCGCAGGCCCTCACCGGAAACTTTTTGGAGGCCCTCGCTCATGACCTTCATCCCATAGAGAAAAAGGCCCAAGCTGCCAAAGATAGCTAGGAGTGTGGTCAACATGAGAAGAGTGCTTTAGGTTTAAAAATTACATTCGAGAGCAAAGGTTACATTCCTATGACGGCAATGTTAAAAAAAGGCCCAAAATCACCTTTAAATGTTACAGAAATGACCCGAGCTGAATTGCTTGGGTAAACTTTGCTTTTTATCCTGCTTTTTTGCTTACTCGTGACGAAGCGCCTCAATCGGGTCCATCCGCGAGGCCTTGAGGGCTGGAAAGAATCCGAAGGTGATGCCCACCAGTGCTGAGATGGTGAAGGCGCCGACGACAGCCAACTCGGAAAGCACAACGGGAAAGTCGCCGTAACGCCCGACCAGCTCGGTCGCGATGGCACCCAAAAAGATGCCCAGTAGTCCACCGAGGACGCTGAGAAAGACGGATTCCACCAGAAACTGCTGGAGGATTTGCTGGCCCTTTGCCCCGATGGCCAGGCGCAGGCCGATTTCCTTCGTGCGTTCGGTCACGCTGACCAGCATAATATTCATGATACCAATGCCGCCCACCAGCATGGATACTCCGGCGATCGAAGCCAGCAGCAAGGTCATCACCCGCGAAGTCTGGGTGGCGGCGGCGGCGATCTCCTCCTGGGTCTGCACCGTGAAGTCGTCCTCTTGGTCAGGCCCGAGGCGGTGGCGCTCGCGAAGGAGATCTTTTATCTTAAGCTGCGCCAGCTCCATGGCAGAGGCATCGAAGATCTGCACGTTGATGACCATTGCGTGGGAGCGGCCGGAGATTTTTTGGAAGCCGGTGGAGTAGGGCACAATGATGATATCGTCCTGCACCGAGCCCATCAGCGACATGCCCTTGCGCTCCAGCACGCCAATCACGGTCAGCGGCAGGCCGTGCACACGGATGGTCTCGCCCAGTGGATTGGTGCCCTCAAAGAGCTCTTCGACGATGGTCTGTCCCACTACCGCGACTTGTGCGGCCCGGAATACTTCCTCCTCGGTGAACATACGGCCCGCTTCGAGCGGCCACTGGCGGATTTGTAAATAGTCTGCCGATTGCCCATAGATCCGGGTTAACCAATTGCGGTTGCCGTAGATGACTTGCCGCTGCGAGCGCACCTCCGGGCTGGCGCCGATCACTTCGGGGATCTCATCGCGAAGGGCGATGGCATCAGCTACTGTTAGCGTATTGGCCGTGCCGCCGCCGATACTGACTCCGCCCAACTGGCGGCTGCCGGGAAAGACGAGGATGACGTTTTGCCCCAGCCGCTGCACCTGCGCCTCCACTTCGGCCCGTGCGCCCTCGCCAATGCTCACCATGGTGATGACCGAGGCCACTCCGATGACGATTCCAAGGGTGGTCAGCAGGGAGCGCATCAAGTTGCGCCGGATAGCCCGGGCAGCGATGATCAGAATGAAAAAGCGCTTTATCATAGCGCCTCCTTGGTCTCGGAGTCATTCGCTGCGATGTATGCCTGCTTCGCCTCGACTGCACTCTGCGTTGTATCGCGGTGCTGATCCTGGATGATACGCCCATCCTGCAGGACGAGTGTGCGGCGCAAGAAGCGGCAGAGTTCCGGTTCATGGGTGACCAGGATGACAGTCAGCCCCTCGGTAATGAGCTCCTGGAAAAGTTGCATCACATCCAGCGTCGTGCTGGAGTCCAGATTGCCGGTCGGCTCGTCGGCCAGAAGAATGCGGGGCTGGTTGACCAGGGCGCGGGCGATGGCGACCCGTTGTTGTTGTCCGCCGGAGAGCTGGTTGGGCAAATGTCCGGCCCGGTCAGCCAGGCCGACGCGGTCAAGTGCTTCCAGCGCGCGCTCCCGCATTTGCCGCGTACTCAGTGGGGCGCGGTGGTACAGCATCGGCATCTCGACATTCTCAAGTGCCGACGTGCGGGCCAGCAGGTGGAAGTTTTGAAAGACGAAGCCGAGGCGCTCGTTACGCAGCTCCGCCAGTTGCTCGCGCGATAGACCGCTGACATCGATCCCGTCGAGAGAAAAGAGGCCTGAACTGGGCCGGTCCAGGCAGCCTAGTATGTTCATCATGGTGGACTTGCCCGAGCCACTTGAGCCCATCAGTGCGACTGATCCGCCCTCAATAAAGTCAAGTGAGACCCCGCGCAAGGCGTGAACTTCCTGTCCACCGCCGGTGGTGTAAACTTTATGAATTTCGCGCAGCTCGATCACGCTGCCCTTTACGGGATCTGTGGCGGCTGCGTCCAAGGCTAAAAAGTGGCTTGTTGTCCGGTCAGGACTGAGCCGCTGCGATTGGCGCTACGGTCGGCGCTCAGCCGAAAACCGGTGATAAGTTGCATGCCTGATTCCAGGCCGGAGCGCACCTCCGTGTGGAATCCGTCTGTGATCCCGGTCTCGATCCAGCGCACTTCGACACTGGATGTGTCGCCTAAGACAAAGACGGGGCGGGCGGATTCCGAGACGGTTTCCGGTCGTTCGGTGGAGGGGCGCAGGTTCTCGGGCAGGCGGGCGCGCAGGGCAGAGTTGCGCACCCGCACGGCGTCGTCTGCCTGCTCAGTGATGATGAAGACCTCCGCCGTCATGCCGGGCTTGAGCAGAAGCTCGCTATTGTCCACACGCACGACGGTATCGTAAGTCACGACACTATCGATGATGCGTGGGGCATTGCGTATCTGCACGACTTGGCCCTCGAAGCGGCTCTCGCGGTAGGCATCGACCAAAAACTCGACCGATTGCCCCTCGCGTAGCTGCCCGATATCCGCCTCCGGCACATTCGCAATGATCTCCATCCGGGTAAGATCATCGGCAATTTCAAACAGCACGGGTGCGCTCAGGCTGGCTGCCACCTTTTGGCCTACATCGACGTTGCGGGAGATCACAATCCCATTTGTCGGTGAAACGATGCGGCAGCGCTCCAACTCAACTTTGGCCCGGCGCAAGCGGCTCTCGCGAATAGAAACCTGGGCCTCCGCCTGCCGTAACTCGGCGATGGCTTCGTCCAGCGCCGACTGCGGCAAATGTTCTTGCTGAAAAAGCGGGCGCACACGTCGCTCCCGCGAACGGGCTAATTCGAGCCCGGCTTCCGCACTTTGCAGTTCCGCCTCAGCCAGGGCGACCTCAGCTTCAAAGGTGGAGGGGTCCAGTTGTGCGATCAGTTGTCCCGCCACGACCTCCGAGTTGAAATCAGCAAAGAGCTCGGTGATAATGCCCGAAACTTGACTCCCTACCTGAACCTCCGCTACCGGCCCCAGGCGTCCGGTAGCCCGCACGCTCTGCATGATCGGCCCACGATCCACCTCAGTGAAATCGAGTTGAGCTGCACTGGTTGAGGCGCTCGAACTGTCGGTATGGAAGGTGAAATGCCAAACAGCTAGACCGATACCAACGAGTGTTAAAATAAGACCGATTGTTTTCAATTTGAAACCGTTTTAAAAAAGATGGGAGAGGATTGCAATCCTGTTGGAAACATCTGGTCGGGGCGGAGTAACGGCTTTTTATTCAGTAGACTTATTTGTGGCTGCAGCTGAACTGGAAGCCGGCTCGATTCCGATCCGCTGCAAGGGTTGTTCCGACAGAAATTCCTCGGTTACTGACTGGACCTGTTCGAGGGTCATGGTCTCGTAAGTATGACGCAGTGTCCGGGCCCATTCGAGATGCCAAGGGTGGCTCTGGCTGCGCAAGAGCACTTGTCCTAGCCAGTAGCTGTTGTCGCGCAGGTATTCGTCCAGAAAGCTTAGGATTGGGCGGATGGCGCGGTCGAATTCATCCTCAGTAATTGGCTCGTCGACCATGCCGGATACGACCTCGGCGATTAATTTCGTCATCCGGTCTGTCTGCCCTGGGTCTGTGCCGTTTGTGGCCAGGAATACACCGAAGCCGGGAAAGACGTCACTCGGCCGGTTGTAAGCCGAGGGGCTATAGGCTTCGCCCAGGGCCTCCCGGATGGCAACCCTTAGTCGGTCCCGCATGATTGAGGCAACGATGTTCAAAGTTCGTGTCGTCTCGATTTCGCGCACGCGGTCGACAGTAGGAAAGGCCACTACGGAAAGTGCCCGTGGCAGATCGCTCTCCACTGTGAACTGTTGTATCTCCGGTGTAACTTCGGGAAACTCAGGCCCAATGCGCCGCTCTACAAATTCACGTGGACTCTCGTCACGTGCAGGTAGTGCTCCCAAGGTCCTCGCTACCGCTTCGATCACCGCTTCCGTATCGATTGCACCGACTACGCTCAATTCAAGGTAGCCACTCGATAACATGGGTTCTAAAAATTCCCGGACGTCTTTCGGGCTGACGGCTTCGACTTTTTCCAGTTCCGGCACACCGAAGCGTAAGTCGCCTCCCGCAAGGTAGCGGTCAACCTGATTTGCCAGAACCCCGTCCACGGTGGTAGCCAGACTGCGGTAGAAGGGGGCCAGTCGCCGTTGCGCCAGTGCCATGCCGTCTTCCCGCCACCCGGCATCCATCAGGTAGGCCGTTATTAATTCGAGCTGCGTATTGAAGTCCTCTGGACTGCATGTGCCGGTAAGCCGCAGTAGCTCCGGATCGATGGAAAACCCCAGGCTCACCGTCTGCCCAGCTAGAATACGTCCCCACTCGTTCCGAGTGTAGTGCCCGAGCCCACCCTCCAAAAAGGCACGCTCGGCAAAGAAGGGGAGCGCCCGATCTTTTGGCTCGTGGGCCAGTTGTCCCTCGCCAATCCGCAAAGCCACACGAACCCGGCCCGCTTCGAAGTCGGTTGTCTTTACGTTCAGCCGCAAACCATTCTCGAAACGCAGGGCATGGATACCCAGATCTTCGTGGAAAACGCGTTCACTGACTTCGCCAGATTCACCCCACTCGCGATAAGGCCACTCCGGCAGTTCCGCGCTGATTACATCTTCCAGTTCACGCGCGGACGCATCATGGAAGACCCGTTCCAATTCCGCTTCGGCACCCTCCGGGGCTTCCGGAGTGCTGAAAAAAAAGAACCGCCCCGGTGGGGACCATTTATCCGAAAATGCATCCAATACGGCTTGTGGTTCAATCTCAGCGAGAATCATTTCGAGCAGCTCCAAATCAAAAGCCGGAGTCGTAAAGACAACTTCATTGGCAAGCGTCCGCATTAATTGGTCTGCCAGCGGGCGTGATCGGCGCGTCGAAGCCTCCGCCACCGCATTCCGGCCCGCGGCCAACATCCGCGCCGCTACCTCGGCTATTTCCGCCTCAGTGAATCCATAGAGCAAGGCCCGGCGAAGCTCATTCTCAGCCAATTCGGTGGCTGCGGCCCATTGCCCCGGGGCCGCCGAAAGGTCGACTGCTGCCAACTCAAACAGTTGCATATAATCGTAATAGTAGGCACCCGCTCGCAGGAAGGGAGCATCGGCCTGCTCCTGCAAGCGTTGAAAACGTTGGTTCAATGCGGCGAAGCCAATATCCGCCAAAATTGCCTCGCGACGTGTGGCCAGAGTATCTGTCTGCTCCTCATAGGGCCGTAGCGCTACGATGGACAGGTCGGCACTGCTGGCCTCCCGGTCGACGTGTAGCTTGGCTGCAAAGGGCGGTTGCTCAATGGATCCGAGATCTGGCATCGGCATGGCCTCCGGTGGGCGTTCCATACTACCAAACATGGTTTTGATAC
>REBV01000038.1 GCA_007692545.1 Puniceicoccaceae bacterium
AGCACATCACAATCTGGATCTCCCTGACTTAAAATCAGGTGGATTCGCGCAAAGTAATCTTCCACGAATTTGTACTCTGGATACCAAGCTGATTGATGAAAAATGCTCGCTGGGTAATCGCGCTTCGACTCACCCGCCATGGAATACCAGGAAAGATGCGGACAACGCAGATTAATCCCCTGAAAGGCTTGCCAGTCTCCGATCCGTTTGTGCTCATCGAAGCTGGTATCCCAGCCCGTCGCTCCATAGAGCTCACTCAAGACATAAGGCTTTCCCAACTGACGCGCCGTCGAGACAACTTGCTTGGCCACCCAAAAGGATTCACAACGCCGCGAGAGCACGTCGATACCGGGGTAGCTCATCGTCTCATAGTACCGGAACAGCGAACCGACCGGTACCACTTGGGCCGTCAAGCTATCCTCGTGGAGAACGTGCCCGGTCAACTTCAATTTGTTCTGCTCGCACCAGTCGGCACATGGCTGCGCCCAATTTCGCAAAAAGAGACGCTGTAAGAGCTCTACATAGTGCCACTTGGGCTGGGAAATTTTTTCGCCTTTGTACTGATAAAACAACTCCGGCAAACGCCCCCGGAGGGTATAGCCGAAGGCCGCCTCAAACTCGTCGAAGAGTTCTTCGCTGTAGGGAATCGAGTAGGCATCATTGCTGGCACCTGGCTGCTCCACCTTCTCACACAAAATGAAGCCCCGGTGAGGCTCATCCGTAAATATGCCGTGGATTGAGTGACCAAAGGCATCTCCACAGGCAGCCTTGTACTTTTCGTGAGTAGACTCGATGAAGGCATCAGTCGCGGCACGACTCAACGTATTGAGGTAGGCCCCACCATTGTAAAAAGAATTGCTCCCATGGATCTCTCGCTGGATGAGCAGAATCGTGGTTCCCTCCGGACAATGTTCCAGCGCCTGAAATTCGACCGGAACATAGCTTGAGAGCGCTAATCCTTCCAAGTCCGCACGGTGGGCTTCGATAAAGTTTTCTGCAGTCGGCCATTCAATGCGTTCCCCTGCTGCGAAAACCGAGAGCACTAGAGATCGCATGCGATGGGTCAGTGCCTGGGTGACCATACCGCCAGCCGTGCCGCTCGGCCAGCGGTCTTCATCATAGATCCAGCCCTCCAGTCCTTTTTCCTCACATCTGTCCGCACACGCTCTGATAAAGTCAAACCACTCATCGCCTAGATATTCGTTCTTTAGGCCAGTACGCGAGTGCATGAAGGCCCCGCCCATCCCCATCTCTTCAATCACTTCGATCTGCCGCAGCAATTCCGCCTTGTTCAGTTGCCCGTTCCACGACCAGAAGGGCTTGCCCCGTAATGCCGACGGAGGGCTGACAAAGCTTTCTTCGAAATCTGTTTCGCTCGTGTGAAGCAGGTTAGAGATATTCGCCTGAGATATTGTACCACTAGAATGCATTCCAAGAAACAATTCTTACACCTGTGCGGCAGGTCAAGCCTGTACTTTGGCGCAATGCAATTGAGCCATACGAATGAAGGGGTGTTTTCCAAGTCTCAAGGTGGAGATTCCATCTATCGAGACAATGAGTCTCCGGTAAAAAAACCAAAAGCCCCACATTCCCGGATAATGCATGAGTGGGCTGAAAATCGAGGTAACCGAAGCCCGAAAACTGGAGAAATAACGTAGCTAGAGGCCCTTCCCCCTTTCCTGTTGCCAAGCGCCAGTGATTAAATATTGACAGCATCGAAGAATGGATTCTTATGGCTCTACACTAAAACGCCCGCCTACGCACCCAAACACTACCCATTGAACTTTCCGGTATGAAAAAACAAATCCCCATACTGATAGCGCTGCTACTCGCTTTCGAAGTAAACGCACACGTCATACTGCACGACTCCTTTGACGCCGACCTCAGGGGTATCAATCCAAACACGAACGTCAATTTGGACGCCATCTTACGTCAGCGTGGCGGGTCTATGACAACCTCCTACACCGAGACGAACATTTCGACAGGCGACGCACTACTTCAACAAATAACAGGAGGTTCTTTTGAAGGCCAGACCGTTCTACGACTCCTCACACTGTCTACAAACGGAAATACTTCGAGCACGACGGGCGTCAGGACCGACACTAACTTTGCAAATGCCCTGGCCGGTAAAAAGTATGCGATTTCCTTCAGTGGCGCGTTCGAAATGGCTGGAGCACCTTCCAGCGACTTCTGGGGCAGTTTTTACATCACAGATGGGCCCTCTACCACTCCAAACGGCCCCACCACTCGCTACGCTTTCCTCTTTCGCGAGCGGAGCAGCAATAATCTGGTTTTCTACAAAGAAGGCACTGCCAGCCCAATCACTGTAACCGATCAAGGCAGTCCCTACTTCAGAAGTTCCCAAATATTCACCTTCAACATCACTGTGGATGAAAAAGCTGGTGTGGTTGATACAGTTATCAACCAAGGTCAACCCAACGAACATGTGCTTCCTCAACGTGCTATTGAATTCGGTAATTCGTCGCACCGGTATTTTGGCTTCCGAGCCAATCAGGCAGCAGCCACCGGACTGGTCGACTTACTCATTGATGATTTTAAAATAGTGGATCTTCTCGATACAGAATCCACCTATGTAGACATCCCGGAATCGTCAGCCTACCCTTTATTGATAGGCATCGCAGCACTAGCACTTGTTCTTGTCCGCCGACGACGTTAGCGGCGAAATGCTTTCGCACACTAGCCAAGTAAATGCGCCTCCGAGTCATTCAGCAGAGGGACAAGCATTTCCTGACTTTGAAAGGAGAGATTCGCTGTGACTGCTGTTCAAGTCCTTCGTTGTAAGCGAAGACGGTGTAGCCAAGGGCCCGGCAGACGAAAATACCCCCCGGATCCGGGAAGCAAGGAGATTTACCTCATCGCTCAATGGCCGCTCTTATCGGTATAGTTACCCAGACGCTCCTTTTCCTTCGGGCTATCATGCTGCTGAAAGCGCCGCTCACGGTCGTCGGTGTGCCCAAGTAATTGTGACCGAAGGAATGTTAGAGGAAGTAGACGTGGTACGGACCTAAAAATACCTTTAAACGCTGAGGATTTGGGCTTTTAAGCTGGCTGACCTGTCAAAGATCATAGCGATCCCATAACATCCCTTAGTCTGCGTCAACGACGCCCTAGAGCGATGCTCCGGCAATGTTCTTCGGTTGAGACGCCCAATCGTTCCGTCTGCAGCGATGGCGATCTGAACGATTTCTGAAAGCACGGGTTTGGAATCCGTCTGCTCAACCGATGCCTCCCGCTCGCTTTAGACTCGTTCCATTGCTTGAATGATCGATGTCGTTGCGCTCGAATCTACGTTTGCCCCGTTCGCTGCTCTCCACCTGGAACAGCAGCAAAGTTGAAAGCTTCCTCCCTCAACTTCGCACATGCTTACACATACCCCTTAAGCTGCTCGAAGGAAGCATGTTAAGTATTTTCAAAATCCACAGCTTCATTTCCACGGCTTCTTATCGAAAAATCAATGATTTCGGACACGGTAGTATCCAAGGTCTCAACCGCGCATTCCACGTGGTCCATCCATTTGGTGAAACTTTCCAAATCGATGGAGATGGGCCCTTGTTGATCGACCTCCACCAATAGAGACCGGCAACATTGTTTCAAACTCTGCTTCCAAGGTTCCACTTCGGGAAAGTTTGTTGCTTCAAGGATCAGGATCAGATCGGCGTAGCCTTGCTGGGCAGCGGTTAAACGTATTTCTAACTCTCTTCTGAGTCCCGCCACGGCACGATCCGCACCCCACTGCTCTAGCGAATGATCATTAACGAGCTCAGCTAAAGCACCAAGTCTTAGCAAGGTCTCCACAAACTCGGATATAGCCTCCTGTG
>REBV01000037.1 GCA_007692545.1 Puniceicoccaceae bacterium
TTGTCGGGGGTTGTGTTGGTGATGATGATTTTCTTCTTCACCGCTGCGGTCTTGGCGACAAATCTCTTTGGTGAGACTCATCCGGAATGGTTTGGCTCGCTATGGGCGAGTTTGTTTTCGCTTTTTCAGATTATGACGCTGGAGAGTTGGTCGATGGGGATCGTGCGACCGGTGATGGAAGTCCACCCGTGGGCTTGGGCTTATTTCGTGCCCTTTATCGTGATCGCAACCTTCACGATTCTCAATTTGTTTATCGGGATCATTGTTTCGACCATGCAGGAGTTAAACACCCTGCCGACACCTGACCTTTCCCAGACAGAGTTGATGGAATTGACTCGGAACATCGACGCGGACCTGCAGAAGCTGCGCAGTGTGCTGGAAGCGCAGTCGAGGCAGATGGATGGTGCAAGTAAGCCTCAGGACCTACGAACGCCTCCGAAGTAGGCGGTTGGCTTGTTTTTGCGCGGACTGGTCAGGGCTTTTTTATCTGAAATCGAAAACTTCAGATTTGAGAAAAATACTCCTTTCATCACGCACTTACCGATTCAAATGAACGAGCTCTGTTCGGTTGGTGAACTTGGTCAAATTTCGTTTGAATCATTCGGGGCAGAGCTTAGTTTAGCGATTCAGATGTTAATCTTTTACATTTAATATGAAGCAACAACGTATCCTCGTCACTGGTGGAGCTGGGTTTATCGGCAGCGCGCTTGTTAACGCTCTTAATGAGTTGGGGGAGGACGAGATCATTATCGCGGATCAGCTTGGGCAAGACGACAAGTGGAAGAATCTGGTGCCGCTGCGCTACGCTGACTACATCGATGCTGGCGATTTGATTGAACAGGTGCGGCAAGACCGGATGCGCCTGAGTGCCTTCTCCAAAGTGTTTCACCTTGGAGCCTGTTCGGCCACGACTGAACGGGACGCGAGTTATCTGATGGAGAATAACTACGCATACACTAAGGACCTGGCTAATGCCGCGATCCGGGCAGACGCGCGCTTTGTGTACGCATCCAGCGCGGCGACGTACGGCGATGGTAGTTTGGGGATGGATGACACGCTGGAGGATTTGAGTAAACTGCGCCCTTTAAACATGTACGGCTATTCGAAGCATCTCTTTGACTGTTATGCGCAGAGGAACGGATTGCTGAGCCAAATCGTTGGTCTGAAGTATTTTAATGTTTTCGGGCCGAATGAGGAACACAAGGGCGATATGCGGAGCTTGGTCTCCAAGGCCTACCAGCAAATTTTGGATACAGGGACGATCAAGCTCTTTAAGAGTGAGCATCCTGAGTATCGGGACGGCGAGCAAAAGCGTGATTTTCTTTATGTTAAAGATGCGGTGGCCATGACGATCCATCTATCGGAGAACCGGGAAGCCAGTGGCTTGTTCAACCTGGGAAGTGGGCAGGCGAATACTTGGTTGGCTCTGGCCAATGCAATTTTTGAAGCCTTGGGGCGCGAGCCGGATATTCGGTTCATTGATTTGCCTGAGGTTCTACGGGGTAAGTATCAGTACTACACCTGCGCGGACATCACAAAATTGGTAAAGTCTGGATTTCGTCGGCGGGTGCCGTCTTTGGAAACCTCGGTGAAGGATTATGTGCAGAACTATCTCGTACCGGGGAAGTGTTTGGGAGAATGATGTGATCTTTTTACGCACTCTTTGACCTGGGGAGACGGCTGCAGAGGCGCTAAATGCCAATGCCGTGCTAAATTAAAAACCTAATATTTATGCTTCCATCAAGATGCTTTTATTGTTCTGCTTTTACATAAGTTTTTATGCGTGCACTTGCTGAAGAAAGCTATGCTCTATGGGGCGACGGTCGGTTTCTGCTGGAATATTTTTTCGGGCAGGAGAACTGCAACTTCTTGGAGGCGGTGATGAACGATCCTGTCAGCATGAGTCAAATTTATCTGTCAGAGCGAAATGGTTGGTGGGACGTGCTGGTTGAACCGATGGCTGCTTGTTGCGAGTGCCTGCGGGTGGCACGCCATGGGAGCCGGCTTTTTCAAAACACACTCGGCGCTCCCGAGGCCCGGCATGTTCTACGTTTATTCGTGCTGGGAGGTGAGACTGAGTTGACGCGTGCTTACGAGTCGGGCAATGAGGCTCTGGATGGAGAATCCATTGAAGCTGAGTTTTGCGCATAATGCGGGTTAAGGCCTTGTACCGTACTGCATAATATGAACGTCCGACCCAGTATTCGTGTCGCTATCGTTGATTTCGGGGAGTCAGCGCACGTAGCGCATGGTCTGCTCGATTATATTCGTGAGGATTATCGTATCGAGATCACCAATTCAACTGATGCCGATTATGTTTTCCATGGCTGCATGGGTTATGATGTGCTAAAGTACACTGGAGTGCGTATCTTTGTAACTGGTGAGATGGTGTCGCCGAATTTCAATATCAGCGACTATGCACTCTCTTTTGATGCGATGGACTTCGGCGACCGCAACCAGTGGTTCCCGCTGATTAAACTCTATAAGGAAGCCTATGCCTACCTGCGTCAGGCGCGAGAGCCTTTGGAACCGTTAATGTTAGAGAAAACGGGCTTTTGCGCTTACGTGATGTCTAATGCTAAAAACAGCGCCCCAGAGAGGGTTGAGATTGTGGAGCGTCTACAAGCCTACCAACCGGTTAGCTTGGGGGGGCGCTGGCGGAACAACACTGGCGGGCCTGTCGACGACAAGATTGCTTTTCAGCGTAGGCATAAGTTCGTCATAGCTTTTGAAAATCAAAGCTATCCCGGTTATCTCACTGAAAAGTTTGCCGAGGCCGCGCTCTCCGGAGCTATTCCTATATATTGGGGCGATCCTCATGTCGCTGACTATTTTAATCCCAAGGCCTTCATTAACTGCCACGATTTTTCCGACTTGCAGGCGGTGGCGGATCATGTCGCCGAAGTGGATCAGGACGATGCGCGCTACGCTCAATACATGCGTGAGCCCTGGGTTCGCGAAGGTGTGGAGCCTGATTTGCTGAGCGATGCCAATGTGGTCAAATTTTTGAAGCAAATCTTTGACGCTCCGCAGGATCAAGCCTACCGCCGCAATCGCGGACGCTGGGGGCAGAAATACGAGAAGCAGTTGCGACGCATGTGGTGTCACCCGCTGGGGCATGCCTTTGAGCGGATACGCCGCCGATTGCGGGAGAAGACGTAGTACTTATTCACGGGAAGCAAATCGTTTCCGAATCCCCTGTCGCCAGATCTTGAGCGACCGGTGCTATTTCGGGCCTGAATTAATGCCATTTTTTGAGAAAGTTGGGAGCCATCTTTTATGCTCGTTAAAATATATTTCCTATTTTGTCCTCTCGTTTTCAAAATGTACGCCAAGTTCCGTCAGTGCTTCAATCAATTTAGTACCGGCATTCGAAGGGGTGTAATGACTGAGGACTCTGATGAAGCCAGCCTTACCTTTGGCGGTAAGATCTGAGTCTTCCATCGCCTCGATCATTTTTTTTGCCAGGGCCGCTTCGTCGCTAATTGGTATCAGGTAACCGGTTTTTCCGTCAACGATGATACTAGATGGGCCATGGCAACGAGTAGCTAGCACAGGCTTCTCTCGCGCCATTGCCTCGATTATCACCAAGCCGAACGACTCTTTGACCGATGGTAGTACTAGTAAGTCAAGCTGGTCGATGAACTCATTTGGGTTCGAATGCCAGCCTGTGAATTTTACGTAATCTTCTACGTTTAGGCGCTTTGCCAGCGGAGTGATATAACTTTCACCCTCGCCGCCAAAGCGGACCTCCACCCGGTGGCCGGTTGATTTCATTCGTGCGACCGCTGCTAGTAGTGTATCGATTCCCTTG
>REBV01000177.1 GCA_007692545.1 Puniceicoccaceae bacterium
GTCTACCTGCACGCCAATAAAGCCTTCCGCCTGACGGACCAGGATGAGGCCCCAGTCATCATGATCGGCCCCGGCACCGGCATCGCTCCCTTCCGTGCCTTTCTCGAAGAGCGGGAAGCGCGCGGGGCGAAAGGGCAAAACTGGCTCCTTTTCGGTGACCAGCATCAAGCCACCGACTTCCTCTATGAAGACCAAATCACCGCCTGGATGAAGAGCGGATTACTGACCCGTTTCGACACCGCCTTTTCACGCGACCAGGCGGAGAAAGTCTATGTGCAGGACCGCATCCTTGAGTATGCCGACGAGTTCTACGCTTGGCTCGAAGCCGGTGGCATCATTTACATCTGCGGCGATGCCAGTCGCATGGCCAAGGATGTGGATAAAGCGATTCACCGGGCCATCGAAATCGGCGGTGACAAATCGGAAGACGAAGCCAAGGCCTACGTCGAGGCCCTCAAGAAAGCCAAGCGGTATTTGCGGGATGTGTATTAGGCTATCGTGTGATGCAGATACCTTTGATCTAGATATGCTCACCTTTGAGTTGAATTCTATCCATTAAGCACTCATTGGTTCATCATGATGACTGAGGGGATGATCCAGTTACTGCCTTTTTTTCTAGTGGCTCTGCTGTATGCATCGGTTGGCCACGGGGGCGCATCGGGCTATATCGCGGTGATGGCTTTGCTGGGTGTGGAAGCCATCATGCTGCGCCCCACGGCCCTGGGTTTGAATGTCCTGGTTTCTGTCCTCGGCACGCTGGCCTTTTTCAGGGCAGGTTATTTTCGTGGACGTTTGTTTTGGCCTTTGATGGTGGCGGCCATGCCCATGGCCTATCTTGGCGGCGGGGTGGAGGTCGCCGAGGGACTTTTTCGCAAGGTGCTTGGCCTGGCGCTGTGCCTGGCCTTACTGCGTCTTTTTTTGCCGCAGCGCGAAGCGGTCGCCCTGCGGACATCGCCGTTTTGGCAGCTGCTACTGGCCGGAGCGCTGATGGGCTTTCTCTCGGGCCTGATCGGGGTGGGCGGGGGCATTTTTCTCACTCCGCTGGTGATCCTTATGCGCTGGGGAGACGCCAAAACTGCCGCCGCTATTTCGGCACCGTTTATCCTGCTCAATTCATTGGCCGGTCTTGCCGGTCTGCAGCCGGAAGTGGCGGACTTTCACACCTGGTTCCCCGGACTCTCGCTAGCGGTTTTGAGCGGAGGTTTGATTGGTTGCACCTGGGGCAGTCGCTGCGCCAACCTGCGTCAGATCCGCTGGGTGCTGGCTGGTGTCCTGAGCCTGGCGGCATTCAAGTTGCTGTTGCTGTAGACCCTGTTCGGATCTCTGGTTGGTGCCAGCCCTGCATCGGCTTAGATAACATCGCAGGCGCTCGCCCTTCGATAAACTCAGGGCCTTGAGCCTGTCGACGTAGTGAAACGAAGATGGTGAAACAAATGGCAAGCGAGCACGCCACATACCAACAACACCGCAGAAGGCTTTAATCGTGGCGTATCCGCTCGCGGACGCCTGGAAGTCATTGAGGACGTTCGAGTGGTGAGGTAAGATTGAGGCCACCCACAGAATTCTTACCAAACTCAGAAACGCCAGTTGACGCTGGCGCTCCTCGCCGCTGAATGCTTTTCTCTCCATAGATGATCACTCGCGTCGCTACGACGTACCGGGAGCCCGATGTTTAGATATTGCACTATGGGCTTGTCCACTGATTCCTTTGTGGGCTTGTTGGTTCAAGCCTTTCCGTTTCCAGCCATTTTCTCTAAACGAATGTGGTTCAAGCAATCTAAGTCTCCAATGGCCCTTCACCCAGATTTCCCAAACTCTCCCTATGCACCTCTCTTGCCACAGCAGCGGTGGTTTCCGGCTGATGAGGATCTGCGATCTACCGCTTACGAGAAGCTTTTGCCTCCACTTGTGGCAAACATCCGCCAAGCAGTGTATGATTGGCGAAAGAGTGGCTACGACGGTGCTTCTGCCACCTCGAAAGCACTTCTTAATCACTGGTTTGAGGAAGAGCACTTACTGGAAAACTCTGACGGGTCTCTCTCGCCCTTCCGCTACTATTTTGCCCAGCGTGAGGCAGTCGAGAGCGTCATTTGGCTCTACGAGGTGCGGCAGGCCCGCGATAAGTTTGACCTCCTGCGATTCGATGCTTCGGGTGCTGTCTCAGCCGGAATGTTTGCTGAAGCCTGGCCTCGTTATGTCCTCAAACTCGCGACGGGCGCAGGTAAGACCAAAGTCCTTTCCCTTCTTATCGCTTGGAGCTTTTTCCATCGGCTTTACGAACCGGGCTCGCATATGGCTCGTAATATTTTGCTGGTCGCTCCTAATATCATCGTTCTCGACCGACTTCGGGCTGATTTTGACGGGCTGCGCATCTTCTTCAACGACCCCATTCTTCCCGAGAATGGCGCCTTTGGACGCAACTGGCGGGATGATTTCCAGATTACGCTCCATTTGCAAGATGACGTGCGTATTCTCCGACCGACCGGTAATCTCTTTCTCACAAATATACACCGCGTCTTTCTTGGCGAATACATTCCGCCATCACTCGAAGATGACGACCTCAGCGACTACTTTCTTGAACCCTTCGGCGACAAACCCCGCGGAAAGACCAACGATTCCAAGACTGACCTCGGCGAAATTATTCGCGAGATTGACGAACTTGCCGTTTTCAATGATGAGGCCCACCACATTCACGACAGCCGCATGGCCTGGTTCAAGAGCATCGAAGACATCCACCACCGAATGCTTCAGCGCGACCACCAACTGTCCCTCCAGATTGATGTGACCGCCACGCCGCGTCACGACAACGGCGCGATGTTTGTGCAAACCGTCGCGGATTACCCGCTGGTTGAAGCGATTCACCAAAACGTCGTCAAACACCCCATCCTCCCCGACGAAGCCAGCCGCTCCAAACTTCGGGAAACAAAGAGTGCCATCTTTACCGAGAAATACGACGACTACCTACGCCTTGGGATCGAGGAGTGGAAGCAGGCCTACACCGAACACGAGAAATTGGGCAAAAAGGCCGTCCTCTTCGTCATGGTGGACGATACCCGTAATTGCGACGAGGTCGGTGCCTACCTCGAAAAAATCTGTCCCGAGCTGGAAAACGGGGTGCTCGTCATTCACACGAAGCAAAATGGCGAAATCTCCGAAGCCGCCGGCAGCAAAAATCTGCAAGAGTTGGAAAAATTGCGCCACGAGTCCAACGCCATTGACTCCTGGGATTCTCCCTACAAGGCCATCGTCTCCGTCCTGATGCTTAAAGAGGGCTGGGATGTTAAAAACGTCACCACCATTGTTGGTCTCCGCGCCTACGTGGCCAAGTCCAATATCCTTCCGGAGCAAACACTGGGCCGCGGCCTGCGCCGCATGTATTTCGGCACGGACCAGCGCGAAACCGTTTCTGTTATGGGCACGCCCGCCTTCATGGACTTCGTCGAATCCATTCAGAGCGAAGGCGTCACTTTCGAGCGGGTCGGTATGGGTGCGGGTAGCCAACGCAAGGACTCGCTCATTGTGGAAGTCGACCGCGACAATCCGGACAAAGACCTCGCCGCTCTCGACATTCACCTGCCTCGGCTCACCCGTCGCTTTCAGCGGCAGTTCCAAGTCCTCTCGGATCTGAATCCCGCAGCCATCGCGACGCCCAAGCTCCCCGTCAAGCCCTTCTCTGCCGAAGAGACCCGCGAGATCGTCTTTAAAGTCATGCTCGATGGCTCCACCCACCACACCCTCGAACTCGACGGCATCGGACCGGGCGACTACCGCTCCGTCGTTGCCTTTTTCGCCCGGCAGTTGATCAACGATCTGCACCTAGTCAGCGGCTACGAAGTGATCTACCCGCGCGTGCGCGACTTTCTTCGCCTCCATCTCTTTGATCGCGAGGTGGACCTCGAAGATCCCATTATCCTGCGCAACCTCTCTGAGCCCGAAGTTGCTAAAATTCTCTTCGATGGTTTCAAAAAGGCGATCAATGCCCTTACACTCAGTGATTCTGGTCCCGCCGCGCCCGATGCCTCCGGCCCACCGATCCGCCTGAGCGACACCCGCCCCTTCCGCACCGAGCACCGGCCTTTCATCGAGGCCAAAAACTCCCTTTTCACCCGCATCGTCGGCGAGGCCACCGGCGGCGGCTTCGAACTCGCTTTCGCCGATTTTCTCCACACCGCGCCCGACGTCCAGGCCTTTGCCAAAAACTATTTCGCGGTGGGCTTCCGCATCGACTACGTGCGCGCCAACGGTGAGCTCTCCACCTACACGCCAGACTTCATTGTCCGCAGCACCGACGGCACCGTCTGGATTGTCGAAACAAAAGGCCGCGAAGAGCTGGACCTCCCGCAGAAAATGAGCCGTCTCGCCCATTGGTGCGCTGACGCCACCGCCGCCCAAGCCGAAGATCCCACGCCCAGCCACTACCAGTTCGTCTATGTCGATCAGGCGGGCTTTGAACAGCACCAGCCGAAAACCTTCGCCAGCCTCACCGCCGCCTTTACTGAATACCAGCTGTGATGACGCCCGCCCAATTGGAAGAACGCTTAAACCAGCTCCTCATGCGCTGGGAGGGGGAGTGTGTGGAATTCAAAGAAGCCAATGACAATTTCCCCACCTCCGATATCGGCAAGTATTTCTCCGCCCTCAGCAATGAAGCCAACTTGCGCAGCCTGACTTCGGCCTGGCTGGTCTTTGGCGTGAACGACAAAACCCGCACCGTCTGCGGCACAAACTACCGCACGGAGCGGGAGCGCCTGCAAAGCCTCAAACAGCAAATTGCCCAAGACACCGAGCCATCGACCACCTTCCGCGAAATCCATGAGCTGAACACGCCCCGGGGTCGGGTGCTGCTATTCGAAATCCCTCCCGCCCCGCGTGGCATCCCCATCGGTTGGAAAACCCACTACTATGCCCGCAATGGCCAAAGCCTCGCCGGACTCTCCATCCCCAAACTCGACGAAATCCGCTCCCAATCGGTTTCCGAAGATTGGTCCGCTGCTATCTGCCATCAGGCAACGCTGGCTGATCTCGATCCCGAGGCCCTGTCCCGCGCCCGCGAGATCTATTTGGGGAAATACAGCGACCGCCTCGACGAGAAAACCCTCCGCAGCTGGAGTGACACCACCTTTCTGGAAAAGGCCAAGCTCACCATCGGCGGCGGACTGACCCGCGCCTGTCTGCTCTTACTCGGACGTCAGGAGTCCACCCACCATCTGCTTCCTGCCGTGGCGGAGATTTCCTGGAAACTCGAAGGCCCGGAACGCGGCTACGAGCACTTCCACCCGCCCTTTCTCCTCGCCACCACCGCCCTCTACCAGCGCATTCGCAACCTTCGCCTGACCCTCCTGCCCGAGGGGCAAATGATTCCCCTGGAGATCCCCAAATATGATCAGCGCATCGTTCTCGAAGCACTCCACAACTGCGTCGCCCACCAGGATTATTCCCACCAGGAACGCATCCTTGTCATCGAACGACCCGGTGAGCTGATTTTTAAAAACGCCGGACATTTTTACGACGGCACCCCCGACGACTACATCCGCACCGAACACACCCCCACGCGCTACCGCAACCGCTTTCTCGCCGAGGCCATGGTCCACCTCCGCATGATCGACACCATGGGCTTCGGCATCCGGGAAATCATGTGGAAAGGGCAGGCCCGCCGCTATTTCCCCTTGCCGGATTTCGACTTGTCCGACCCTCAACACGTCGTGCTGCAACTGCCGGGACGCTTTATCGACGAAAACTACAGCCGCACCCTCCTTTCCCACGCAGACCTCCCCTGGCCGGAAGTCCTCGCCCTCGACACCATCCAAAAAGGGCAGCTCCCGGATGAGGGCTTGATCCGAGAGTTGCGGATTCGCGGTCTAATCGAAGGGCGTAGGCCAAATATCCATGTCGCCGCCGAAGTCGCGGCAGCCACTGAAACTCAAACCGATTACATCCGGCACCGAGCCTTTGATGACTCCTATTACTGCGACCTTATTCTTAAGTATCTTCAAAAGTTTGATCGCGGGTGCCGCAGCGATTTTGAACGACTCCTGGATGGTAAATTTTCAGACCTTCTCACGGAGAAGCAACAGCGCAAAAAAGTCCAAAACCTGCTCCAGAAACTGAGGAGACAGGGAAAGATCGAGTCCTATGGCCAAACCCGATCAACCGAATGGAGACTCATCAAACCCTAAACGTTCGATTGGCTACGATTGGCTACGATTGGCTAAATTTGGCTACGATTGGCTAAATTCTGAGAATAAATAACTACCCATCAACCATTTAAAGAAAACGCAAAGATTCATTCAATACACTACGAATGCACTAAAATGCACCACGAATAGACTAGAATGGACTACAAAGGACTCAACCACCAACCATCGCTCACCCACCCAAGCAAAAGAAAGCCTTGGCGTCTCTGCGTCTACGCGTGAGGCTCACTTGAACCCATGAAATCGCCCAAAAACAACGCCGCACCCGCCGAAACCGCCGCCAGTCGCGCCGCCCACAGCTACGAACTCAGCGAGACGGAGAAGCGCGATCTCATTCAACTCATTCAGGCGGGCAAACCGCTCCCCGAGCGCTACCGCTTCCTCCTCTTCGACGACAAGCGCGAGGTCGAACTCGTCTGGGCGGGCAAGACCCGCGATGTCTGCACCGCCGTCCTCCCCTTCCAAACCCTCGAGCATATCGACGAGCCCCGCAAGGAAGCCGCCGAGCTGGAAGAACTGGATCTTGGTTCCGGCGGACGGCCCCTCAAAGGCTGGTGCAACAAGCTCATCTGGGGCGATAACAAACTCATTCTCTCCTCCCTCAAGTCCGGCGCCCTCCGCCAGCAGATCGAAGACGCCGGCGGCCTAAAACTCATCTACATCGACCCGCCCTTCGATGTCGGAGCCGACTTCTCCATGGACATCGAGATCGGCGGCGAAACCTTCCACAAACAACCCAACATCCTCGAGCAAATCGCCTACCGCGACACCTGGGGCCGCGGCGCCGACTCCTTTATCGCCATGATCTACGAGCGGTTGATCCTCATGCGGGACCTGCTGGCGAGTGATGGGAGTATTTATGTGCATTGTGATTGGCGGGTGACTGCATATATTCGAAATATACTAGATGAAGTTTTTGGTAAGAATTTTTTCCAAAGTGAAATCATCTGGAAAAGACAATCCCCCAGCAGCAGTAAGGCGCGGGCTAACAAATATAGTGCTGATCACGATACAATCTACTTTTTTACGAAGTCTGGAAAACTTACTTTCAATAAGACTTATTCAGAATATCCGGAGGATGAAATTGAAAAGCGATTCAGGCAAAGCGATGAAAGGGGGCGGTATAAAGACGCAGAGCTTGCAACGTATTCCCAGGAGACTTTCGAGCGATTGAAAAAAGAGAATAGACTGATCATAACTTCAGGAGGTAAATATCGCTACAAGATATACTTGGATGAAATTGAAGGAGTTTTGGTCGATACGCTTTGGACAGACATTTCAAACGTGAATTCTCAAGCTTCTCAAGCAACTGGCTACGCAACCCAAAAACCCGAAGCCCTCCTCGAACGCATCATCAAAGCCTCTTCCAACCCCGGCGATCTCGTGGCCGACTTCTTCTGCGGTTCCGGCACCACAGCAGCCGTCGCCGAAAAGCTGGGGCGCAAGTGGATCGCCACCGACCTGGGCAAGTTTGGCATCCACACCACCCGTAAACGCCTGATCGGGGTGCAGCGGGAGCTGAAGGCCACGGGCAAACCATTTCGGGCCTTCGAAGTGCTTAATCTCGGGCGCTACGAGCGGCAGGCCTACCTCAACATCGGCGGCAACCTCACCGCGAAAAAGCGTGAGGCCGTGCTCACCCGCAAGGAGCGCGAGTTCCGCGAACTCATCCTCCGCGCCTACCGCGCCACCGCCTTGCAAGGGGAGGGCTTTTTCCACGGTCAAAACAACGGCCGCCTCGTCGTCGTCGGCCCCATCAACCTCCCGGTCGGACGCCTCTTCATCGAAGAAGTCATCACCGAATGCCGCAAGCGCGGAGCCAGCCGGGCCGATGTCCTTGCCTTCGAGTTCGAGATGGGCCTCTTTCCTGCTGTCCTCGACGAAGCCAAGGGCAAGGGCATCGACCTCGCCCCCAAAACCATCCCGCCCGAAGTCTTCGACAAACGCGCCGTCGAGAAAGGTCAGGTTCGCTTCGCCGACGTCGCCTACATCGAAGCCACGCCCCGCTACGACAAAAACAACCCCCTCGCCGTCGCCATCGAGTTGACCGACTTTTCGGTTTATTACAGCCAGGGCTTCATCGACGCCGTCGCCACCGAGCTGAAAGCCGGTAAGAGCGCCGTGGTCTGCGAAGCCGGAAAACTCGTCAAAGTCAGCAAAGACAAAAACAACGCCATCACCCGCGAAGTCTTGACCAAGCAGTGGACCGACTGGGTCGATTACTGGGCCGTCGATTTCGACTACCACAGCCGCAAGGAGATCATCAAAGTCCCCAAACACTTCGGCGACAGCAGCAGCCTCCCCGGCATCGTGACCAGCGACGGCGGCTTCATCGACTTCGAGGAACAATGGTCCGGCAACTACATCTTCGAAAACGAATGGCAAAGCTACCGCACCCGCAAAGACCGCTTTCTGGAACTCAAAACCATCGCCCACACCTACAAAAAATCCGGCCGCCACACCATCGCCGTCAAAGTCATCGACATTTTTGGGAATGACACCATGACCTTGATCCCTGTGACGGTGGGGTGAGGGCCACACAGAAGCGGCGATCCATTGATCCTGACAAAAATCTAATCCTTATGTATTTCGAACAGCCCTTGGGTGCTCGACACGCGCGATCAATGCCACCGGACTACGAAGATTGAGGACACCCATAAGTTTCAGTCTTCGAAAGGCATAGTTCGTCTTCTTCCATTTGCGGTAGATAAAACATTGAAAGCGGTTCATTCCACTTAAAGCCTTCCGAAGCCTATAAATTGCTGAATTCTGTCTGCGGGGTTGCCTTGGCATACGTGTAGAATAAGAAATTTTGCACGTATGAAAAGTAAGCTCACACTATCGTTACCCGAAAAAACGATCCTGGAAGCCAAAAGGATCGCTAAAGATCGGCATACGACGGTTTCGGGACTTTTTGCGGACTCATTGACTCTGTGGAAGGCGGATCGTGCTCCGGGTCTTGGTGAAGATAACCTACATACAGCGGTCGAGCTCCCGTAGTGACATTTACTCCGTCTTTCAGCGTTTGCGGAGTTTTTTGGAGATTTCGCCTTTGGATGCCGCAGTCGTCGATGCGGCATTTGCACGGGAACTCCCGGACCTTGAAGATGGTTTGCAGTTTGAGTCGGCCCTGGCTTGGGGAGCGACTCACCTGATCACGCGAAATATCAAAGATTTTCCGGCCAGTCCACTGATTGCAGTGCTCACGCCTGTCGATTATCTGGTGAGCAGATCCTAGTCATCGATCAAAATTATTTGAAGCGCCACTAGGCCGTCCACCTGAAATCCTTCTCAAAATGGAACCTGAAACCCTCCAGTCGCCTCTAAAAACACTGACTCGGAAGTTGACTGAGGAAGTCCCGTAATTGTTTTAATTAGTTCCATCATGAATCATCCTCTTAAGTCAATTTTACTGCTGCTGTTGGTTTTTATTGTAGGGGCTTTTTTATTTGTCGCCTGGCTGGGGGGATCGCTTAAGGGCGAGCCCGTATGGATTCCGTGGGTCAGCGTCGTTACGGGCATTCTGTTTTTAGGTGCTTGGGTGGCTGGGGTTTTTCGAGGCGCTGTCGCGAATACAGTCAAGTGGACCTTACTGACGGTTGGCGGGATCGGATTGGCGGCGATCATGGTTCAGCTTCTCATCATTGAGCCGCATCAACGGAGTGAAAGCCAGGCAAACAATAACCGTCTTCTTTATGAGCGACGTCTCGAAGCGGCGTTGACCCGAGTCCATTGTCCGGCGGGCAATATTCTGGTTGTTGTGCCGGGGATTGAGATAGTTGTGGGCGAAGGCACCCGCCAAATGCTGGAGTTATATCTGTTGCCCCCGGATCCATCGCAACGGGCCCTCAAGCTGGCCAACACCCGCTATGATGGTACTGTCGTGCACAATCCTGCCCTGGCTGAAATGCGGCCGAAGATCCTTGATTGTTTTGCCTCGGCCCGTGACTTGTCTGCACTTTTGCAGCAAATGGAGGGCGGGTTGGAGGATTGGGTCGATTGACTGTTCAGAGGTGGATTCTTTGGATGATATTTTTAGCCACCGCCTTGGAGGTGCCGATGAAGAGGAACTCGGAGAGGTTCTTGGGGACGCTGGAGTGGTGAGCGATCGTCCATCGGCGGCGTAGCGCTCGCTTGGGGGTCTGAAAGGCAAAGAGTCGGCCGCTTTCAATTTCTTCTTTGGCAATCCAGCTGGGGACGATGCCCGTGCCCATATTGAGCGCCACGAGCTGTTTGATCGTATCCTCGTTATTCAGCTCGATGAAGGGCGTGAGGGGGAGCCTGAGCTCACGGTAGTGTGCATCAATCAGATTGTAGGTATTTGAACTGACGGCGGGTATGATCAGTTGCTGGCTGCTGATGGTCGCTCGCTCGAGCTTGCCCGCACGAGCCCAGGGATGGGCCGGGTGGGTGATATAGACGAGCTCGTCTTCGCTGATCTGCGTTTGCACAATATCGGCGTACTCGCGCTGGATCGGGGCGATGGCCACGTCAATGAGGCGCTCCTCGAGTTGTTGAATCAGACTATTGGTATCGCCAATCTCCAGTTTGAGAGCGACGTGAGGGCAGCTCTCGCGAAATTCCCGAACAATCGCGGGCAGTAAATAGGTGCAGCCTGTGTAAGTCAGCCCGATGTGCAGTTCCTGTTGGCGCACGCTGCCACCGCCGGCATAGCGACTGGAAGCGGCGTCGAGCCGGGATAGGATGTCGAGTGCCTCATTGAAGAACTGCTTGCCGACCTCGGTCGGGCTCACCTTGGGCCCACTGCGGATGAGCAGTTCCGTTTCTAGGCTGTCTTCGAGGCCTTTGATTCCATGGCTCAGGGCAGAGGGTGTAAGAAAAAGCAGGGCACTTGCTTTGCGCATACTGCCTTCTTTGACCGTAGTCACAAACATGCGTAACTTTTTTGTGTCGATTAGATCGTTCATCATTTCGAAAAGGACTTTGCATGTTGCGTTTTACTTGTCGACAGTTCTCTTAGGGTGAATATAATTCATTCTTTAGGTGAGAAATCGTCGCGATCAAATTAGGGCACTTTGGCCTATATTGGCATCACCAGTGCTAAATTGGCATGCGTGGTCAAAAACAATACAAATCGCATAAAGAACCGACATGAGCGGCGTCGTCCGTTACAGTTGGGCTTTGTGCCGATGACGGATTGCGCTCCCTTGGTGGTGGCCAAGGAGCTGGGCATTTTTGAGCAGTTTGGGCTCAAGGTTGAATTAAACCGCGAAGTGGGGTGGGCGACTGTTCGGGAAAAGATCTATCACGGTGAGTTGGATGCGTCGCAAGCACCCGGCAGTATGGTCTTCGAGCTGTCGCGGGGCTATAATGGGATGTCCTGCGACTGTATCACTGCTTTGGTTACGGCTTTGAATGGCAATGCCATCACTTTGTCGAATGAGCTCTGGGAGTTAGGGGTGCGTGACGGTGATTCACTGCGGGAGGTGATCCAGCGTCACCCTTCGCGGCGTTTTACGTTTGCCGGGGTATTGAAGTATTCCTCGCAAAACTATTTAATGCGCCACTGGTTGCTGTCGCATGGTATCGATCCGGATAAGGACGTGGACATGGCGATCGTCGCGCCGCCGCAGGTCCATGACTGCCTGAAGCATGGATACCTTGATGGGTATTGTGTGGCCGAGCCGTGGAGTTCGATCAGTCTGCTCGAAGGGGTTGGCTGGTGCGCGACGCTGACAGCCGATTTTCAGCAGAGGCACCTCGAAAAAGTTTTTTTGGTGACGAAGGCTTTTCATGATGAAGATCCAGAGCGCCACATTTCTCTTTTGTTGGCCCTGCGCGAAGCGGCCCGCTACTGCGATGACCCGGCGAACCGTCAGGAACTGGTCGCGATTTTATCGAAGGATGAATACGTTGGGTTACCTCCGAAGATACTGGCAAACGCTCTGGTGGGTCCGTTTGTCATGGGGAAGAACCGTCTCTGTCCCTCAGAGGAGGCGATTATTTTCTATGGGGCCGAGGCCAACCGACCGTCGGCTGAAAAAGCCCGGTGGGTGCTCGATGAAATCGGCCTGAACCACCTCGAGCCTGATCGCGGTGAAGTGGAGGGTCCCGACATTTCCACCTATTTCCGCGAAGACATTTTTGAAGCGGTTCTGAAAGCCGAGCAGTCGGCCTTCACTAATTAATCTCTGTCCACCAAGACACCAAAAATAAAAAATAAAAAAATAAAAAATGAGCACACACATCAAAGATCCACTCAACCCAAACGTAGATGTTTGGGGCGAATGCGGTGAAAACGCATCCGAAACTATGAGCAATCCATATGAGGGCCTCTCGCCCGAAGATCAGATTGTTTTGAAAAAACGTGAAATAACGGGCGGCAATCAGGATACCATCGTGGCGCGGGCGCTGGAAAGCTCGGCCATGAAGGGCATCTTTAAAACGGATATGAACCGCCGGGCTTTTATTCGCAATGTAGGCGTCGGTTCGGCGGCGGCTATGATTGCCCAGTTCTTCCCGTTCAGCTCGTTGCAGGCCATGGCCAGTGACGCGCGGAAAAACATTGAGAAGAAAAAGCTCAAGATCGGCTTTGTGCCGATTACTTGCGCCACACCGATCGTGGGTGGCCACGCGCTGGGATACTACCAGAAATACGGTTTGGATGTAGAGATCATCAAAACGGCGGGTTGGGCAGTCTCCCGGGATAACTGCCTGAATGGCAACTACGATGGTTCGCACCTCCTCTTTCCCATGCCTCAGGCCATGAGCCTTGGGTTGGGAACTTCCGGTGGTGAGCCTTGGCGGATTGTTTCCAATGTGAACACGAATGGGCAGGCTATCGTGATGAGTAATCAGCACCGCGACAAGCCCGACCCGAAGCAGTGGAAGGGCATGCGCTTTGCCGTGCCGTTTGAGTATTCGATGCACAACTTCCTTCTGCGTATGTATGTGGCGGATGCGGGCCTGGACCCGGATCGCGACATCCAGATCCGCGTGGTTCCACCACCCGAGATGGTGGCTAACCTCCGCGCGGGAAATGTCGATGGCTATCTGGCCCCCGACCCATTCTGTCAGCGCGCGGTCTACGACGGAGTCGGCTTCATCCACAAGCTCACCATGGAGCTTTGGGACCAGCATCCTTGCTGTGTCTTCAGCACAAGCGAGCGCTTCATCCAGGAGAATCCGAACACTTTTATGGCGCTGAGCATGGCGATCCTTGAAGCGACTGCCATGGCTGAGCGGCCGGAAAACCGTGTCGAGTTCGCCGATGTGATGGCTCCGCGTAACTACTTGAATCAACCGCCGGAAGTGCTTCGTCAGATCCTGACTGGAATCTTCCCGGATGGACAGGGTAACATCCGCCGCGTGCCGGACCGTATCTCCTTTATGCCCTTCCCGTCGCAGTCGATGAGCATTTGGGTGCTCTCGCAAATGAAGCGTTGGGGCTACATCAAAGAGGACATCGACTACCAGGAGATATCGCGCCAGATCACACTGTCTTCAAAGACAGAGGAGATGATGCGCAAGCTCCAGGGGAGCAATTCGGAGATCAAGTGGACGGACTTGCCCGCGCAGGAACATCCGGTGCTCGATATCTATAACCGGACCTTCGATCCTACCGACGTCAATTCCTACATCAACTCATTCGAAATCGGTGCCAAGGTCTAGTCCGAGCGCCGCTGATTAAATATCCAGTAGTATCCAGGAAATAAGGAATAGGATGCCTGCCCCCTGTGGGTATGGCGTCCCACCCTGAAGCGGGCGTCGGGTTAAAGCGCTGCCTCCCGACGCCCGCACTTCCGGATATAGATTTTAAGAAAAATGCCGACCGTTCACAGGCGACTATGCTGACGAAGGTCCTGTTTCCAAGGCCCAAACAACAATCTCATGACACCCACATCTAAAGGCTACCTTTTTTCACTCATTCTATTCTTTGGCTTTATTGCTTTCTGGCACGTCGCTACCTATACGACACCGACGGTTACGGCTCAGACTCAACTGACAGGATCTCAGGTGGATGCGCTGGTGGGGCAGGGATTGTCCAAAGACGACGCATTGGCTCTGGCTGCGGCCGGTCTTCGATTTGATCAAATCGAGCAGATTGCCAGTATCGGCCTCAGCCTGGCCGAGATTGAGATGGCAGGAGGCATTGGTTCCTTTGGGTTCACTACAGGGGAGGGCGGTGCGGCCGAAACGGCGGTGACGGGTTTCCCCGGTCCAGGGCAGGTCGGAGGCGTCATCTTTGAGCAGTTTAGCGATCCATTCTATGATAAGGGCCCCAATGATAAGGGCGTCCTCCTTCAATTACTCTACTCGCTACGCCGAGTGGCCCTGGGCTTTGGTCTGGCTCTCATTGTTGCTTTGCCCCTCGGCTTCCTGATGGGCATGTCGCCAGTATTCAAGACAGCGCTCGATCCTTACATCCAAATCCTCAAGCCGATCTCGCCCTTGGCTTGGATGCCGCTCGCCCTCTACACGATTAAAGACGCGGAAGCTTCGTCCATCTTTGTTATTTTCATCTGCTCCATCTGGCCGATGCTGGTCAATACCACATTCGGTGTCGCATCGGTAAAGTCGGATTGGGTGAATCTGGGCAGAACCCTCGAACTAAGCCGGTTGTCCCTGGCATTTCGTATCATTCTGCCTGCAGCCGCACCTACGATTTTCACTGGTATGCGTATTTCGATTGGTATCGCCTGGCTGGTCATCGTGGCGGCCGAGATGCTCATCGGTGGCACAGGCATCGGCTACTTCGTCTGGAACGAATGGAATGGGCTCAATATCGACTCGATGATTCTGGCCATTCTGGTGATCGGTCTCGTCGGATTCGTGCTCGATCTGAGCATCAGCCTGCTCCTCAAGAAATTCGCTTACGAGGACTGACTTCACCACTGACCCAAATAAATTATATGAAAGAATATCTCGTAGAAACCGAAACCCTCACCAAGTCCTATCCCGGTGAAACCCCAAAGGCGCCGGAAATGGTGGTCTTTGAAAATGTCAATTTCCGGATTAAGGAGGGGGAGTTTATCACCTGCATTGGGCACTCCGGTTGTGGCAAATCCACGATCCTCAATATTTTGGCAGGCCTCCAGCGCCCTTCCTCTGGCTACTCTTTTCTGAAGGGGAAGGAGATCAGCGCACCGGGTCTGGATCGCGCCGTCGTCTTCCAGGGGCACAGCCTCCTTCCATGGCTCACTGCCTACGAAAACGTGGCTTTTGCGGTAAAATCACGCTGGGCGGATTGGTCGAAGGCGCAAGTGCGTGAGCACAGCATGGAATACTTAAACATGGTCGGCTTGGGTGGGGCGGCCGACCGCAAGCCACACCAACTCTCCGGGGGCATGAAGCAACGGGTCGGTATTGCCCGGGCCTTCGCGATGAAGAGTCGCTTGCTGCTAATGGACGAGCCCTTCGGTGCGCTCGATGCGCTGACGCGTGGCTCCATTCAAGAAGAGCTGGTGAAAATCTGCGCCTCCACCGGGCAAACCGTCTTTATGATCACTCACGACGTGGATGAGGCGATCCTGCTCTCGGACCGTATTTTCCTCATGACCAACGGGCCGCGGGCCAACATCGCGGAATGCGTCATTGTGGACATTCCCAAACCACGCGACCGGGGGCAGATCATTCACGAAGCGGGCTACTATACGATCCGTAACCATCTGGTGGATTTTCTCGTCTCCCGTTCACGCGAGCTATCGGGGGCGACCCGCGAAGTCGCCGCACATGAGATCCGCACCGAGACCGGAGCGCTCATCTATCCTCCGGATGTGAATCCGTTGGAAACAGCCACGGCTGAGACAGTCGAAGCATAGCTCTTCCTGGAAATCATTCCTCAAATGAAGCAATCCGCTTCATTCCAAAAAACAAATACAAAGCTACCTGAACAATGAATAAAGTAGAAATGACTGAAGCGATCTTTGCTGCCAAGGCGAAGAAGAAAGAAACCTGGGTTAACTTGGGCAAAGCCGTCGGCATCACCGATGTCTTTCTCATTTCGGCCTGCCTGGGGCAAAACAGCCTGGCTGGGGACGAAGCAGAGAAGCTCTGCGCCGCACTCGACCTTCCGGCCGAAGTGGGGCAGGCGCTCCAGGTTTTCCCGACAAAGGGGTTGGACCCACAGGCGCTGCAAGATCCCGTGATCTACCGTCTCCAGGAAATTGTGTATGTCTATGGTCCCTCGATTAAGGAAGTCATCCATGAAAAATTGGGCGATGGAATCATGAGCGCGATCGATTTCACCATGCATATTGACAAGGAAGAAAACCCAAAGGGTGATCGCGTGGTCATCACCATGAACGGCAAGTTCCTTCCCTATAAGAAGTGGTAGCCGCGCCGACTCCTTAACGAACCAACCTCTGCCATGATACGTCCACCACAACCGCCTTTCGACCAAGCGACAGCCGTGCACAAAGTGCGCATGGCAGAGGATGCTTGGAATTCAAAGGATCCTGAAAGAGTCTCCCTGGCCTACTCGGAAAAGAGCGTTTGGCGCAACCGCTCGGAGTTTTTTGCCGGGCGCCCCGCAATCGTGGAGTTCCTTACCCGAAAATGGTCGCAGGAAGCTGACTACCGCTTGATTAAGGAGCTGTGGGCGTATCAGGACAATCGGATCGCGGTCCGCTTCGCCTATGAATGGCGCGATGCCGATGGCCAGTGGTTTCGCTCCTACGGGAATGAAAATTGGGCGTTCGACCCTAACGGGCTCATGGAAAGACGCATCGCGAGTATCAATGATCTCGTCATCGAGGAGACCGACCGGCTTTTTCACTGGCCATCTGGCCCACGGCCTTTGACCCATGCCGGTCTCTCGGAGCTGGGGCTTTAGGCTACATCCAAGGCCGTAAAAGAATTCACTAAAAACATGAATATTGTAAATGTTTAATAAAAATTG
>REBV01000303.1 GCA_007692545.1 Puniceicoccaceae bacterium
GATCAGGTGCAGATCGAGTGTGTCGCCAGGCTGAAACCGGCTCCAATCGCGGTCTTTGACCATGAAATGACAAAGGTAGAAGTCGGCGTGCGCGCAGCCGGCCGTGTGGAAGCGTTTGGCCAGCCTGGCTACGGCCAGAATCAGTTCGCGGCGGATCAACTGTGTCTGTGCTTCGGAGAGTGTCTCAAACTTTTCATGGATGACGGACAGCTTGACCATGCCTGCAAGCTCGCGGGTCATCAGGAAGGAGTGAATCTTGGCGGGGTTGCGGCCACGCTCTCCGAAGGCGACGGGGGAGAGGGTGGAGATACCGAGCGACTCCAGCGTTTGGATGCCCTGCCATTCGGTGCGTGCACTCAGAGTGGGGCGCTTAAGCGAGCCGAGGTTTTTTAATATTTCCCCCCAGCCCACGCCTTGGTGCCGTTTTAAGAAATAGGCCTCTCCGCCGATTTCGAGGCGGATGGTTTGGCGGGAATCAACAGATCGTTTGCTATCGCCAGTCAAGTTCATGATGGCGGTAAAGATATCCGGGCTGTCCGCGAAGGGGGCTGCCAGTTTCGGATCCAGGTAGGCGATATCTTTGCGGTTTTCGGGGGGCACCGGTGTGGGCTTGTTCCGATGCTCGGCGTAGAGTGCTTCGTAGTGGAGGACGGTGCTTTCCCATGTATAGCAGAGGGCAAGTTCACGGCATGCTTGGCGAATCTCGCTGTGATCGACTTGCTGCAAGAGTTCCCAGGCACTTTTGGCCATTGCAGCGCAATCGTCGGCGGCGGGCACGACGGTGCCTTGGAGTCTGGACTCGATCAGTTCGCCTGCGCCATTAGTCCGCGTAGTGATCACGGGCACGCCGGAGGCGAGGCTTTCCAAAATTGTATTGGCAAAAGGATCCTCACGGGTCGGCAGAATGAAGACGTCGGCTGCTCCGTAGAAGCGCTCAGCGTTTTTACAGCGACCCATGAAGTGGACGCTTGGGCTGAGGCCGCGGTTTTCGACGTCTTTGCGGAACTGAGGGCTGCGCTCCAGACCGACCACGATCAGGTGGAGCGGCCAGTCGGGCCGGCGTTGTTGCAGATCCTCTAAAACCTGCACGGTTTGGGCGAGTCCTTTGCGGCGAAAGTCGTTGCCCATAAAAAGGAGCACGCGGGCTTCGGGGGGAATGTCCAGCTCGTTCAGTAGTGCTGTGCGGTGACGCTCGCGGAGGCCCGGGTGGAAACGCTCCGTGTCCACGCCATTGCGGATGACGCTCACGCGAGCACCATCGACGGCACAGAAGCGCTCCAGATCCCGGCGGGTGCGGTAGGAGTTGGTGACGAGGGTGCTGGCATAGTCCCGGTAGGCTTTGGCTTCCAGTCGTAGAATCACCTGGTTGCGTAGGCTGATCTTGGCGAAGATGCGTCGCATGCCCTGGTAGTTGCGCTGAAGGTGGGCCGCTTGCGGGGGATCCGCCAGCCGGTAGATGTCGGCACCTGTCATGCGGCTGAAGGCGTGGACGATGTCGAAGGATTGGCGCGAAATCGCCTGCTTGGCGAAGTAGGGAAACGAGAGCGTTTTGGCGATGGAAGAGAACTGCCAGCCCTTGACCCTGTGGAGGGTGACGCCTGCTAGGGCGCATTCATTAGGCTCCGAAGTGAAGACGTGCACGTCATGGCCGCGCCGCGCGAGTCCGGAAGCGAGCGCACGTGCCACGCCCTCGACCCCACCAATTTCGGGGCTGAAGAGTCTTATGGCGATGGCGATTTTCATGGACGATTCGAAACATTGGATTTTCTTGTTTATATTAAAGCAGTTCTTTACAGACACGCCAGCGGGATGCCGACTATTTTTTCTGAATACGAGCGGATTTTATCGTCGTTATTGATAAGGATACCCAGCGGTAGTTGGCGATCGTCGCAGAAGGTCTGCAGGGCCTTGAGGGCGGTGCCTTTGATTTGGCTGGTGTATTTGATCTCAATTGGAATGACCCCGAAGCGGCCCTCAAGGATAAGATCGATTTCGGAGCCTCCTTTCGTTCTGTAGTGATAGGGAGTATAGGCGATGCCTCGCGCATCAAGCCCCCGGAGGATTTGTTCGATGACCATGCCTTCCCATGAGTTTCCCATTTTCGGGTGTGCCAGCAGGTGCGCTTCGTCCTGGATACGCATTTGATAATGCAGTAAGCCCGAATCGCGAAGGTAACCTTTGGGGTGTTTGATCATACGTTTTTGGGAATTTCGCTCGTAGGGCCAGAGGGTGCGCCAAAATAAACAGGAGGCGAGAGGAGCATTATTTTTTCATGCGCCGGTTCTACCAAACCACCGGCACGGGGTATTTAGCGATTTGCGGGTCGGGAGTCACGAGCTTCCAGCCTTCTATCAGAGCATGAGCGATCAATATGCGGTCGAAGGGGTCTTTATGTATATCGGGCAGTTTTTGCAGGTGCCAAATGGCATCATCCTGCAGTGGCGTGTACGTGATCTGATGGAGGCGCAGACCCTCGGATATGATCCGTTTCGGGGACTCGGATAAGCCTAAATGTCCTTTTTGATGCTTTAGTTGAATCTCCCAGGCAGAAGCTTGATGGAGCAGAAGTGTGTTCCGGCCATCCTCCAGTAATTCGCGCACTTCGTGACTCAGTTTATGCTCGGCGGCGATGAGCCAGAGGAAGGTGCAGGTGTCCAGCAAGAGCTTCATCGATCCAGTTCCAAGGGGAAGATTTCGCTCCTTAAGAAATCCGCCTCTATTTCCGCATCGGCCTCCCCAAAGGCATGGTTTGAGGTATCATCGAATTGTACCTTACCTGTTAACTGCCCAAGTATGCGTTTCTTCGCCGAGTTCAGGGTGGGGAGTGGGCGAATTTCGGCAAAAGGCTTGTTGCGGTCTGCCAAAATGACGGTCTCGCCCGCTTTGACGCGTTTCGCGTAGCGTGAGAGGTGGGTCTTCGCCTCGTTGATGTTTATTGTGGTCATGTTAATCGAAACATGACTATGTTTCTGGTTTTGTCAATCTATGTGAGCTGCTTGGTTCCCATAAATAAAAACGAGCTGTGTTATCCTTGAAAGGAGCGTCACTCTTTAGCGGGAGCGCCATTCAGGACATCTTCGAGCTCCAGGCCGGTCATGGCCTTGATGCCTTTGAGCAGTTGCATCAGGGCGACCATCATAATCGCCATGCTGGGTATGACGATTACGGGCCAGCTCCAGACCATCATTTTGCTGACTTCCGAGTTGAAGGCTTCAGTGCCGCTGGGGCTGACGACAATCCAGCGGGCGAGGAAATAGTTGAGTATGCTACTGAGCAGGAAGGAGGCGGCCAGCAGCCAGGTGCAGCGTTCCAGCAGCTTCTCAAAAGCGGCCTCGGACTGGTTTTCCTGTAGCTTGGTTTGCACCTTATCGACATCCATGATTTCCGGGTTGTAGAGCAGGCTGCGGATGAGCGGGTAGGGCGTCTTGAGCGAAACCAACACGGCCACTCCCAATAAGAGTGGGATGCCGCCTTTCGTCGATTATCCCAATATTGATCTTCTTGTTGGTTCGCTCTGCAAACTCTTAAATGGGCCATATCCTGTAGATTTTCATATTTCCACCAAGCTCCAGAGATTTTGAGTCTGTTTTGAGGCTCTTCAGCAAAATCTGTGGGCAAACTTTGGTTCAGGCAAGTCTCCAAGTTGATGTAAAAGAGCAACTTTCATGATCTCGTTGACGCTCAAAAATTGCAATATCCGGCTCAAACTTTCATCGATTCCATGTATTTTATCGACGGGCCGCGATTCGAGGACATAGAAACGGGTGTTGCTTTTGGAGCGGATCACGAAAT
>REBV01000160.1 GCA_007692545.1 Puniceicoccaceae bacterium
CCTTATATGAACCCTACCATGACTGCCAAAACTGAGACGATACCTACCGATGATTTGCTCATAGAGCGCATTAAAGCAGGCGATATGTCCGCTTATAACGAGATGGTCACGCGGTACTACGACCGAATCTTTGCTCGTGTTTCACAACTCCTTAAGAACAAACAGGATGCCGAGGAGGTGACGCAGGACGCCTTCATTCGAGCGCATCGTGGCCTGGAGAATTTCCGGGGAGATGCCTCGTTTTCGACCTGGCTCTATCAGATAGCCACCAATTTGGCGCATAATCGCTACTGGTATTGGTTCCGGCGCAAGCGGGATCAGTCGATTTCACTGGATCAGCCGCTTTCCGATGATGGGAGCATGACCCTCGAGAATGTGATGCCTTGTGAGGGGGAGAGTCCTGCAGAGGCGGCGGTGACCCAGGAATTCGTCGACCGGGTTGCGCAATGTATGCAGGGCCTGAACGAGAAACACAAAGAAGTTTTAATTTTAAGAAATGTAAAAAATCTGAGCTACGATGAGATTGCCGGGCACCTGGACATCAGTGTCGGCACTGTAAAGAGTCGGATTGCCCGTGCACGGGAAAGCCTGCGTGATTTGATGGGTGATGATTTCGTATGAAGGATGAGTTGTTTACAGAGTTGGTTGACCTGTACCTCGATCAAGAGATCAATGAGGCGGAATTAGCCCAGCTCAAGTCGGCTCTGGAGGGCGATCCTGCACGTCGGCGTGCTTTTCATGATCGCCGGCGCTTGCATCAGGCGATGCAATTGGCGCTCGATCCGGAGATGTCTCTGGATGCCCAGCCCAGTCTTTCGGAATCTGCGAGAGCCGTCTTTCCCCGCTGGTTTTTGGGGGCGGGTCTGGCTGCGTCGTTAAGTATTGCCGGAGTATTCATTTTTGCAGTTATACAGCCCGGTGCCCGAACACTCTCCTGGGGCATGGTGGCGGATGTGCTGCTCTTGGAGGACGCGATCACCTCTGCGCCTGCTGGCGCTGCCGGCATCGCCGATCCGCTCGACTCAATTAGCCGTTCGGAATTGCGGCGTTTCGCGGTGCGGCAACAGCAGAGTGCGGTGACTCAGCGCACGAGTCTGGCGGCCAAGCTTCGGCTGATGGGCCTCCGGCCTGAATTGACTCCACACGATAAAGAGTTGAGGGTCGTTAACTTGGCATCGGTGCAACCGAGGGAGCCATCGATTAGCCTTGAAGACCGCTTGGAACGGATGCAGCGGCTCTCGGCTATGCCGGAACCGCGTATTTTGCAATTTGAAGAGCCAGAGCAAGTGAGCACTTCCTTAATGATGAGCGGTTTCCACTCATCGCTGGCGAGTTTTTACTAATCGCTTTGTTGTGCTGGCCAGGGCCTCGACCGCTTACAGGGCAGTTCTCTAACGTTCGGCCAGATGAAATGCCGCTGAGTCGTCGACCGACCAAGGCTTGAGTTAAAAATTGCATTCATAGGGGAGGGTATGCATACTTACGTATCATATTTTTTCAAGTCAGCTACAGGCTGACTTGTACGATCTAAATGCAGTTAGCCTGAATCTTTCGGTGTGGGCGATAAGATAGAGTTGCCAAGCGCTTGTTTTTCGGGACGGTTACCGGACCGTGAAACGTTATCCTGAATCTTAAATGTGTGAACCTAAGCTGATCGACCTGAAGCGTGCATTGGGAGCCGACGCAGCTTGGGTAAAAATCCTCCGCCCCGGCCTGCCTTTACTGGAAAGGCTGATGGGGATTCGTGGGGTCAACCAAATCTACGCGGCGGTGCATGCGCAGTTGGAAGATACCGAGGATGATCCGGCCTTCTTTATGAAGACCCTGCGTGTCATGGGGGTGCATTTTGAGCTGGATAATGCGGATTTTGAGCGGATTCCGAAGACCGGTCCCTTAATTGTCGTAGCCAATCATCCTTTTGGCGGGGTCGATGGTGTTGTCCTGGGCGCGCTTTTGAAGGGGCTGCGCACCGATGCCAAGCTGATGGGCAATTATCTCTTGGCCAACATGGAGGGCATCCGTGGCGGCATTGTTGAGGTCAATCCATTTGGCAATGAGGACGCTGCCCGGGCCAATTTGAATGGTATGCGTCAAGCGATCCGTTTGCTGCGGGAAGGGGGCTGCCTGGGGGCCTTTCCGGCCGGTGAGGTGTCCAGTCTGCACCTGCGAAGTCGGGCCGTGGTCGATCCACCCTGGACCACGCATATGGTCAATCTCGCGATCAAAACCGAGGCGCAGGTCTTGCCTGTTTATTTCCAGGGGCGGAATTCGGCCTTTTTTCAATTGGCCGGTCTGCTGCACCCGCGCGTGCGCACCGCTCTGCTCGGGCGCGAATTCTCCCGGGCCCGCGGGCGGGCGATAAAAATCAAAGTGGGCGCATTGATCGATCCCAAGCGATTGGCGGAATTCGAGAATAAAGCGGCCGCCACGGAGTATTTACGGCTCAAGACCTACGCCTTGAAAGATCAGCGCCCGAAAAGTCAGCGTAAGCGCTTACGCTTGCCCTTTCGTTCGGCATCCTCGGCCCAAACTTTGCAAGCGCTCGCCCCGGCCCAGCCAGCCGCCCGATTGATGCGCGAGATCGAGCAACTTCCAGCCGCCCTGCGACTGGTCGAGCACGGTGACTTCGAGGTCTATTGCGCCCCCGCCAGTCAGATTCCGAGCGTGCTCAAGGAGATCGGCCGACTGCGGGAAGAAACCTTCCGCGCCGTCCAGGAGGGCACCGGGCAGGCCACGGATCTGGATGAGTTTGATGCCTACTACCTGCACCTGTTCATGTGGAACCGGGCCGAGAGCGAAATCGTCGGTGCCTACCGCATCGGTCTGGCCGACGAGATCGTCAAAGCCTATGGCAAGCAGGGGCTCTACACCTCGACGCTCTTTCGCTATCGCTCCAAATTCCTCGAAAAACTGGGTCCGGCCATCGAGCTGGGGCGCTCCTTCATCTCGATCAAATACCAGAAAAAGCACGCATCGCTGGCGCTCATCTGGCGGGGCATCGGCGAGTACGTCGCCCGGCACCCGCAGTACCGCACACTGTTCGGCCCGGTCAGTATCACCGACGCCTACAATAACATATCCAAAGACCTGATGGTCCACTTCTTCCGCGAGCATAATTTTGACGAGGAAATGGCGCGCCACGTCAAGCCGCGCAAGCCGCCCAAATCCTTTAAAATGCTCAAGGGTGTCTCGCTCAAAAATATCGGTGAAGCGATTCGTTCGGTCGACTCCGTCTCCGCCATCGTTTCCGGCTTTGAAGATGATAAAAAGGGCGTGCCCATCCTGCTGCGCCACTATTTGAAATTAAATGGCGTCCTGCTCAGCTTCAACGTCGACCCCGCCTTCAGCGATGTGATCGACGGGCTGATTTTAGTCGACCTCTGCAAGACCGATCCCAAGATCCTGCAACGCTACCTGGGCAAAGAAGGCTATGCCGACTTTATGGATTACCACGCCCAGTCCAATGCCTCAGCCAGTCATGCACCGAATGACTTGAGCGCTTAAAGTTTTTAACCATGCCAAAGCTACTTTTTCTAGGAGACATCGTCGGCCGACCGGGTCGGACATTAGTGATCGAGCGCCTGCCCGTGCTGCGCCAGGAACTGGGGGCCGACTTCGTCATCGCCAATGCAGAAAACGCAGCCGGTGGAGCCGGGATCACTCAAAAAATCGCCCTCGAACTTCTGGCTGCCGGGATCGATGCCATCACCCTGGGCGACCATGTCTGGGACCAGAAGAATTTTGAAAACGAGATCGATCAGCTGGAGTCGGTCTGTCGCC
>REBV01000036.1 GCA_007692545.1 Puniceicoccaceae bacterium
TCCTTGCTGTTGGGGGAGGAGGTCGACCGGACCCCAAACTGGTTGGTTGCCGCCGGGGGCGAGGGTGGGGACTTCCGGGTCGTAGACAAAGTTGTCGGGTGCGCCGAGGGCGCTTTCACGCGTCAGTTTGCCATCGCCAAAACAACTGTTGGCGGCTCCGTCTGAGCGTAGATAAAATGAAGTTTCTGCTGCCTCCGGCGGTGGCCAGCTTGGCGCCGTCTGCCACTTGTTTGCGCCCATTAGAAAATAACGCGCCCCCATCAACTTTGAGGTTCGTTTTGGATTGAGTTGCGCCTCCAACCATTCGCAGAGCAAGGCATCTGTATCCGGGCGTGCGCTGCTGCCAAAATCAAAGTCGCCGTGCCAACGCTCCCAGGGGATGTGTTTCCAAGGGCCAAGCACGAAAAAATCCTTCGCCTTTTGTTCTTTGCTTCGGCAGGCATATGCCCCGCAGCTCCCGCTTGCATAGTAGTCGTAGTAGCCAGTCAGGTGAAAGACGGGTAGGGGGCTAGCCGCGAGGTCTGCCGTGCGGTCAATTTCGGCCCAGTAGGCGTCGTAGTTCACATGCGTCAACCAATCGCGTACGTAGCTGGGCAGATTTGGCAGGGTGAGGGGCTCGCATCCTTGCACCGGCAGCGTGCGGAAAAGTGATGCGACGTTTGTCCATGCCGCCTCAAGGGCCGCAGCTTCGCTCTCCAGGCCCCGCCGCCAAGTGTCTTCCCGGAGCAGCTGGTTGCCCCAAGCCAGGGTGCTGGAGAGCTGGAGCATGCCCTGGTGAGAATAGAACCAGCCGTTATACAGATCCGCTGCAACCATGTGCGGGGCGATTGCGACGAGCGCACTGGGGGCCTCACCGAGAACAGCCAATTGGGTGTAAGCTTGGTAGGAAAAGCCGTACATGCAGACTTTCCCATTGCTGCCCGCTAAGCCCGCAGCCCACTCAATACTGGCGAGTCCGTCGCTGTCCTCGTTTCGAAATGCATAAAACTCTCCTTCTGACGCGCCACGGCCCCGCACATCTTGAATGACGACCAAAAAGCCGCGCCGAGCGAAATACTCCGGTTGTGCGTAAACTACTGTAGAGGCGATCTCTTTGCCATAAGGCTGCCGCATCAGCAGGACCGGCGCTCGCGCTTTGCCTGGCGGGTGGTAGATGTCCGCAGAAAGCTTTACGCCGTCTTTAAGTTCCAGAGCGACCCCGTATTCGACCCGGATATCTAATTTGCCTGGTGTTTGGTCCGCTGCTTTTGAGGTCGGCATCTTGGCAAGGAAAGGTCAGGTCATCCGGCGTTTTAGGTGCACCATCGTTGTTATTCAGGCACTCCCTTATTCAAAGGGGTTGACTGGGTAGGACTTCATTTTTCCGGGATTGAGCAGAGCCTTGGGATCCACCCGAGCTTTGAGTGCCCGCTTTGCCACGATGTCGTCGTGTACGCCGCCTTCCTCCAGCTTGTAGGTGTGTGGATTGGCAACAAAAACACCAATTTCGGCGCAGTAGTCGATCATCTCGTTCAAGCGTTCCGTGGTAGTGAAGCGAACCAGTGGTATGCCGCCCACCGCAAGGCCGGGGGAATCCACTTTGAATTTTGCATTACCCAAAACGATTTCCAGATGGAAAAGGATTTCGTCCCCAAAGCGCGCTTTCAGCTTTTTCAGATTCTCGCGGAAGGGTTCCCCAAATCCACATTGCAGATAAGTCATCTTCGGATCAGCCTTAATTGCCCAGAGCGTGGTATGGTTCCAGGTGTAGTCGGTGATGAAGGGTGGCTTGGGAGGAGTCCCAAAGCTCGCGCTATAAACGTGTTCGATCCCAGCGGCGCGTGCCGCGCTGAGCACGGTTTCGACCTTGCTCTTGTCCACCATTAAGAAGGTGCTGTGCAAGCCCGGTGAAATGTACTTTTTCAACGGTTTGAAGTATTCCGGGATGGGCGTTTCAAATTGGGTGACCAATCGCTTGGGAATGCTGTCGTCGAGGGCGATGTCGTAGGTCCAGTCGAGTAGCTTGTCCCAATCGTCGTGGGTGAAAATCAATTCCTCCCAGTCGTAGGCTTTGCCGAGCCGCATTTCGACCTCGACCAAAATACCCGTCGTTCCGTAGGTGTGCAGCGCTGTCAGGGCGTCTCTTTCCTCAAAGCGAAGCAGTTTCGGTTGAGCTTCCATCGAAAGGAGGGTGACGGATTTCACATTATCCCCATAGGCAATGCCGCCGTGTAAGATAGAGCCGATGCCACCTGATCCGCCGCAGAGAAACCCACCAATTGAGCTGATCGCCCAGGTGGACGGCATGCAGCGCATTTCCCAGCCGGCTGCGCGTGCCTTCGTTTCTATTTCTCGGATCGTCGCACCCGGCTGGGCTCGCACTATTCCATCGACACTAAAAATTTCCTTCATCCCTGAGACATCAATCACCGCTCCTCCATAAAGAGGCACCGCCTGTCCGTAGTTGCCAGAGCCGCCGCCCCGGACAACGACCGGCACGCCATCTGCAAAAAGCAGGCTGATCACTTGCTTGAGCTCATCGAGGGTGTTTACCCGCAGCGCCACTTCCGCGCGCTTGTCTTCCAACATGGGTTTGAGCACCGGGGAGTACCAATAAAAATCCTTAGAGAATTTTTCCGTTTTCTCCCCTGTGATAACACGTTCCGCATCAAGAACCGCTTCTAGGGATTGGATCAAATCTGGATTTAAAGGTGGGTTTTGTGGTAATACGCTACTCGTCATGATGCTGGTTTAGCATTTTAATTGCCAGCTGAATGAAAGGGGTAAAAATTTCTTCCTGAGCAACAAAATTTCACACAAAGCTATTTGGCACAACGGCTGCTTTGAACGGAAAGGGATCAGAACATGCGTAAAAAACAACTCAAATCCAACTTCTTCACCATCGTGGCACTCACACTGACCCTTAGCTCTGGCTTGCTTTGTCAAGCAAGCGAAGGTCTCGAGCTCGCACCAGAGAGAATGGACGAGGGCGACCTTGAAGTTCGTTTTGCGGACCGTGCGCGGCCTGGCGGGTTTTTGTCCCGCGAGGCCTTGCTGGCGCTGCCGGTTGAGGAGCGGGAGCTCTACATCCCCTACGTCGACGCTCATTTTAGTGCGACAATCCTGCCGCTTAGCGAACTCCTCAGCGCGCTCGGGAAGGACGCGGAGAGCAGTGTCCTGAGTTACAGCTACGATGGCTATGTTTCGTTCTATCCTCCGGAATTCACGGCTGAGTACGCGCCTTTTATTCTACTCGAACTGGAGGGATTCGCTTCCGGCGACTTGAATCTCGAGGGAGGCCCGGACCTTGGTCCCTACTACATTACTTTCGCCGGGGAGATTGAGAAAGGCTCAGAAGTCTATCCCGACCCTGACAATAAGCGTCCGTTTGGGGTAAACCAGATCACGATCGGGGCTTATGATCATCTCATGGCCCCTCTTTATTCGGGGCGTTTTGCCGATTTGACTCCGATCCAACAATCAGGTCGCCATCTCTGGATTCACAACTGCATGAGCTGTCATGCTTGGACGGAAGGCGGCGTGGGGGGCGATTTGTCGAATCGGACCGCTGAGTTTATCTCTATCCACGCCCGTCATAATCGTCGGTATTTTTACGATATGGTCCGAGATCCAGCCAAGCTGATTTCCGACGTAAAAATGCCCAATCATCACCACTACGAAGATGCCCAAATCGAAGCAATCCGACTTTTCCTCCGCCAGTTTCCTCGCTAGAAAACTTCCCAAGCAACGGCCGCTAATCCGTTCTACTGTGCTGGGAGCGCTGGTTTTCAGCAGCGT
>REBV01000078.1 GCA_007692545.1 Puniceicoccaceae bacterium
TGAACAAACACTATAAAGCATACAGCTTCTACTTTGCTCTTTTTCTCGTCGGTCTAATCGTCGGTCTTTGGTTGAGGCCTGATTCACGACCTTCCACTATGACGGATTCGGCAACGGTGGATTCTGTGTATGAGGCAATGCTTGGTGAAACGGCTGAGAGCGCAGATGACTCTCGCAGCGACGAGGGTGCTGTGTCGCCCGACGAAGCCCTTTTTAACGCCAGCTCTCAGGTCAAGGCGATCGCACACGATGGCGGGAGACCGGATTTCGCCACGGTAGCGCCGTGGATCAATGAGTGGGCGCGCTCCGACCCTGAAGGCCTTTTTGCAATGTATCAGGACATCAAATCATCGGGTGGCAATCGATGGTTGGCCGATTACATTGAAGAACACTTGGCAAAGGTGTGGGGACGCAGTGATCCGGAGGCCGCTTTGCAAGTTGCCGAAACGCTGACCAACTGGCGGGATCGCGAGAGTTTCACTCGGAATATCCTGACGGGAATGAGCCAGCACTCGCCTGTGGAAGCGCTGGAAGTTTTGCACCAGCGGCCCGAGCTGGATATCGGAACCCGGCGCGATGTGGCTTACGATATTTATCAGAATTGGGCGATGAAGGCACCTGCGGATGCCTTTGCCCATGCCAGCGCGCACGCCAATTTGGCGGACCGCAGCACGATCATGACCAACCTTGCCCGGATGTATGGAGAATCCAACCCCATGCAGGCGTATGAGTGGGCGGCGGCCCTGGAAGATCCTTATGAACAACGTCATGCCCTGGTTTACACGATCCGCGGGATCACCCGCATCGATTATGATTTGGCCCGTGAGACCTTGGATAAAGTCCAGTCGGAGACGGGGGATGCGGTCTTGGTCAACATGATAAAATTCCAAATACTCGAGGAGCTCTCGCTGTATAATCAGCAGGAAGCCTACAGCTTCATGCAGGAAGTGGGGCCCAGCGCCGGTCGCACGCAGGCTATCGAGCGATTAAGTGCCCATTGGGGGCGACGGGAGCCGCTACAGACTTTGGCCTGGAGCCTCGCTTTGTCCGACGAGAAAGAACGAAACAGCGCCGTGGTGGGCACGCTCATGAGCTGGTCCGAAGTCGATGCGGCGGCAACGTTGGACTACATTGTCGATAAGCCTGAACTGGACATTCCTGTCGCCGTGACGGCCGAGGTGGTGGCCGAATGGTCAAAGACCGAACCGGTAAAGGCGTTGGAGTTTTTCCTCGAAAACGTTTCGGATTTACCGGAAGAACTTGCTGACACGAAAACAACTCTGTTCTCAAACCTGTTGTTGCACGATCCGGATGTGGCGCGTAAGCTAATGGAAGACAATGCGTCGACCATCAGTCAGGATCCCGTTTGGGAGCCAGCCATCATCCAGTGGATCGCCCATGCACCCCACCAGATTAGCGAGGTGCTTGATTTTGTCGAGGATGCGCAACTGGGGGCGACTCTGACCGGCGCTATTGCAACTGGTTGGACTGCCGTGGATCCCGCTGGCGCATCGCAGTGGATAAATAGCCTGGACGACGGCGACGCAAAGGAAAATGCCATTGCAGCCATGCTGGCGCAAACGGCCTACACCTATCCGGAAGAATCTTTCGAAATGGCTTTTCAGGTAAAGAACAATCGCGCGCGCTTAGGCTTCCTCCAGGATATGGTCAGCGAGGTGGCGCGATCCAACCCTGATCAAGCCTATGAGATGTTGAAACACCCGGCACTGAGCGATGCAGAGCGCAGCCATCTGGAGTCCGAGCTGCAAATTTATCACCCCCGTCGATGAGGAACTGAGCAATGTCTAGCCATGTAATTAAAATAGCGGGCGCGCTACTGGCCCTTATTCTGGGACTGTCGTTGGGGCGTCTATGGCCGACGGCGACGCAAGCCACTGACGATAGCGACCTTTCTGGCGAGCGCAGAGAGCGGGCAGCGGATATCGAAACGGATGATCCTGAAACGGGGCTTGCTGTGCCGCTGGAGCAGGCCATCACCACCACCCTCCGAAACTGGCAGCAGGGGGAAATGCCGGACGATATGATTTTGTTTGCCTTACAGGTTGAAGCATGGGCTCAGGCGGATCCCGCCCGAGCTTTTGCGGCCCTGCAAAATATGAAGCACCTGCGCCCGGGCATCTATTTCGCGACACTTGGCATCGTTGCCAAGGAATGGGGGCAAGTCAATCCTGAGGCAATGCTGTCGGCCGCAGAGGGACTCACGCATTCCTACGCCCATCAACATTTCCTGCTCCAAGGCATGACCGGCGCAATGCATGCCGACCCCGATTTCGCGATGGAATGGCTGGGGGAGAATCGGCATCTCGATCAGGCGAACAGTTTTACTTTTTCCCTGCTGGCGGAGTTGAGCACGATCGACCCGCTGGAGGCATTTGAACGGGCGGCTTTGCTCAATGATCCTCAGCTCAAAAGTGACCTACAAGGAACGATTGCGGCGCAGTTTGCAGAGACATCGCCCGATGCAGCCTTTGCCTGGGCCTCCAGCCTGGAACCCGGGAGGACCAAGGAGCGTGCCGTCGAGGCAGTGATGGAGCAAATGAGCTACTTGCATCCGGAGAAAGCGATTGAGTATGCTGCGGATCTGCCCGATGATCTTTTCCCGCTTTATCGCGATCAGATCACGCACAAAGTTATTGCCGGACTGGCGGCGACGCACCCCCAGGAGGCAAGCCAGCTATTGGGAAATTTGGAGACGCCAAACCAATACGATGATGCCGTGCAAACATTGGCAGAGCGCTGGGGACTGATGGACTATGAAGCTGCCGCCGAGTGGGTGCAGTCGATTGCCGATCCGTATTCACAGAATCTCGCTGAGCGGGCGCTCATGGTCGGTGCGGCGCTCAATAGCCCGGAGCGGGCGATGCAAATAGCGGCAGACATGCAGGTGAGTGATCAATCTTCAGACCTCGCCAGCTTTCTGGCCACGCAGTGGGCGCGGGTCGATCCGGCGGGCGCTTCAGAATGGATGCTGTCACTATCGGATAGAGACCTACCCGCCGGTGGTGTCCGGGAAACACTGCAAACCTGGGCACAGGCGGACTCGGATGCGGCGATTGAGTATGTGCAGGCCAACGCCGGACGTTTCCAGGAACGTGCGCTGGTCCCCGTCTTTTTCGCTGATTTGGCGGCTCGGGACCCACAACATGCGATGGAGACCGCAATGTTAATGCAGGACCCCACGGATCGCTACTCTGCCGTCACCTCCGTCTTACAAGCGACGTCAAGGCGAAATCCCACACAGGCCCTGGAGATGCTCGAAAGTTTCTCGGAGCCGGAGATCCGCGACTGGGGGGTGATGTCGGTCGTCTCTGAAATCGCAAAGCTCACCCCCAGGGAGGCCTTCAAGCATACTCAGTCGGTGACGGACCACGTCTATAAATATCAAAGTGTCTTGGCCACGGTTCTGGCTGTGAGTGAATATGACCGTGATCTGGCGCGACAGATGATTGACCAATCGGGTTTACCGCCCGATGAGAAACAGATCGCCTACGAGGGGATTGAGTAATCCATAAAAGAGCTGGTTGTTCGTTCCAGGCCTTACCCGCTCGCCATTTACTGAATAATTCATAACTCCTAATTCATAACTCATAATTCCAAATGTCTCTGGTCTTTCGCCTGTCATTTCCCGCGAACTATTAGATGAGGCTCATGCCTGACAGACGTGCAGCGGCGTTGGTTTTTAAGCTTCCAGCGTGATTCTTCTCCAATAAAAACACGCTGGAAGCGTGTGCTACTCTT
>REBV01000112.1 GCA_007692545.1 Puniceicoccaceae bacterium
CCCGACCCGCAAGATGTCGAAGAGCGACGATAACCAAAGTGCGACGCTCTTTATCCTGGATGAACCGGCCCAGTTAAAGAAAAAGATACTCAGCGCAGTCACGGATTCCGGCAGTGAGATTGTGGCCCGCGATGACAAACCGGGCGTGAGTAATCTGCTGCAAATTTATTCGAGCATGAGCGGGCGGTCGGTGGCGGAGATTGAGGCATCGCTCCAGGGCGAGGGTTACGGCAAATTGAAGCATGAAGTGGCCGATGCGGTCATCTCGGTGCTGGAGCCGGTCCAGGCAAAATACAAAGCGCTGATCGCCGACAAGGGTTATCTGGAATCGGTCTTGAAGTCCGGAGCAGAGGCGGCCCAGAAGCGTGCCTACAAGGTCTTGGGCAAGGTCTATCGTAAAGCCGGTTTCGTCGAGCGCACACGCTAGTATGGAGCCACCAGTAGGCAAAATGCTCAAGAGCCAGCGTCGAGTGGCCATAGTTGGTGGCGGACCGGCCGGTCTTCGCGCGGCTGAGGTGGCGGTGGGCCTGGGTGCCGACGTCACGGTTTTTGATGCCAAGCCCTCGGTCGGGCGGAAGTTTCTGGTAGCGGGCAAGAGTGGGCTTAATTTGACAAACAGTGCGGAGTTTGAGGTCTTTCTCAGTCAGTACTCGGGGCGGGACTTCCCGGCGGAGCAGTGGCGTCGTCACCTGGCCGGTTTCGACAATTATGATTTGAGCGATTGGGCTTCCGGCTTGGGGGTGGAGACGTTTGCCGCGCCTAACGGTAAGGTGTTTCCATTTTCGAAAAAGGCGGCCCCCCTCTTGCGGGCTTGGGTGCTGCGCTTACGGGAGTTCGGCGTATCCTTTCGGATGCGCCACGAGTGGGTCGGACTGGAGCATTCGGCAGATGGTATTCGATTGGATTTTAGGGCTAAAAATCGAGTCATTGAGGCGAGCTTCGATGCGGTCGTGCTGGCGATGGGTGGCGCTTCCTGGCCACAGACCGGATCGACAGGTGCCTGGGTGCCGATCTTGCAGGGATTGGGCATCGAGTTGGTGCCATTGCAATCGGCCAATTGCGGCTGGGAGTGCGACTGGACACCGGAAACGCGGGCCCGGATCGAAGGCAAGCCGCTGCAGAATTTGCAAGTGTCTGCCAATGGGCAGACGCAGACGGGTGAACTGGTGGTGACCCGTTACGGCTTGGAGGGGCCGCCGATCTATGCGCTCGGCCCGGAATTGCGGGGCATGGAGGCTCCCGTGATTGAGATCGACTTTAAGCCGACCTTCACCGAGGCCCGTCTGGTAGCCAAGATGGAGTCAGCCCGGCGTAACTTTTATAAAGAGGCCGGCTTGCGCTGGAAGCTGAGTGAAACGGCCTGTGTTATTTTGCAGCAATTGTATGGTGAGTTTGATAACGCAGCGGCCTTGGCTCAAGCGGTCAAGTGCTGCCGTCTGCCGCTGGCCCGGCCGCGCCCAATTGCCGAGGCGATCTCCACCGCCGGTGGGGTCGGGTGGGGGGAACTCGATGAGAATCTGATGCTACGAAAGTTGCCCGGGGTTTATTGTGCCGGAGAGATGATCGATTGGGAGGCACCCACGGGCGGCTTTCTGATCCAAGGCTGTTTCGCCACCGGCAATGTCGCTGGAGAAGCGGCGGCAGGCGGCGCATAAAAAAAGCCCTTCCGAATCAACGGAAGGGCTTTTGGAAATGATGGTTTAGACCAACAAGTTAGCCGATTGGCTCACTAGCCTAGTGGAGTGCAGCTTGCGCTGCGGCCAGGCGGGCCACTGGCACGCGGGGCGGTGAGCAGCTGACGTAGTCGAGCCCAACATTATGGAAGAACTTGATTGAGGCGGGGTCGCCCCCGTGCTCACCACAGATGCCGAGCTTGAGGTCCTTCTTGGTGCTGCGGCCCTTCTGCACACCGATTTCCACCAGCTGGCCGACACCGGCGGCGTCGATCGAGGCGAATGGATTTTGTGGCAGGATGTCGAGGTCCTTATACTTGCCGAGGAAGGAGCCTGCGTCGTCGCGGCTCATCCCGAGGCCAGTCTGCGTCAGGTCGTTGGTGCCGAAGGAGAAGAACTCAGCGGTCTCAGCCACTTCGTCAGCTGTCAGAGCACCCCGGGGCACTTCGATCATGGTACCGACGAGGTATTTGAATTTAACTTTCTTCTTCTCCATGACTTCGGCAGCCACCCGGTGGACCACGGCGACTTGATGCTTGAGCTCGTCGGCAAAGCCAACCAGCGGAATCATGACTTCGGGAACAACCTTGATCGGCTTCTTCAGCTTGTAGCAAGCAGCAGCGGCTTCGAAGATGGCGCGGGCCTGCATTTCGGTGATCTCCGGATAGGAGATACCGAGACGGCAACCACGGTGACCCAGCATCGGGTTGGCTTCGTGGAGGGCGTGCACGCGGTTCGAGATGACATCGACATCGACGCCGAGCGAGTTGGCCAGCTCACGCTTGGATGATTCATCGTGAGGCAGGAACTCGTGCAGAGGCGGATCGAGCAGGCGCACCGTAACAGGCAGGCCACCCATCGCCTTGAAGAGACCGGTGAAGTCCTTGCGCTGGAAGGGCAGGAGCTTCTTGAGTGCCTTGCGGCGCTCGGCTTCATCCGAAGCGAGAATCATCTGGCGCATGAAGGTGATACGGTCGCCCTCGAAGAACATGTGCTCCGTGCGGCAAAGCCCGATACCTTCGGCACCGTAGGCAATGGCAGACGCGGCTTGCTCAGGAGAGTCGGCATTGGTGCGGACGCCCAGCTTGCGGTGCTTGTCTGCCCAGGCCATGACTTGTGCATAGAGCTGGTAGGTGTAGCTGTCCTTGGCCTTGAGCTTGCCATTGAGCACTTGGTCGACCTCGGAAGGTGCGGTTGGGACCGCGCCGGCGAAGATTTCACCCGTGGTGCCATCGATGGAGATGTCGTCTCCATTTTTGAAGGTCTTGTTGCCGATAGTGAGGGTTTGTGCGGCGTAGTTGATCTTCACCTCGGAAGCACCGCAGACGCAGACCTTGTTCATTTGGCGAGCAACCAGTGCGGCGTGCGAGGAGACGCCACCACGCGAGGTCAGGATGCCCTCGGCGGCGATCATACCACGCAAGTCTTCCGGTGTGGTTTCGACGCGGCAGAGGATGGCGCGACCACCCTTGGCGGCGACGGCTTCGGCCTCCGGAGCGGTAAAGCAGATCTTGCCGGCGGCGGCACCGGGTCCTGCCGGAAGGCCGGTGGCGAGCACTTTGGCCTTCTTGACGGCTGCGGGATCAAACACGGCGACCAGCAACGAAGAGATCGAGTCGGCCGGGATCTTCTTCAGTGCGGTCTTTTGGTTGATCAATTTCTCCTTGACCAACTCGACTGCGATGCGAACTGCAGCCAGACCGGTGCGCTTGCCGTTACGGGTTTGCAGCATGTAGAGCTTGCCATTTTCCACGGTGAACTCGAAGTCCTGCATGTCCTTGAAGTGCTTTTCCAGCTTCTTGCGGACAGCTTCGAGGTCTGCGTGTGCTTTGGGCATCTCGTCTTTAAGTATAGCAATCGCTTTCGGAGTGCGAATACCAGCGACGACGTCCTCGCCCTGTGCATTGATCAGGTATTCGCCATAGAATACCTTCTCGCCGTTGGCGGGGTCGCGGGTGAAGGCGACACCTGTTGCGCAGTTATCCCCCATGTTGCCGAAGACCATGGCCTGCACGTTGACGGCAGTGCCCCAGGCGGCGGGTATGTTGTACTTCTGACGGTAGAGGATGGCGCGCTCGTTTTGCCATGAGTTAAAGACGGCACCGACGGAGCCCCAGAGTTGCGCATAAGCATCTTGCGGGAAGGCCGAGTTGGTGCGCTTCTTAATAATCTCTTTATAGCGCTTGATAAGTTCCTTGAGGTCGCTGGCCGACAACTCGTTGTCGTTCTCGACACCGACTTCGCCGCGGAGTTTTTCCAAGGCACCTTCGAAGGGGCAGTGGTCGTTTTCGTTGACTGCTTGCACACCCATGACGACGTCACCATACATCTGGATGAAGCGGCGGTAGCAATCGTAGGCGAAGGCTTCGTTGCCGGACTCCTCGGCCAGGGCCTTGACGGTCTTGTCGTTGAGCCCGAGGTTCAGGATGGTATCCATCATGCCGGGCATCGACTCACGTGCGCCGGAACGGACGGAGAGCAGGAGTGGGTTTTTCTGAGCGCCGAGCTTCTTGCCGACTTCTTTCTCAATTTGAGCGACCGATGCCTTGACTTCGCTTTCCAGCGACTTCGGGTATTGGCGACCGTTATCGTAATAATAGGTGCAGACCTCCGTAGTGATGGTAAAACCGGGAGGCACCGGCAACCCGATACGGGCCATCTCCGCGAGATTGGCACCTTTACCGCCGAGAAGTTCCCGGAGTTTAGCGCTACCGTCGGTCTTTTGACCGAAATCGTAGCTGTATTTTACCGCGACTGCGCTCTTGCGCTTGGCGGCCTTTTTGGTGGCTTTTTTTGCTTTTTTAGCTGGCATATATTGACGACCTTTTAGGTGGATCGGGTTGTGGTATAAGTGCAGCATATCGGCTGCGACGTTGAAGAAAGAAGGTAGCCAATCCATTTCCTGCGTGCTGTCAACGGATTAGAGTCGTCGCAAAAAAATCTTGGATTGAGGTTTGCCCGTTGCCTGAAAATCAGACTATGACTTCTCGGAAAATGAGCGACGACCCATATAATGACTACGAGCCACCGGAAGTATTCGATTCCGGGGATGTGCCTAAGAAACTCGATAGGATCGACGGCGAACCAGCAGAACCCGGCGAAGCCGAAGGTGAGGGCATGAGCTTTCTGGAACACCTCGAAGACTTTCGCTGGACGGTGGGCCGGAGTTTGCTGGCCTTTTTCATCGGGATCGCACTGGCCGCGATATTTATTGGAAGTATTGCCAATTGGCTCAAATATCCGCTTACGTTTGCCTATGGCTCAGCCGAGTTAGCCAGCGAAAATTTGATCACCTACCGTCCGATGGGCGTGATCTCGGTCTTTATTCAGATCGCTTTTTTATCCGGGCTGACTCTGTCGATGCCCTTTGTTCTCTACTTTATGGCTGCATTTGTTGCACCGGGATTGACCGATAAGGAGCGTGCGGTGGTGCGGCCGGCCTGCTTTGCGGCTTTCGTGTTATTTGTCTCCGGGGTACTTTTTGCCTTCTTTGTCATCCTACCGCTGACTTTGGCCTTCTCGGTTCGGCTCAATATGTACTTTGGCTTCGATTTGCTGTGGGCCGCCACGGATTATTATAATATGGTGGTGTGGTTTTCGCTGACTACAGGAGCCTTTTTTCAGTTTCCGCTGATTATTGTCATTCTGGTATTCCTTGGAGTCATTCCGGTGCAGAAGCTGAGGGACCATCGCCGGATTGTCTTTGTGGGCTTGATGGTCTTTTCCGCATTCCTGACGCCTGGCGGCGACTTCGTCTCCCTGCCGATTACGACTTGCTGCATGTATGCACTCTACGAGCTAGCCATCTGGGTGGGCGCACGGGTTGAAAAGAAGAAGCGCGAACAGGAACTGGCCGATTGGGATGACCTGGACTAAGCGAAGCGAGGCCGATTCAAGATCCGTCCACCAGGCATTTTCCGATTTCCGAGAAATGGCGAATGGAGTAATGCTCCGTTTCTGGGAAAAGGTCGCCGGCATAGATAAGGAATCCGGGCTTGGCTTCGGGTAGGCTGCATTGAAACTTTAGCAGGTTTGCCGCCAGCTCGCGATGCCAGGTCATAGCGGATTTGATCTCCAGAGGAATCAGCCGCCGCTGCTGCTCATAGACTAAATCGATCTCATTGCGATGACTGTCTTGCCAGAAGTACAAGCGCGGCTCGCGACCAGCATTGAGCCGCGCTTTGAAAGCTTCCGCGACCACCAGGTTCTCGAAGAGGTGCCCGTGCAGGGGATCGCGCGCGGCTTCGGCGGCCGACTCAATGCCCAGCAACCAGCAAGCGAGGCCGGGTTCTGTAAAGTAGATCTTCGGGCTTTTGACCAATCGCTTGCCGAAATTTTGATAGTAGGGAGGCAGGCGGAAAACCACGAAGGACGCTTCGAGGATCGATAGCCATTGTTTGAGCGTCGTTCCACTGACGCCCACATCACCTGCCAATGCGCTCAAGTTCAGGGGCTGACCCACGCGTCCGGCTAACAGGCGAAGGAAAGTTTCGAAGAGTTGTTGGTTACGCAATTCCATCAGTTGCCTGACGTCGCGCTCGACGTAAGTACGGAAATAATTGGCGTAAGCCGATGACGGGTCCAAGGCGTCGTCGTGGATGCGTGGGAGGCAGCCCTTGAAAAGAAGTTCGTTTTTATCGATTGATCGACCCGACGCTTGCAACTCGCTGATCGAAAGCGGTAGGAGGCGCAGGAGAGCGGTGCGCCCAGCCAAGGATTGTGTGACCGCTTCATGCAACTGCAACTGGTGACTGCCGGTCAGAATATAAGCACCTTTGCTTTTTTCCTCATCGACGCGCACCTGAATCCATGAGAGCAATTCCGGCACACGCTGAATCTCGTCGAGGATCAACGGCTCCTTATGTAGATGGAAAAACTGTTTCGGGTCCTCCGCCGCCAGGCGACGCAGCTCGGGGTTTTCCAGATTACAATAGTGGTGCTTGGGGAAAACTGCCCGCACCAGCGTCGTCTTCCCCGCTTGACGAGGTCCGGTCAGCGTGACCACCGGATATTCTTTGGCAGCCGACAAGAGGGTAGCGGCCATTTCACGTGCGATCATGCCTAAAATACCAACTTATTTCGTGTAAATGTCAAGTTGTAGTTCGTATTTGCACAATTTGCTTCTAAAGCGCATTGCTATTGGGCATGCGTGGGGGAGGTGTGAGGCGCAATGGAACGGCTGAAGCCGTCACTCTTACCTAAACTCCGCCTATGGTGTTTTTAGTGGGACTTCTCTTTTTGTTTCATCTGGTCGACCAGGACCAGCATGAACATGTGGTAGGCAAACCAGAAGACAGCGGCAATGGGCACTGCGGTGAGGCAGGCCTGGGCTTGGGCGATCAGTGGGCTACTCGAAAAGGTGTAGGGAACCAGCAGGACCGACATGACGGCGTAGAAAACCAGCGTGAGCACCACTCCGATGATCAGGTGTTTTTTTGTCAATAGTTTCTGGTAGGGAGCGTTTTCCATGGAGTAGGAAGGGAAGTGCTTGCGGGCCCGCTGTCAAAGCGAAAGTTGGCAGCAACTGGAGATTTTCACGTCGACGTCGGCCCCAGACTTAAACCGAGCAGGAATTCCCGATTGCCGTCGGTCCCTTTGATCGGGGAATCCATGCTGCCGATGAGCTGAGCGCCGGCTAATTCGCGCAGGGCGAAGTCCTGAATATCATTTAAAACTCTGGTATGAATAGCCTCGTCGCGGATGATGCCGCGCCCTGCGTCGACCTCGTGTTTGTCGGCCTCGAACTGTGGTTTGACCAGGGCGATAAGGCAGCCGCCCGGCTCCAAAAACGGCCAGACGGCGGGCAGCACTTTGGTGAGTGAAATGAAGGACAGGTCCATCACGATACGGGGGTAGGCATCGCGGGGGAGGTCGCCCGGCTGGAGGTGGCGGGCATTGGTCTTTTCCAAATTGGTGACGCGCGGGTCCTGGATCAGTTTGTTATGCATCTGGGCGCGACCGACATCGACACAGGTGGCACTGAGGGCACCGCGCTGCAGGGCGCAGTCGGTAAAGCCGCCGGTGGAGGCACCGACATCGAGCAGGTGAAGGCCTTCCACCGGGATTTCAAAGCGGTCAAGGAAGCCTTCCAGTTTCTCGCCCCCGCGGCTGACGAAGCGGGGTGGGGTTTCCACCGTAAGCGGGCTATTTTCGGGCAGACTGCGCCCCGGCTTATCCAGGCGCTCGGTGCCGAGCAAAACCTTGCCCGCCAGTATCAGGGCTTTGGCTTGAGAGCGTGAGTCGGCCAGACCCTGGGCCACGAGTAGTTCGTCGAGGCGGCATTTTGCAACTTTGGCCATGGATCAATCGGGGTCGGGGTGATTGCGTTGCACAAAGTCCACGTCGCTGGAGCGTATATGCAGGTCGCGCTGGGGGAAAGGAATCTCGATATTGTTTTCCTTAAAGGTATCCCAGATGGCGAGGAGGAGGCAGCTCTTGACACTGCCGATCCCGTTGGAGGGGTCTTTTAACCAGAAGCGAAGCTGCAAATCGACCGAGCTATCGCCAAACCCGGTCAATAAACACGCCGGGGCGGGATCCTTCAATACCCGCTCATGACTATTGGCCACGGCCAGGATGAGCCGGATGCACTCATGGGGGTCGGCCTGATAGGAGACACCGATGGGCAGGCGTATGCGGACCAATTCATCGGTAAAGGACCAATTGATGACCCGCTGCGTAATGAGATCTTCATTGGGGATGAGGTGTTCGGTGCCGTCGCGGGTGATGACGGAAGCATAGCGCGCCCGCAAATGATTGATCCAGCCGTAGGTGCCGTCGATTTCGATGACGTCGCCCGGTTTGATCGACTTGTCCAGCAGCAGAATGATCCCGCTAACGAAGTTTGAGACAACTTTTTGCAGGCCAAAGCCAAGGCCCAAGCCGATGGCACCCCCGAGCACGGTCAGGCTGGCCAGGTTAATTCCCATCGAGCTGAGCGCGACCATGGCTGCCAGAACAATCAGAGCGATACGAATTATTTTGATAATCAGCACCCGCAGTGAGGGGCTCAAACGGGAGACGGAGCGCACTTGCTTTTCAGCCAGGTGGGCCACCCCCAGGCTGATCCAGAGTGTAACGGCGAAGGCCAGTAAGCCGGCCACCACACCCCAGGCAGAGATAGTGAGTGAGCCTACCGTAAATTGGATCCCCTGAATCGCTTCCAGGCTTCCCTTCGAGTAGGCAATCGCATTGATGGCTGATGTGGCGTAGAGCACGAGCGCCACCGAGCGGGCCCAAAAGCGCTCGCGTAAAAAGCTACAAAGGAGCCCTATGACGATCCAGAGCCCGCCCAGTACAGTGAAAAATCGGAAGAACGAGGCGCTCCAACCCAGTGATTCGAAGATCCAGGTCGTGGTGGCGATGAGGGCCCAGGCGACGAAGAAGCCTGCGTGCCGTTTGAACCATAGTGAGGGTGATGTCTTGTCGGCCGGCTCCGTGTAGCGCTGGCCCCAGAAACGGGCGATCAGAAAAACCACGATACCCAGCACGAAAAGTTGCCAGGCATCATTGGGGTCAAATTGGGCGGTGGGCAGGAGCATCTCGCCCCAGCGATTTAAAAGCTGCATAGCACTAAAGAAAAACCAGATCGATAAAGCTCGCAATCTTTTTGCAATCTTCGGATCGGAAGTTCATTGGTAACACTATGAAAATACTGATACCAGCAATTCTTCTTCTGACATCGCTCTCAATCCATGGACAAAATCGTATCGGCACCGGCGCGGTGCAGGAGCTCTACGAGCAGCATTGCCTCAGTTGCCATGGGGCGGGCTTGGACGGTGGACTCGGTGGCTCCTTACTCGATTCTTCGGATTGGAAGCATGTCGGGAAAGGGAAGAGCTTCCTTGAGTATGTCCGCGAAGGTGACTTGGAGGCGGGCATGCCCAGTTTCAAAGATGGCTTGTCGGACAAGGAAATTCGCTCATTGGAAATTTATATCGACGAAGTTCGTCAGAAGACAGATCGCGAGACGACACCCATCGTGCAAAAAGAAGAAAACGTCTACACCGCCGGCGACTACCAATTTCAGGTCGAAACTGTGATCGAGGGGCTCAGCACGCCCTGGTCGATTTACTTTTTCACGCCGGAACACGCACTGATCACAGAAAAGGCGGGCGATTTGCGTATTTGGAAATCCGGTCAATTGAGTCCACCGGTCGATGGCACGCCTAAAGTTGATTCGCGGGGGCAGGGTGGTTTACTGGAAGTAGCGGCGCACCCCGACTATGCGGATAATGGTTGGATTTATCTGGGCTTCTCCGTCGGCGCGGAGGGCACAGCAGATCCAAACGCACGGATGACGAAGGTTGTGCGTGGCCGGATAGCTGACAATTGCTGGATCGACGAGGAAGTCATTTTTGAGGTGCCGGCAGCATTTCAAACCGCAGCGGGCGTTCATTTCGGCACACGCTTCGTGTTTCAGGACGGCTACCTCTATTTTAGTATTGGCGACCGGGGCGCACAGGATCAAGCGCAGGACTTGACCCGGCCCAATGGTAAAGTTCACCGTATCTATGACGACGGGCGGATCCCGGCAGATAATCCATTTGTCGATCAGTCGGGCGCCTATGCCAGTATCTGGACTTATGGAAATCGAAATATCCAAGGCTTGGCTGCTCACCCTGAAACCGGCTGGATCTACGCTACAGAGCACGGTCCGCGCGGCGGCGATGAGATCAATCTGATCGAGAAAGGCCTGAACTACGGCTGGCCCGTCATCACCCACGGCATGAATTACAACGGGACCCCGATCACCGAGAAAACCGAAGCGCCCGGCATGGAGCAACCACTGTTGCACTGGACGCCTTCCATAGCCGTCTGCGGCATTGATTTCTATCAGGGCACGGACTTTCCGGCTTGGAAGCACGACCTCTTCGTAGGCGGGCTCGCTTCTCAGGAGCTGCACCGTTTACGCATCGATCATGACAAAGTGATCGAGCATGAGATCGTCTTAAAAGGTGAAGGACGGGTACGTGATGTCGCATCCGGGCCGGATGGCTATCTGTATCTGGTCTTAAACAGTCCAGACCGGGTTGTCCGATTGGTGTCAGTGCGATGAGCCGGGTCTCAGCGGTCTTTTCATTGACGGAGGCTTCCCGCTCGGAGGCGGTGGCTTGGGCCACTCGCTTCACCGTGCCACATATCGAAGCGGTCCATTTGCATCTGGCCAAAGCGAAAGACCTTGAGCGCTTTTTGCGCGAGCAAATCGAGCCATCTTTAGCCGAGTCTCGCTATGTCTTGCTGGCGTCAGCTGAAGCACTCCGGCTGGTTCAGTTGACGGCGGAATCCTGCCTGGTGGTCAGCGCGGACTTTTGTAATACGACGCTCAACTATCGCCGGGTCAAGGGAGGCGGGAAAAACCAGATGCTGGCCAAAGCGGTCGGTCTGGCTAAAAGCCTGAAGCCCCGGGTGCTCGACGCCACGGCGGGGCTGGGGCGCGATGCCTTCATTCTGGCTGGCTTGGGCTGTTCGGTGCGGATGCTGGAGCGCGTACCGGAAGTCCGCGCACTCCTGGAAAGCGGGCTGGATAAGGCCGCCGCACAGCTGGCCGCATTGCCTGTTGGCTTAAGTGATGCCCTGTGGCGACTCAGCCTGGAGGCGGGCGATGCGATCCAGTCTTTGGATACAATAGTAGCGAATGACCACCCGGACGTGGTTTACCTAGACCCGATGTTTCCGCCGCGTCAAAAGAGCGCTCTCGTCAAAAAGGAAATGCGGATTTTTCACGACCTCGTCGGCATCGACGACGATGCCGGGCGTTTATTTGACGCGGCGATGGCGTGTGGGGCCAAGCGCGTCGTAGTCAAGCGCCCGCGCATTGCGCCCACTTTAGGCAATGCCAGCCCCAGCTTTGTCTTGTCGGGCAAGAGCAATCGCTACGATGTGTATGTCCGCTAGCAAAACACTGTCGGGTAGGCTCCTGTTTTTTCTTCTGCCTATCGTGGAGCGCCAATGAGTCGATGTCCGAGTAGAGAGAATCCAAAAATACTGTCCAACACTAAAGAAATACGATATTTGTAAGTTCAGGTTGTTCAGTGCGTTGATTTTGCAATAAATATGAGTTTTGGAATACAGTTAGCAGAGCGTGGGTGGGTTAGCGATTCAAGGATACGGGTCGGCATTCGCCGGTTGCTGGCGGAGCGCTTGCAATCGATTGAGGCGTTGCCGCGATCATCGACCCAGTGGATTCAAACCTTGGAGTCGCTGCCATTGGCGGTGGATACAGACGCGGCCAATGAGCAGCACTACGAGCTACCAGCGGCCTATTTTCAGTTAGTCCTGGGCCCGCACTTAAAATACAGCGCGGGCTACTGGCCGGAGGGGGTGGACACGCTGGATGCGTCGGAGGCAGCCATGCTGAGGCTGACTTGTGAGCGGGCAGAGTTGGCCGATGGGCAGCGTATCCTGGAATTGGGCTGTGGCTGGGGCTCGCTGAGTCTCTGGATGGCGGCGGCGTATCCGGCCAGCCGGATTGTGGCGATCAGTAATTCCAATAGTCAGCGGGCCTACATTGAGTCCCAGGCCGCTGAGCGTGGACTGCATAATCTCGAGGTGATTACTTGCGATATCAACCAGTTTCAACCGGAGGGTGATTTTGACCGGGTGGTTTCGGTGGAGATGTTTGAGCATGTGCGTAATCACCGTCAGTTACTGGGGCAGATTGCTGCCTGGTTGCGGCCCGGGGGGCAGTTGTTTGTGCATATTTTCACGCACCGTGTGGCGACCTATCTCTTCGAAGCAAAGAGCTCGAAGGACTGGATGTCGAAATACTTCTTCACCGGCGGCATTATGCCGGCGGTTGATCTACTGCCGACTGCGGCCCGTGGTTTTCTGGAGGAAGCGCAGCGCTGGAAGGTAAATGGCACTCACTATAGCCGGACGCTGGAGGCTTGGTTGGCTCAGCAAGACGCTCACTCCGAGGCGGTGCTGGAAATCTTCCGGGGATGCTACGGGCCGAAGCAGGCAAAGTTATGGGCGCAGCGCTGGCGTATCTTTTATATGGCTTGTTCGGAGCTTTTCGCTTACAACCATGGTGAGGAGTGGCCTGTCACTCACTACCGATTTGTCAAAGCGAACTAAAGCCATGTCGAAGAAAAAGGCAGAGCAGAAAATTGCTGTGGTGGGCTGCGGTGTTTCCGGCCTGACTGCGGCCTGGCTTTTGGGGCGAAAGCACGAGGTGCACCTTTTCGAAAAGAATGATTACGCGGGTGGGCATACGCGCACATTGAGCGTGCCGGATGGCCCGGATGCGGGCACAGCGGTCGATACCGGCTTCATTGTGATGAATCACCGCAATTACCCGTATTTTACCCGTGTCCTGGAGCAGTTGGGGGTGGGGTTGGAGGATAGTTCGATGACCTTCAGCTACCACGATTTACAGACTGGCTACGGGTATGCGGGGAATAACCTGCGGACGCTCTTTCCTTCCTTTGCTCACTGTTTTAATCCGAATCACTTGAGCTTAATGAAGGACCTGTGGCGTTTCGCCCGCATCGGGTATCGGGATTTGAACAGTGGTTTTCTCGCAGGTAAAACTTTGGGCCAGTATTTTGAAGAGCGTCGCTTCGGGCAGGCCTTTTTGCACAATTATTTGTATCCGATGGGCGCAGCCATCTGGTCCTCACCGATCGAGGCGATGCAGGGCTTTCCGGCCCAGCCCTATTTGCACTTTTTGGAGAACCACGGTCTGCTCCGCTTGAGTAATCGTCCCCAGTGGAAATATGTGAAGGGTGGGAGTCGTACCTATGTCCGGGCCATGTTGCAGCAGTTTAAGCGGCCTCCACGGCTGAGTGCCGCTCCGGCTGGTATTCGGCGGATTGAGGGTGGGGTGGAGTTGATCACCCATACCGGGGAGGCGCTGCGCTTCGACCATGTGGTAATCGGTGCGCATGCCGACGAGGCGCTCAAATTACTGATCGACCCGAGTGCGAAAGAGCAGGCGCTGCTGGGGCCGTGGCGCTATCAGCCAAACGAGGTGGTGCTCCACACCAGTCCGACACACCTACCTCCGGACCGCAAGCTTTGGGCCTCGTGGAATTTTATACGCGAGCCGGGACAGTCGGATCAGCGTCCGGTTTCGGTTAGCTACTACATGAATCGCCTGCAAAACCTGCAGACTGACCGTGACTACGTGGTGACGCTCAATCCCGGAGTGGAAATCCCGGAGGCATCGGTCATCGACCGCACGACTTTGACGCATCCGCTGTATTCATTTGCATCGATGGCGACCCAGGCGGGCTTGCAGGCAAACAATGGGGCCCGCAATACCTGGTTTTGCGGGAGCTACTTCGGTTACGGCTTTCATGAGGATGGGGTGCGTTCTGCGGTGGAACTGGCCGGGAAATTTGGCATTGAGCTATGATCGGGCATTCGAAGATCTTCCGGGGGGAGGTGGTGCACGAGCGCTTGAGTCCACGTCGGCATGCGTTCACGTATCCGATGACTTTTTTTGGTTTCGATCTGGATGAGCTTCCTAGCATTGGCGAGTCAGTCGGGGTGTTCGGTTATAATGAGGCCCGTCCGCTACGTATCAACGACCGTGATTACCTCTACGGGGCGAAGACACCCATCCTGCAGCAATTGGATGAATTGCTGCCTCCCCAGGAATCCGGGCAGCGGACGATGCTGATCAGCTCGCCACGTTATTTGGGCTACGCGTTCAACCCGGTCAATTTCCATCTGCGGATGGAGGGCGATCGGCTGCTTTGTGCTGTTGCGGAGGTGAATAATACCTTTGGCGACCGCCATGTGTACCCGCTTTGTGACTTGGAGACGGTGGGCCCGCATCGGTGGGCCGCGCGTTGCCCGAAGGACTTTCATGTATCACCGTTCAACGACATGACGGGGGAGTATCATTTCACCTTTAGAATCGAGGCGGAGGAAATCTTCCTCGGAGTCGACTTGTATCGGGCGGGGGCGTGCATCCTGAAAACATGGATACGGGGTCAGTCCCGACCGCTCAGCCGGGGGGCGATCATGCAGTATGCCTGCTTGCATCCGCTGGATACAGCGCTGAACAGTATGCCGCGCATTCTCTGGCAGGCGGCGCTGCTTCACTACAAAAAACAATTGGAGGTCTATCAGCGGCCCAGCCCCAAATCGTCGCACACACTGATCGACCGGGATTCTACATCGCCACGCGATGTCATTTGACAGAAGTGTGAGGGGTGCTAGTCGGGTAAAATATGTCCGTTCATGCTCAATTGTAGCAGGGTTGGCTATTCCGCCCAGTAGAGATTGGACAAAAGGAAGTTTACAAGGGCGGCAGGGCCAACCCGACAACGAAAAAATTTTTTGCTGGTTGGGCTCGCCCGCCGTTTTTTGTTGAACAATTCGGTGTTTCCTGGGGGCGCTTTCCCCAACCCGACTACGAAAGAATACGCAGGATTTGAGCCGAGAGAGCGCTACGAAGTGACCGCATCTGATTCGCTGAGTCGGCATTCCTCGCATAGGCAGATGGCATCATTGCTGACTACTTTATAGCGGAAGTCGCGTTCCGGATGGCTTTTCTCCGTCGCCCCGCATTCGGTGCAGGTGTGGAGTGCTTCAGCCTGTTCAGCCTGTTTGGCTGCTTTAAATTGGGCCTGCCGCTGGCGGTTTTGGAGGGATTGGGTGAGCTCGCTGCGGCAGAAAATCAGATAGTTCAGCAGGGGTGCCAAAATGAGCAGACGGTATCCCATACTAGGAGCAAAGAGGAAGGATAGCGCCATAAATCCTCCCGCAAACCAGGCCAGCCATTTCACTTTAACCGGAATGACAAAGAGGAGTAGGAATTGAATGTTGGGGTTATAAGTGGCGAAGGCAAAAAATACGCTCATACTGATGGCCAGCGAGGTCATTCCGAGGGAGGGAGCGGGCGAAATAAGCTGGCCGAGTAGGACGCCGAAAATACTGAAAAACAAGCCCAGGAGCAAAAATACGTTGAACCGGAATGCACCCCAGACGGATTCCACGGCCTGACTCGTCATCCAAAAGATATACCAGTAAAATGCGAGAAAGAGGGCTTGGAAGGGGGTGACCGCAAGGTAGGGCGGTGCGATCAGGAAGGTAATCAGCCGCCACCATTCGCCGCGCAGGATGGCCTGTGCATCGAAGATAACCGAGGCGTAATCAACCTGACCGACGAGGATGGCGGCATAGATAAAAAGCTGCGCAATGACGATGCTGAGCACCACATTTGGCACGGCCAAAAAGCCGAACCGCTTTTCGAGTGTTTCGAGAAGTTTCATTGTGGGCAGCTTTACAAGCCAGGCTCTGAATGCAACTCGATCATGGGCAGTTCCCAGATTTTTTCCGACTGGCCTTCCACCTCGAAGGCCGTCGCCCAGTTGCGGGTCAGGCTGCCCAGGGTTTTCCGCTCCGGTCGACTCCAACCATGGGGGCCAATCGTGTAAACCCGGAATTGAGCGCCACCTTCCGGTGGGCGTGTGACGAAGTAGTAATGCTTTGTCCGGCCGTTATCACTGTGAGGGATGAGCACAGCGGGATTGCGCCTAAAGGCCAGTTCCAGGATTCTCCGGCCATTGGCACGGGCGGTATTGCGGGCGAAGCGCTGGTCGCCACGGGCGTCGCGCCGGCTGCACCAGATGAGCTCATGCGCTTGCCCCTGGCCTCTGAGTTGCGCACTGAGCCGCAGGAAGTCGCCGTCAAATTTGGGCATAGTGGTCTTGATATGCTGGATAAATTCTTCAGTAGCCAGCGGTGCGTCCGAGGGTGGATCAATAAAGGCGACACCAGAGCCTTCGATAGCAACGCGTGCGTAATCTTTTTTAAACTCATTACCCCATGGGTTGTAGAAGTGTATTTCTTCGCGGCGGTCGTCGTAGCCGACGATCACGCAGCCATGGCCCATCGCGCCGAAGGTGCCCGGTTTGAAGGAAATGTAGATCGGCCCGGTTTCGACCAGTGCCCGGCGTATTTGCGGGAGCAGATCCTCGTGGAACTGTGCGGCATCTTTCCAGTTGGCGATACGTCCGACAAATCCCAGCTTCTGCATGGCGAGCAACATATCACTGGGGTAGGTGCCCTGATTGCTGACCGACATTTCTGATGAAAGCTGGGCGATCTCTTCCTGGTCGATTCTAAACCCGTGAAAGCCAGCGATCATACTGGCCGAGGCAGGCACACAAAAATTATCTTTTTGCCGAACCATCGGGACCCTCCTGAGTTCGAACGACTGAGGAAGCGGGGCGTTGTTGCCATTCAGGTCGGCCACCAGAAACCT
>REBV01000035.1 GCA_007692545.1 Puniceicoccaceae bacterium
GGCAACTGGCCGATGAAGTTGGGAAGTTGGAAGGTGTCGTCCTCGGCGGAGCCAACGTATCGTTTTCCGATCACCGGATATAGCTCGGGGAAATCCAGGGTTGATTTGATCTGACCGTTGAGTGGCAAGTAATAATACTCATCATCAAGAAGTTTGTCAGCTGGTATCGCCTTGATGCGAATCTCACCGGCCACAGTAGAGTCGTAGGGGTTATCGATGGTATAAACGTAAAATGCCAGGGCAAGGGTGTCTTGCCAGGTGGCAATAGGTTGAGCGTTACCCGTTTCCTCCGTAACCCCTGCTCCAAAGCTGTGGACATGCGGCGGGAGTTGTGCTTCGGAAAGGATAAGTGCGTTTGTGCCAAAGCTTTCTCCTACGTCGCGATCAGTAAGGGCCTCCCGCGTCCCGTAGTGTGTTAGGGTGCGATGGCGGAGGTCTGGTATACGAAATGTGTCGTTATCCGTGTCCGTGTCATAAATGTCGCCTATTCTTGAATACAACGAATCGTAGTCCCGCTTTTTCAAGGCCGCTCCGTCAAGCGGTAGTAGATCGACGAAACGACTTTCGAGATTTATCCCGGCAAAGATGAAAATATCCCCGAATTCTTCATAAATGGCTCCGCCGCCCCTCTGACCAGTAATAATCATAATATTCAGTGCAAGTCCGGGCATTTGATTCGAGATGGGAGCGCCCAGGCCAGCTGTCTCGGTAGGAACGCCCTCGGTTGCATGTGAGTGGGGCGGGAGCTGGTCGGCAGTCGCCGGTGCAGGTTCGCCCCCCACGTTCGTCCCCAGGGGTAAGTCTGGACCCACGCTCACCGGAACCCGCCCCCTTAAATCGGGAATGCGGAAATTTGTGTGACCACTGCCACCGTAACTATGATCCAGCAGAGAATATAGGGCCATATGTTGGTTGATCGGGAGTTTCCTTCCATCGCATGGGAGCCAGCCGTCCGGAATGTCTTCGCCGAGGAAGAGCCTGACCTCGCCGAGGATTGGCGCTTCGTCATATCGGCTGGGCGTTTTTTCGCCGGGGTAGAAACCATCAATCGCAATAATGTATTGAACTTTTTGATACGGTTGGCTAAGGTTGATGGCCTCGGATCCTCCGCTGGTTCCGGTAAATGCACCGTGGGCTAGCGCATGCGATAAGGCAAAGCAGATGAAAAATGAAAATAAATCTCGCATTCCTAAACCTCAAGGTGTGTAAAGGGAATGTAAAGATATTAAATAAGTAGCTGTTTTCAGCTTAGTTTAGCTACCTCGGGGGATAGGCTCCGTTTCTGGCTACGGCTGTGGCTCAAACCATCAATACTAATTTCATTTTGTTATTTTCAATTACTCATCGACGGATTCTCCAGTTAATCGGCCTAGCTGGCATCATCTTTCTGCCTGCGCAGGCAAACGCTGTGGAGCCTCGGTTTCGGCCAAACCAAGCGAGCATGGGAGACGCGGAGCAAACTGCCTTTGTCAATGCTTTGCACTCGATGAAGCAGACCCCTGCAGGCTCGGGCATAAGTGTCTACGACACCTTCGTTAAGATCCACGCGGACGCGATGGATGATCACACGGGACATCACGGTCATGGTGGTGGGGCTAACCCGGCTCAAGCACACATGGTGCCGACTTTCTTGCCTTGGCACCGTCAGTTCATTTGGGAGTTTGAAACCACCTTGCTCGCCCATGACAACACGGGTTTGCTCACCGGCTTGCCTTACTGGAATTGGGCCCTGGACCAAGGGCCTGGCAGTGGACCTTGGGGCGTGAATTTTCTCGGTGGAAATGGCAATCCTGACAACAGCAATATCGTGGAAACTGGGCCTTTTAGCCCGAATTCAAATTGGTTCTTGTACGACGACCCCAATGAGCCGTTGGTACGTGATTTTAGTCAGCATTTCGGGCTTGGAACGACGACGGACATTTGGAGGGCCATGCAGGTCGGTCAATACGATGCCGCTCCCTGGGATCCGAGTGCGAGTATCCACGAAAGTTTCCGTAACCATTTGGAAGGCTGGGGAGAGGATGGCCCGCTCCTGCATAATCTCGGACACGTCTGGGTGGGGGGAACCATGTCGGATGTCTCGGAGGCACCGTTTGATCCGGTTTTTTGGATGCACCATGCCTTTGTTGACTTGATTTGGAGCGAGTGGCAATTGCTCTATGGCTTGGATAACTACCTGCCGGAAGATATGGCATTAATGGGCTTCGGTGCGGACGATTTGCTCTGGGAGTTCGGGGTCCTGATCGGAGATACTTTTGATTTTTCCCAGTACGACGGTATTGGTTACGAGTACGAGTCAACGACGATCGTTCCAGAGCCGAGTGCCTATGCTTTGATGTTTGGGAGCATCGCTCTGCTCTGGGCGGTACGCCGGAGAAGGTCTCGGGGGAATGTTTTGTTTAGGGGACCTTGTTGATGGTTTTAGATTTATCTGATCGCTCCCAGATGACGCGATTGGCTATGTTTCGCTGATTGCCCCCCTGCCGCGCACGGTAAAGCTTAAAATGTGTACGCGATGCCCAGTCGAAGGTTGCGACCGGGAAGCGGTGCGCGATCTTTGACGAAAGATGTGTGGCTGCGGGCTTCGTTATCAAAAAGGTTGTCGACGCGGAGAAAAACCGTGCCTTGGGAGTTTTCGCCGAAGGCATAGGACGCCCGAAGACTGGTCAGCTGGTAGCCTGAGGTGGTGGTCTCGTTCTCGGCTGTCCTTCGCTGCGAAAAGATGTAGCGGTGCCGCGCACCCAATTCAATGGGTCCCTGGCGGTAAACGACTTCAGCACCGAGTCGGGCAGGAGGGATGCGGGGTAGATTGCCGCCACCGGAGCGCTCCTGCGCACGGACGAGGTCACCAGTCAATGTGATGTCCAGTCCCTGTGCTCCAGTGGCTAAGGCGTGGTAGGTCAGGCTGCCTTCGATGCCGTAGTAGTGGGCATCGACTTGCTGGTAGCGGGTCACATCGATAAAGTCGTTTGCTTCGCCGTCCGCGATTCGCCCGGCGAGAAAGGCATTGTCGATATCGTCGCGAGAGATAATGGTGAAGGTGTCGTCATTATTTTCAAAAGCGAGTTCGTCCGTCCGTCGCAGGCTAATGAAGTTGCGGAAGTATTGATAGAAAACGCTGCCGTCCGCGCTGAAGCGCGGCGAGCTATGGCGCAGGCCGAGATCGATGCCGATACTGTCTTCGGTCTCAAATCCGGAGCCGTCGATGGCATCGCTGCGTTCGAAGGCAAAGGTGCCAATGTGCGGGCCATCCGCGTAGAGTTCCTGAGCGGAAGGTAGGCGTTCGGTGTAGGAGAGGCTGAGAGTGAGCTGGGTGGTTTCGTTGAGCTCGCGGATGAGTCCAAGCGAGGCGCTTAAGCCGTAGTCGCTGAAGTCGTCTGGTTGACCACTGGCACCGGGCAGTTCGTCGCGATCAAACGCCGAAACTTGGATGCGCTGGTACTCAACCCGTCCACCAAACTGCAGGGTCCATTGATCCAAGGGTAGCTCCTCGAAGAAAAAGAGCCCGACCTTACGGGTGCGGTTGGGACGGAGGAAGGCTTCGTCGCCGACTGCCGCAAACCGGCTCTGGCTGAACTGTGCTCCGAAGGCACCTTCCAAACCACCAGCGAGCGCTTCATGGACAAGCTCAATACGCCCTTCAAAGGCTTCGTTGGTAAAGGTTGTACCGACTTCGCCATCCTCCAATTCAACGTGCTCGTAGTCCGACCAAGCAAAGCGGAAACGCAGCTCTTCGGCCCAGCTGAATGGC
>REBV01000111.1 GCA_007692545.1 Puniceicoccaceae bacterium
CAAACAGACGCTCACCATTCACCGTCCGCGTCATACAATGATAGATCCCTCCCGGGTATTTGATCCTCGATTCTCGCATGAGCACAATCAGTCAATAGTTCCCAACAAAGTCAATACAAAAGTGTCTGACACCTTTTATTAGAATTTAAAAAGTGGCCAGGCACCCTACGGCACACGTGAATCCAACTACCGCTGCTCCCTTCCGGGCCTGACGGGGTTTGCTGGTCCGACGTTGCATAGGACCCGGCCACCTTTAGAAGACACCCAAAGCACCCAAAGCAGCAACCCTAAAATATCACTTTCTGAAAATCTCTAAATTTAATCGCCATCACCCGCATCTCGACTTGAATCAAAATCATGCCGGCAACCGCCACTCAACAACGCAAACAGTTCTTCCCGATCAATCAGCTATTCCGCAGCTACCTGGCGGAATATCATCGTGCTCTGGACCTACCGGTTACCTATGAGGATATGCTCAAATATGAGGACTCTTTCCCTCTCATTAATAAACACGGTGATGATACCCTCTGGCAAACCCTCATCTACGAACAGCAGTTTGGCCGTGAACTGTATGATGGCCTGAAACGGATTTACGTGATTCTCCGTTCGGGTGGTGACGAATCAATCCTGCCCAACCTCTATATCGACCGGGTTGACTTCTGCACTTTCGGCAACACCAAACCAATGCGCGTCCGGGTGGTGAATCAGTACAACGACAACCACGACTACTTCTACGTTAAAAAAGCCGATGCCTCCCGGGTCTACGGCCTCGAGTTGGAAGAACTGCTCTCCCCGAATCACATAAATTTTTTAGTGCATGAGGACACTTTGATTGAGGAGCACATCATCGGCGTGCCGGGTGATGACTTTATTCGCAACTATCTACCCCAACCGGAATTGCATTCGGTCCGCCTGGCAAAGGAATTCATCAAGTTCAACGAGCGCTGTTTCGTCCGCCTACTGGGTGACATGCGCGCCTACAATTATGTCGTCGAGGTGACCCCCGACTTCGAAGAGAGCCAGTATCGGGTGCGCGCCATTGACTTTGACCAGCAAACCTACGAGGGTCGCCGTTCTCTTTACCTCCCACAATTTTTTAAAAACAACCTACCTGTGGTCAAGCTCTGCACTGAATTGATCAATGTCGAAACCAGCAGGCAATATCAACGCGAAGAGCGTACCCTAATCAAACGCCGCCTTAATTTCGCCCTACCGCGCGTGCAGCATTTGCGGGACTGCATGTGCGCCGACCAGATTTCGAGCACTGAAAAGATGCAACAGCTTCGTAAAGAACTCGCGGAGATGCATGACGACTACCGATTTCTGCTCTGCCACTCCATGGGCGAAATCACTTTTTTAAATATAACAATTACGCTGGGCCTCAAAGGCCAAGCAGCCTACTATCCCGAAGGCGAATAAGTACACATGGAATTACGTCAAAAACTACTCAAACTCTTAGGTGCCAAGGATTATATCCCGATGCGCCGCATGGAGATCATATCCGCCCTTAAGTTGGACTCAGAAGAGACCAAACAGACGCACAGCCTACTCGATAAAATGCTGGAGGAGGGCGAAATCGCGCGTTTAAAAAAAGACCGCCTCTGCATTCCGGAAGACGCAGATTTGGTAAGTGGGCGCATCATTTTTCGCCAAAGTGGCTCGGCGGTCCTGATCCCGGATGCACACCCGGCAGCAACCGGCTACCCGATTAAGGCGGAAGATACAGCCGTCGCTTTACACGGCGATACCGTCCTGGCACGGAAGATTGAAAGACCCCGCCGCCCCTACCGCGGCAAGGGCCGACCGGAGCGCCCCGTTGACGACTCGAGCGAGCCGCCCAACGTTCGCGTCATCCGCATACTCAAACGAGCACGCACCACCATTCCAGGCACACTGGAGCAAGGGCGCCACGCTACCTATGTCATCCCGGACGATCCGCGCATCATCCAGGACATCCTTGTACCGGACCCCAAGAATACGGGCTTCCGTCCCATCCCAAAAAAGGGCGACAAAGTCGTAGTCAAACTCCTGGAATGGAAACAGCGCCACCTAAACCCGGAGGGTGAAATCATCGAAGTGCTGGGGCGCACCCACGAACCCGACGCCGAGTTTAAGGCGATACTCTATAAATATGACCTCAACCCGCAGTTTCCTGCGGCGGTTGAGAAGCAGACCGAGAACATTCCGGACAAAGTTCGGCCGGAGGACATTGGCAATCGCCAGGACTGCCGCGAGATTTTCACCTTCACAATCGACCCGGACGATGCCAAGGACTTCGACGATGCGCTCTCGATCGAGGCCCTCGACGACGGCAAGTTCCGCGTTGGCGTGCATATCGCAGACGTCAGTGCCTACGTTAAGCCCGGCAGCCCGCTGGATCGGGAGGCACAGGAACGCGGAAATAGCACTTATCTGGTGGGTACGGTCATCCCGATGCTACCGCATGCACTATCCAATGGTCTCTGCTCTTTGGTCGAAGCCGAAGACCGACTGACAAAAAGCTGCTTTATCACCTTCAATAAAAACGCGGATATCCTGGCTGTGGATTTCGCCAATACGGTGATCTGCAGCAACAAGCGTCTGACCTATAAGCAGGCCTACGCCTTCATGATGGAGGAAGATCTTACTACGATCCGCAAGACCCCCCTCCCGCCGAAGCATCAAACCGGCTCTACCGGACGTTCGCTGGACGAGACCAGTGATGACGAAATGAAAACCTTAAAGGCACACATTGGTCAGCTCTGGCAGATTGCCTCGCAGTTGCGCCAGCGGCGCTTCCGTAAAGGATCGCTCGATCTCGACATGACGGATGTCAAAATCTACGTCGACGAGGACGGCTATGCTGACCGCATCGAGAAGCAGTTTAATGACGAAAGTCACCAGTTGATTGAAGAATTTATGCTGACTGCCAATGAACAAGTGGCCCGCACGATGAAGCGACAGAACTTCCCCTGCATTTACCGCGTTCATGATGAACCGGAAGAGGAAAAACTGAAAGAACTGCGCGAGACCATGATCACCTTCGGTGTGCCATGCGGCAATCTTTCCAAGCCCCGCGAAATGACCGCGCTCCTCAAAAAGCTCAAAGAGCACCCACAGGGCTATACTCTCAAAGTGCATGTTTTACGGAGCTTAAAGCAGGCACAGTATCGAGCCAGCGCCGATGGCCACTATGGACTGGGCAAGCCGGACTACACACACTTCACCTCTCCGATCCGCCGCTACTCCGACCTCATCGTGCACCGGGTGCTGGATAACTACCTGCATAAAATACAAGCGGACTCTGCGCTGGATAATCCCGAGATACGCTACACCCAGGCTAAACTCGAAAGCCTGGGCGACCACATCAGTGTGACGGAGCGCAACTCTGTCGATGCCGAGCGTGAATCGGTAAAGACCAAATTACTGGAGTTTTACGACCGCGAGTTGCAAAAAGAAACCAAACAACACTTCAAAGCGATCATTACAGACGTAAAGAACCACGGCCTCTTCGTCGAACTGACCGATTCGCTGGCCTTTGGTATGGTGCATATCTCAACCCTGGATGACGACTTCTATCACCCGAACAATGAGGGCACGGCACTGATCGGACGGCGCAAAAAACGGACGTATTCACTGGGTCAATACATTATGGTGCAGGTCGAACGAGTCGACCGTTTCAAACGGCAAATTGACTTTAGAGCCGTTATCTCCCCCGAGCGTGAGCTCGGCAAAAAAGCGGGTAAACCCTTCAAAGGTCGCCGCTCAAAAAAAGAAGGGCGCCCTCAGAAGGCTCCAAGCCGACCGGCGAAAAAGACAACGACCGCAGAGAGTTCAGGAAAAACTTTGACCAAGCGACCGCAGAAAAACCGACGCAACCAGCGCAAGCCGAAGCCTACCAACTAAGCCCAAGATCATTTGCGCAAGCAATGATCGAGCACGTCCGCACACTCGCGGTTTTCGGACACATCATGGACGCGAATAAAATCAACTCCTGACTGAATACCAAGGGCAGTCGTGGCGAGTGTGCCACTCAACCTCGCCTTGGGATCCTCTAATCCGAGCAGTTTGGCTATCATCGATTTCCGGGAGGCCCCAAGCAGGATCGGGTAGCCGAGTTGCTGCAACTCGGGCAGACGTCGCATAATTTCCCAGTTCTCTTGATAGGTCTTTCCAAAGCCGAGGCCCGGATCGAGCAGGATCGAATCGTCACAAACACCAGCGGCTCGCACGAGCTCGACTGAGTGCCGCAGGAAGCCCAAAATCGATTCCACGACATCGCCATGACCTGCCTCCGTCGACGGTCGGTTGTGCATGAGAATACAAGCTGCACCGGAGCTCCCGATAACTTCGGCCATTAGCGGATCACGCTGGGCACCCCAAACATCATTGACGATATCAGCCCCGGCAGCAAGGGCTGCCTTGGCCACTTCGGCCTTGGAGGTGTCGATTGAGATAAGTGCATCTGAATGCAAACGAAGCTTTTCGATGAAGGGTACGACGCGCTCAATTTCCTCTGAGGCGGGGATCGGCACATGACCGGGGCGGGTCGATTCTCCTCCGACATCAATGATCTCGGCACCCTCCCCGAGCATGGTATGAAAGCGCCGCGTCGCCGCGTCGATCTGAGCAAACTCGCCACCATCGGAAAAGGAATCCGGCGTCAGGTTTAGAATCCCTACCAGGTAGGTGCGTTGACCAAGGGGCAGCGAACGACGAGTGGTCTGGAATTTTTGGTGCTTTGGCATCATACAAAGCAAAAATATCAGCCCATTGGGTAGGGGTACTTTTCACTGATTGCGTCGATCTTCGCGAGGGTCTCGTCACTTAACTTAAGATCGGCAGCAGCCAGACTGGGCTTGAGCTGTTCAATCGAGTTGGCCCCGATAATCGTCGAAGCTACGAAGTCGTGCTGCTTACTCCAGGCCACTGCCAGTGTGACGACATCCATACTCAAATCATCGGCCAGCTTGATCAGTTCAGCCGTTGTCGCGAGACTCTTTGTATTCACAAACCTCGTGGCCATCTCGCGCTGCCGCTCACCCCCGGCCTTGAGATATTCGGAAAAACGGGCGCCTTCAGGCCGGGCGCCCTCATTATATTTGCCACTCAGCACGCCACCACCAATCGGAGAATAGGGCAAAAGGCTAATTCCTTCACGACGACAAATATCCGCTAGGGCATCTTCGAATCGGCGGTTATTGATGGAGAAATTATTCTGGATACTCTCATATCGAGAGAAGCCATTTTCTTTGGCAACTTGATTAGCCTTCATCGTGCCCCACTCGGTCTCGTTGGAAGAGCCGATGACCCGTATTTTACCCTCTTCCTGAAGTTCCGTCAGCGTTTGCAAGGTCTCCTCATAGCCGAAGTCGTGATCCGGCCAGTGCGTTTGGTAGAGGTCGACGTAGTCGGTCCGCAAGCGGCGCAGGCTCCCTTCGATTGCTTTACGGATATGGTGCCGATCCAGCGCCGACTTACCTCCGCGGACGGGTGGAGTAAACCAGCCATGGCCTGGGCCAACCACCTTCGTGGCCAACAGGATCGAATCACGGTCTTTATCCTGGAGCCATTTGCCCACAATTTCTTCAGTTCGGTTAACGTACTGCGCTAGGGGCGGCACCGGATAGAGTTCTGCTGTGTCAAAGAAATCCACCCCGTTCTCGTAGGCATAGTCCATGATACCGAATGACGCCGCCTCATCCAGAGTCGACCCAAAGGTCATCGTGCCCATACAAATCTCAGAAACCACTATGCCACTACGGCCTAAACGTCTTTTTTCCATACCAGCAGGTAAGCAGACTCGACGAAAAATACAACCGCTTATGCAAGCTGATCAGGGCCCAAAGGAAGCGCAAATTCCAAGACTCTGCTGTTGCCTCTCATAAAAGGACTCTCCACGTTGGTATTTTCATTTAAAACACAACCTACGAGCCATGTCGGACCTTACACGCGCACAAAAAGACGAATTTATCGAATTCATTGCCTATCTCTGCGATGAAGCGGCCAAAGAAATCCTCCCACACTACGGGCCGGATGTTGAGATCGAGCGGAAGTCGGATGCCACGCCAGTCACTCTGGCGGACCGCAACGCAGAGAAGCGCATCCGCGAGATCCTGGCGGAGCGTTACCCGGAGCACGGCATCATTGGCGAGGAATATGGAAGTGAGCGTACCGACGCCGAGTTCGTCTGGGTCCTGGACCCGGTCGACGGGACAAAATCCTTCATCTCCGGCGTACCGCTCTTTGCCACTCTGATCGCTCTGCTACACAATGGACGCCCGGTGATCGGCGCGATCAATCAGCCCGTGCTCAAGCAAATGGTGATTGGCGACTGCGAGACCACGACACTCAATGGCCGCCCCGTCAGTGGCCGACCATCTTGCCCGCTCAGTCAAGCCACCCTTTGCACCACTGATCCGATCCGCAAGACGCTTTGGCAGAATGGTGCCGACTGGTCCGCGCTGCCCCCGAAGACAGCACTCTACCGTTCCTGGGGTGATGCGGGCGGATACATTCTGCTCTGCTCCGGTTTTATAGACATTATGTGCGACCCGATGATGGAGATCTGGGACTGCGCGGCTATCCTGCCCTGTTTGGAAGGTGCCGGGTTTAAGGCTACAGGCTGGAAAGGCGGCGATGCCTTCGACGAGCGCTGTATTATTGCAGCGAAAGAACCGCTGCATGACGCGGTCATGGCAGCGCTCTACCCGAAGCAAAGCTAAACGGCTAAAGTCATGACCGCACTACTGAAGAAAGTAAAAACCGGACTCAGTGCGGCCCGTGAGTATAACACGCTTGATTTCTTTCCCCTCCGTAAATCCCTTGCCGGCTACCAACCCAGTTATTTCGGGGGCGACCTGCGGTCCGGACTGAACGTAGCCCTGCTGGCATTTCCACAAGGCATGGCCTATGCCCTGATTGCCGGGCTACCGATCCAGTATGGAATCTACGGATCTGCCATCGCCTGCCTGGTGGCATCCATTTTTTCTAAAAGCCATTTAATCACGATGGGGCCGACCAATGCGACTTCCGTCATGCTGTTGAGTTCCTTCGCCAGCCTTGGGATTGTCGGGGCGGAGATGCTGGAGATGGTGCCGCTGCTGGTCTTTCTGGTGGGCCTCTTCATCATCGTCGGGGCCTATTTCAAAGTAGCCAATTTGGTGCAATATGTCTCACGCTCGGTCATCACAGGCTATATCACAGCCGCGGCCCTGCTCATCATCACAAACCAGATTCCAAAATCGCTGGGGCTGGATATGGCAGGCCAGGGAGCTACATTTTTTGAGTCAGCTTCATTTATCGCACACTCTATAGGCACGGTCGATTGGGGCACAGTGTTTGTCAGTTTGGTCACAGCCCTGCTCTTCTTCACACTAAATAAACGATATAAAACCCTGCCAAACGTAGCCATCTGCCTGATCGCGGTGTCGGCGCTGACTGAATGGTTGATCCAACCGGCCTACCGTGGACTATTTGGGGTGGACAGCCAAATCCTGTTTCTCGATGGGATTAATGCTGCTGATTGGAGCTTACAAGTGCCTGCCTTTACCCTGAATAACATTCAAACGTTGGCTAGCCCGGCCATGGCCATCGCCCTACTCTGCATTCTGGAGGGTATTTCTATCGGGAAGTCGCTAGCCGCCAAGACCGGGGCCCGCCTTGATGCCAACCAGGCGATGTTTTCTATTGGTATGGCAAACGTCGGCTGTGCTTTCTTCTCGGGCATGCCGGCATCCGGCTCACTGACACGCTCCTCACTGAATGCCATCAGCGGTGGGCGCACCGTCCTTGCCGGCTACATCAGTGGCGTCATTGTATTTATCGGAGCCTTTACCCTCGGGCCTCTGACACAATTTATCCCGCAATGTGCCCTAGCGGTCCTGGTCATAGCAATCGGAATCTCGCTGGTTAACAAGCATGCCATCCGCGTAGTGACACGGACGACCAAGTCCGATGCTGCGGTCTTTGGCATTACATTCACGACGGGGCTTTTTATGCCGATGGATGCCGCCATTTACATCGGCGTTGGCAGCTCGATTGTGCTTTTCCTGAAAAAAGTAGCCCGGCCTGAAATGGTTGAATATACATTTCGAGACGATGGCCAATTGGCCCAGAAGGAACCATCCGAACAGCGCTCCATCCCCCAGGTTTCGATCGTTCACGTCGAAGGAGAACTCTTCTTCGGCGCGGCCGATCTGTTCCGTGATCAGATGCGCCGTATCTGCGAAGAACCCAGCCTCAAAATTGTCGTCCTGAAGATGCGCAATGCGCACCACATGGATGCCACAGCAGTCATGGCGCTTGAGGAGTTGTTGCTCTATATCAACGAAAAGGGCCGCTACTTGATTCTTAGCGAGGTAAAAGCCGATATGCTCCGAGTCCTTGAGAAGTCCGGTCTACTGGAAAAGATCGAGGAAAGGAACGTTTTCAAAGACGATCCTTCCAACCCAACCATGTCCACTGCCAAGGCCTTGAAGCGCGCAAAAGAGCACCTGGGGGACTCCGAAGCCAGTGTCTCGATCTACGTGGATCCGGTGTTGGACAAACAGAAAAAAGGCGAGCGCCCCTGAGGCAAGAAGACGGGGCTAAAGCTAGTCCTGGCGAATGCCCGCATTGATTTCGCCCTGCTCAATATTGGCTTCCCGGTGGCTCAGCGCATCCAGTCGCTCAATCAGCGAGTTTTCACTCTCTGTCACAAAATTCGCCCGTTCTTCGATCTCACGGGCGAGCGCTTCCATCCTTTTCATCCTGGCTTCCAGGGCTGCCTCACGCTCCTCTAGGCTTTGCCCCAAAGCTGCCCCCTCGCCGGAAGCTTTACCGACTGCAAAGGGGGGACGGCTAACCGACTTCTTAAGCTGTTTCATCTGGGATTGTTGTAATTCCAAATTCTTACGGTCCTCTGCTAAACATTCCCGCATCTTCACCAGCTCCGCCTCTTTAGCCTGGAGTTCCGCCTCTCTGGCTTTTGCTATTGCAGGATCATAAGTCTGGGCACTTTGATCCACTCGCTCTGAAGTAGTTATTCTGAGTTGCTCCAACTCGGCTTCGGCCTGTTCCACGTTATTGAGGCGTGTGATGACAACTTCTTCCGCCTGATTCAAATCAGCCGTCCGTGCTTCAATTTCCTTCCGATCCATCTCGATAGACTTGCGTTCCTCAGCAATAGTTTTCTCCAGCTCAATGACTTCCTCACGCCGCTGTTCGATGTATTTACGCTCAGACGCAGTCAATACACGCGAGGCCCGTTCGGATTGCTGTGCTCCCACATCCGCCTTATTGGCAATAATATAAGGCACGACCAGATCGTTCCAGACAGTCATATCGCGGGACGTCAAAGTAACGACAGTGCCCTTTTCTCCCTTTAACCGAACCTTCTGCTTATCATATGAAACGATACGAGAAGGGTCACGGAGCGCGGCACAAATGAGTTCTCGAGTTGCCTTCAAGCTATTGGCAGGTGGAACAATCGTTAAAAAGCAGACATTGATTGATATAAACCCAAGCAGCAGAAAAGCCAGGGCGGCAAAAAGAACGCTCTCTAGCCAGAAAAAGACGATAAAGAAAGCACCTAGGCTCAAGAAGCCCACAATAAATGTGGCCAGTGCCACTCGTTTGGCCGAGTGCCGATCGTAAAACCGGAGCACCAATTTCTCTATTTTCTCTGTTTTACTAGCCTGCATTATGAATCGATTGACGAAAGATCAAAGATAGCATAGCCAGCCATTAAATTCGGAAACATGCGGCATTCGCTGCGCCAGTCACCGGACAAGTAAACACGGTCTTCGATAATGATCTTACGCTTATCGCAAAAATCCTCAAACTCAACCACGGAAAATGGGTTACTCGGCATCGATTCATACCATGGCTTTGGGTACACTTCATTGATCGTCTGCCGCCCTTTGATCAATAGGTTGAGTCGATTGATCCAAAAGCTTCGATTAACGAAACCGACGGTTACACGCTTACCGACGCGCAAGCCCTCGGACAAGACGTGACTCGGTGCTTCGAGTTGCTCAACCGTCCGACTAAATATGATGCGATCAAATGCATTATCCGGAAAAGTCGCTAGAATAGCAGCGATATCGCCCTGGTACGCACTCACACCCCGCTTAACGCAACTGATAATTTTATCCAGATCGATATCCACACCGACCCCATAAATAGCCTTCTTCTGCTTCAGGTATTCCAAAAGGACACCGCGGCCACAACCTAAATCCAGTACGCGCTCACCGGGTTGCACCCAGCGGGCGATGACCTGAAAGTCGGCTTGTCGTTTCTTATCGTTTGGGCTCATCTACGTTCTAGCGGCTCAGGAATTGGTGTATGAGTTCATACAGCTTCGGTGCTCGCACCAAGAAGGAATCGTGGCCAAAGTCCATGGCCAACTCAGCATAGGTGGCATCTTTCCCCATGCGCAGGAGTGCCTCGACAATTTCCCGGTTCCCCTGGGGCGGGTAGAGCCAATCGGAGGTGAAGCCCACGACCAAGCCCGGTGCGGTGACAGGTGCCAGAGTGGCGTCGAGTGACTCCGGGCTATGCAGATCAAAGCGGTCGAGCGCTTTCGTTAAATACAGATAGGTATTGGCATCAAAGCGGGAGACGAAACTCTGCCCTTGATAGCGCAGATAGCTTTCCACCTCAAATTCGACATCGAAATGCTCCTTTGACTGGTCGCCGGTTCGCCGTTTGCGCCCGAACTTGCTCTCCATACCCACATCCGAAAGGTAGGTAATATGCGCCATCATACGCGCTACGGCCAGACCGAGGTCGGGGCCCTGATGGGGATCATAATTACCCTTTTTCCATTCTGGGTCCGAAATGATAGCTTGGCGACCGGTATCGTTGAAGGCAATCGCTTGTGCCGTATGGCGTGCCCCTGAAGCCAATGCGATGTAGCGCCCCACTCGCTCCGGGTAGTCAATCACCCACTGTAGCGTTTGCATGCCCCCCATACTTCCGCCGATCACCGCATGGAGGCGATCAATGCCCAGAGAGTCGATTAGCAAAGTCTGAGCTTTCACCATATCCTGCACCGTCAACTTCGGGAACTCGAGTTGATACGCTTTCCCCGTGGCTGGATTGATCGATCCAGGCCCAGTCGAGCCCTGACAGCCCCCCAGCACATTCGAGCAAATCACAAAGTAGCGACTAGTATCGATCGGCTTGCCAGGGCCGACCATAAAGTTCCACCAGCCCTGCTTGCGTTCATCTATCCCATGCACCCCGGCACAGTGGTGATCCCCACTCAAGGCATGACAAATCAAGATCGCATTATCCTTGGCTCCGTTAAGGTGGCCGTAGGTCTCGTAGCGTAAGGTCAGCTCAGGAATACTGCCCCCCGAGACGAATTGAAACGGTTCCCGGGAGACAAAGTCCTGATACTCGACAAAGCCCACTTCCCCTTCCTCTGGAATTATGGGTGCCTGTTCGGAATCATTCATATGCGGTATTTTTTATCGTCCACCTAGCGGTATCGTCTGAAGCTGGGTAAATCCAGTTAAAAACTCGGCCGAAAGGAGACTGCTTTCACATTATTTTCTAAACGGACATCCTCCTGTAGATTCTCGGGCTTAACTCTAGCCACAATCTCCAAAGCTGCAGCCGACTCTTTTGAGGGGACTTGTACCACGACTTGGCGCGTAGTGGTCTGCCCGGGACCAAGCGAGCCCAGCGTAAAGCTGACAGGCTTCGCCTCACCGACAAATACCTCCAACTCCGCACCGCTCAACCACTTCGTGCCCCGGTTCTGCACAATCACTTCGACTGGCGTGTTTGTTCCCGGTATTGAATTTGAGGGAAGGTAAATATCTGCCAGAGCCACATCCGTAATACCCGGAGTCGAACGCTCTCGCAGTCGGTCCCAGTCCAGCACACCCGCACCATAGACTGGGTCAAGCCCCGGGGCGCCCTGCTCGTTCAGGTAGCTACGCATTAGCTCGACGGCGGCGTGAGGCGTGGACGGGTTCTCCCCGGACAGCAACGAGGCCAGGCTCCCGGTGACAAAAGGTGCGGCGGCTGAGGTTCCGGAAAAAAGCGTCATGCCCCCCTCTTCGTCAGCCGCAAGAATGCCGACACCGGGCGCGGCGAAATCAATCGACTTTGACTGATTCGGGAAAAGTGCCTGCTGCCCACCGGCATCGACCGCCGTAACGGCCAAGACTTCAGAATAAGCGGCTGGAAAGGGCAAACGATCAAAGCCGTCATTACCCGCGGCGGCCACCATAATGACTCCCTGTTGGTGCGCGTAGCGGACGGCTTGCCGCAGCAAGGGCGAATCTTGATAAACGCCGAGGCTCAAATTAATCAACTGCGCTCCCTGATCCACCGCCCGGACGATGCCCTCAGCTACATGAAAGCTATTGCCCAAGCCCTCTTCGTCCAAGACACGAACGACAAAAAGCTCTGCCGCTGGAGCGATGCCCTCGCGACCAGCAATGATTGATGCAACTGAGGTGCCGTGCGACGCTCCAGCACCGTCCACACGGTCACCACTCAATCCCAGGGAAACGATCTCCACACCATCGAGATACGGATGAGCCACGATACCCGAATCGAGAATGGCGATTTTGACACCGCGACCATCTCCCATCAGTGGCTCTCCAGTGATAAAGCGGGCCGAGGCATCGAAAGCCCTCAGTCTGGCCAGATCCTCCGGAGCGATTTGCACCGGGCTTGGTGGTTGCTCCACCCGGTAGGCGTACTCAGCCTCGGCCTCGTATTGCCCCAGCCTCGCCTGCAGCAGTGCGCTGGAGGGGATACGCACGGCCAGTAAGCCATCAATCTGCCCCAGTGGTTGTAAACCGGCCTCGGCAAGAGCCTGCAAAAAGTCCAAATACTCCGAACGACTGTTAAATCGAACGACCAGCTCGCCTCTCACAGCATTGGGCGGAAAGTTCAAATCCGGCTCAATGGCCGCTTCATACTGAACCATTTCGGGCAGATCCCGGGTTGGGCGTGCCTCAGCCTCCCCCCTCGCAATGACTGGCGGATGACTTTCCGCTTGCTGAGTTTTCTCTTTCGTCGCCAAATTATAGCCCAATAGCCCCCCCAACAGGGCCAGACCAAGAAGAATCAATAAGCTACGGATGGACTTCATAGAGAACATAGAACGAACCTTGCGACCAAAGACAACAGTGATCACCTTAAGTCAAAAGACATTCCTTTGCTTAAATTGATCCCGATATTTATGCGTACCCTCTGCCTGCAACATTTCAGACCGTATGATTAGCCACCTCGAAGTCATCGACTGGGGACCGAGCGATTATGAAGATGCCTTTCTCCGGCAAAAAGCCAGGGTCGAAGCCCGCCGTAGCGGCCACTGCGGCGATGCCCTGATTTTTACCGAACATGCGCCCGTCTATACCATGGGGCTGCGCAAAGGTGCTGCCCAGCACCTGCTATGGACAGCGGATGAATGCGCTGAGCAAGGGATTGCTCTCATTCAATCAAACCGCGGGGGCGACATCACCTATCATGGCCCGGGGCAGCTCGTGGGCTACCCGATACTCTCCCTGGAGCATAAAAAAGACCTCCACGCCTATCTGCGCGACCTCGAAGAAGTGATCATCCGCACGCTCGCCCGCTATGGACTGCCCAGTGCACGGCGCGAGGGCAAAACGGGCATCTGGATCGACCAGCAGCGAAAAATCTGTGCCCTCGGCGTCGCCGTGCGCTCCTGGGTGACCTATCATGGCTTTGCCCTCAATGTTTCTCCGCAAATGCAACACTTCGCCGGCATCGTCCCCTGCGGGATCACCGACGGCGAGGTCACTTCGCTGCAGCGCGAACTCGGCTACGAAGTCGAGATGGCCGAAGTAAAAGCGCGATTAGCAGTTGAATTTAACACCGTTTTTGTGAACACTACCTGACCTAATGGATATGCGAAAACCAGATTGGCTCCGAGCCAAACTCCCGACCAGCCACGAATACAAAGAAGTGCGTGAGATTGTCGACACCCACGAACTGCACACAGTCTGCAAGAGTGCGCAGTGCCCGAACATGGGTGAGTGCTGGTCACGCGGCACCGCCACGGTCATGATCTTGGGGAATATTTGCACCCGCAGCTGCAGCTTTTGCGCAATCCAAACCGGCCGCCCGACTGAACTGGACTTGGGCGAACCCGCCCGTGTGGCCGAATCAATCGCCCGCATGAATCTCAAGCATACGGTGATCACCTCTGTGGCGCGGGACGACCTGAAAGATGGCGGTGCTGCCGTCTGGGCCGCCACCATCCGCGCAGTCCATCATCGCGTGCCGGAATGCGCAGTCGAAGTACTCACAGCTGACTTCCGAGGCCAACAGGAATACTTGGATGTCGTCCTCGATGCCTGCCCGGATATTTTTAATCATAATCTAGAGACAGTCAAACGCCTACAGCGTCCGATTCGCAAGACCGCACGCTATGACCGCTCACTCTGGGTATTGGAACACGCTAAATCGCGCGGCTTTATCACCAAATCCGGCATTATGCTCGGCATCGGCGAGCAGGAAGATGAGATCAAGGAAGTGCTCCAGGATATGGTCCGTGTCGGTGTCGACATCTTAACCATCGGTCAATACCTGCAACCATCGAAGCAACATGCCAATATCGACCGCTGGGTGACGCCCGACGAATTCAAGCGCTGGAAGGAATATGCCCTGGAAATCGGCTTTGGCGTCTGCGAATCCGGCCCAATGATCCGCTCCTCCTACCACGCAGAGGAGCAGTCGGCGAAGTATGATGTGCGCGCCCGCCGCCGCACCATGTTGGCCGCTCAGGCCGCTCAAAACGAAGCAGACAAAGAGGCCGGGCGATCACTCGCTACAGTTTAATCCTAAAAAGCACTTACAATTACACCCGTCCTTTGACTCCTCTACGATAGACGGAAGGAAATAGAACCCTCTCAGGCGTGAAACGAACCCTCTCAGACGAAAATGGAATATCAGGGTGTAATTGAAAGTGGTGGTAAATCGAAAATATTTGAAAAAAGGCTGTACTTTTGAGACTGCTTCTCATTTAAGGTTGGGATGGACGAAAAGAAGACTACGGTTACTGAAGATGAACTCGAGATGCTGACACTTTTGCGTCGGCACCCCGATTTAAACGAAGCGGTTCGGGAGGTGCTCGCAATGGCGAAGCATGAGGGCTGGGATGCGAATGAAGTGGAAGAGCGACTGGTCGAGGCGACTCGAAAACTCGGCCGCACAGCAGGTCGGCAAAGCCCGCGCGGTCTACGCCGCCACCTTCGGAGCGCCTGAACAGCCGGGACGGAAGTGGGCTTGGGCGGCGCGTCTGGCGGGCTGGGCTTTGGACACCAAAATACATGGGATCGGGGACGGAGCAGAGTGGATCGAGCGACAGCTACGGGAGATCTTCGGCAAGGACGCCGAGTATCTGATCGATTACTATCACTTGCTCGAATATCTGGCTGCGGCGGCTGCTCTAATCGCTCCGGGCAAACAGAAGAACTGGATGCGCACGCAGAAAAGCCGCTTGAAGAAAGGACAACACAAGAAGGTCGTCGCCGCCTTGAAAAAAGAAATCGAACCCGAAACCCGCCCCGACGAGGAAGCCCCCGTGCGTCGCGCATGGCGATACATGACGAATCGTCCGAACGCCTTCAACTACCACAAAGCTCTCGAAAAAGAACTCCCCATCGGGTCGGGCATGATCGAAAGCAGCCACGGGCATATCCTGCAAAGCCGCATGAAACAAAACGGCATGGCAGGGACCATCGAAAATGCAGAACCGATGGTTCAGTTGCGTGTCCTAAGAGCCAATGATCAATGGCAACTATACTGGAACAGTCGCACCGCTGCCTAAATCCCACCACTCCCGATTACACCCCAGCTAAAGCAGCCGTTCCCAGTATAAGTCCTAAACAGCTTTAAGTTAGCGCCATTCCGGAATGACCCCTGCCCCCCTGAATGTGTTTTCATCCTATTTGTAGGGTAAATCACCGACTCCAGCTGGAGAATGAGCCCTTTCAAATAATGGCTCTGCGGGAAGTTTAGAAAAAAATCTGACTAATCACTTTACAAAGGCTAGAACGGGTCTTTAACCCGTAGTGGTTAGCGTTGAATTATTTTTGGTTACACTCCGGCCTGAAAAACGCACAGCAAACTTATCTTTATGTCGAAACCTACTACAAAACTGACTTGGTGCAAAGCCCGCTTGGGCGAGGATATGAACTGGTGGGTCCACGAGATCAGCGACCCCGTCCATTGGGACGTGGATGGGCTGGGCATCATTGACCCCCGCCAGTTTCAACACATCATCGATCTTCTGGAGCCGCTGAGCGACTACGGCCTGCAAACTGAGTTAGTGGATGATGCCTTCTACTCTTTCGGCATCGATAACGTGGAGAAGGATAAAACCGTCTTGCTCAAACGTGTGCAGGACAGCATATTGGAGAGCGAAGACCCCCTCTTTGCCCTGCCCGACGTGCTCGACGAGGATAAAGGGCCCTATGCCGACTTCGTCGACCATATCACCAAGCTGCGGGTGAAAATGCTCAACGATTTAATCGACTTCTCGCAAAATCTGACGGTCGAAGAATTGGAGGAAGAGATCCGCGAGGCACAAAACGCCGACTTCATGGAAGGCCGGGCCTCGCACTTTTTTACAGAGCTGACGTCTATCCTGGAGTACGTCCCGGAGGGCTTCGAACTCGACGAGGAAGAAGACGATGCCAAGCCGAAGTCGGAAGATGAGGCGCTGGAAAAAGACCTGGCTGCGGTTGACGCCGGCACTGATGTCGACGAAAAGATTGAAGAGGACGAGACGATGAAGTGGGACGAAGAAGAGGAGGAAGACGCCGACTTCGAAGAGACCACCGCCCCCCCCGATGAGGATGACGATGAGAAGGAGGA
>REBV01000034.1 GCA_007692545.1 Puniceicoccaceae bacterium
GCCGTGCTTGCCGAGCTGCAGAATACGGGTGCCGCGCATACGTTTTCCCGGGATGTCGAAGCGCTCGATCCATTTGTGACGTGAGAGCACCGAGATCGAGGTGCTCACCGCCATCGGGTTGACTTTGCGGCCGCCGGCGCTGACGCGCTCGACGAGGTCGTCGATTGGCAGGAGTACTTCGTGGTTCGCATCGCTTTCCGCGCAGAGCCGGTCAAAGACTTCGGCGATCAGCTCCTTGCCCGGGTTGGCCCCTTCGATAAAAAAGTCCTGCACTCGTTTGTCGGCATAGGAAAAGAGCATTTCACAAACGGAGGGGGCTCCATCGCGCCCGGCCCGCCCGCCTTCCTGGTAGTAGGCCTCCACACTGCCCGGCATCTCATAGTGGCAGACGAAGCGGATGTCGGCCCGGTCGATGCCCATGCCGAAGGCGTTGGTCGCCACCACCACATCGGAGCGGCGCTGCATAAAGATCTCCTGCGCCTCGGTGCGTTCGCGGTCCGAGAGGCCGCCGTGGTAGCGGATGACCGACCCGGCCAGCGGCTCGATGGTCGCCGCGACGGCATCGACCGATTTGCGGGTGGCGCAATAGACGATGCCGGTCTTGTGTTGCTTAATCAGGCGGAGCAGGGCGTCTTGCTTATCGACATTGGAGCCGATCTTGCGCACGCGAAAGCTGAGGTTCTCCCGGGCAAAGCCGGCCACAAACTCTGCCGGATCCTGCATTCCCAGGACTTTTTTAATGTCAGCCTGCACGTCTGGCGTAGCGGTGGCGGTCAGGGCGATACAGGGCGGCGAGCCAATGGCCTGACGGACTTCCCCCAGGCGCATGTAGTCGGGCCGAAAGTCGTGCCCCCACTGCGAAAGGCAGTGCGCTTCATCGATGGCAAACAGGCTGATGGCATCCTGCGGTAGGGCCTTGAGAAAGCTCGGCGAGCGGAAACGCTCCGGTGCGATGTAGACCAGCTTGAGGCTGTGCTGGCGGATCGCATCCAGCGTCGCGCGCTGCGCCTCCAGGCTTTGCGAGCTGTTGAGCAGGCCCGCTGGCAGACCCCGCGCTTGCAGCGCATCGACCTGATCCTTCATCAAAGCAATCAGCGGCGAGACCACCAGCGTCACCCCCGGTAGCAGCAGGGCAGGCAATTGAAAGCAAAGACTCTTCCCCCCGCCCGTCGGCATGACCACCAATGTGTCTTTTTGCCCGAGCACCGCATCGATAATCGCCCGCTGCGGCTGCCGGAAAGACGGCATGCCGAAATGAGTCTGGAGCGCTTCTTCAGGTGTCATAGTATCGACTGTGCAAATGTTCATTGATTTGCCAAGCGGGAATTCTGCTTTCCGAAACTTGAGAATTGGCTGCGCCCTGCGTAGCTCGCAGAGCGAAGCATGGTGCGGGTAGAGAGAATCGTTCCGAGGCCGCAGGCCGACAAGACCGGGCGCGAAGCGAACCGGACCACTCGCAGAGTGAGATTCTGCTTTCCGAAACTTGAGAATTGGCTGCGCCCTGCGTAGCTCGCAGAGCGAAGCATGGTGCGGGTAGAGAGAATCGTTCCGAGGCCGCAGGCCGACAAGACCGGGCGCGAAGCGAACCGGACCACTCGCAGAGTGAGATTCTGCTTTCCGAAACTTGAGAATTGGCTGCGCCCTGCGTAGCTCGCAGAGCGAAGCATGGTGCGGGTAGAGAGAATCGAACTCTCAGCTCAACCTTGGGAAGGTCACGTGTTACCACTACACCATACCCGCATTTCAGACATAAATTCGATAGCGTTGAGTCACGGCGCGTCAATACTGATTTAGATTTCTAGCTGGGGTAAAAGGAACTTCATTGGTCGCTAGGCCCTCGACATCAAAAGGTGATGTTGTCTTCGGTCCAGGTACCAAAGCAAAAAGACTTTCGTCTCGCTTCCGGATTAAGACTTTTCCTTCGCGACTCTGCAGGAGATTCAATTCTCTTATCCATTGACGTCGAGGGGATGCGCGGTGAGTAGCGCGGCAGCGCTACTCGGAGTTGTCATCTCCCGCCTAGTTGGGTCTTTTCGTTCGTCTTGCTCCTTTAATGTAAACACTGGAACGCTCGCGTTTTCCGACGGTGATAACGATCACTGATACAGTTCCTTTTTCGACTTCATAAACCAATCTGTATCCAGAGGATCGGAGTTTGATTTTGTAGTGATTTTCAAAGCCGTGCAAACGGTCGGCTGGAATTTCTGGTTGCTCCAGTCTCTCTTGCAGTTTCTTTTTGAGCTGCACGCGTAACGTGGATCCGATTTTATTCCATTCTTTTAGCGCACTGGGTAGAAACTTCAGCTTATAGCTCATCGAGGCTGACTTCCTTGGCTTGTGCTTTTTCTTCTTCTCTTTGCTCAATAATCTCTCGCAGCTCTTGGTCTTCGATGATATTACTGATCCATTCGAAAGTCTCTGCGGGAATAAGGTAAGCTGTTGGTTTGTTGTGATTTAGGATTGCTACAGATTCACCCCCAGCTCGCTCAATCAGCTTGCTGGGGTTCTTTTTTAACTCAGAAATACTGGCAGAATAGGCACTTAATATGGGACTCATAATAGGTCTTAATTTAGTTCTAATTTGCTGGTATTCAAGTTATATTTTACCCAATCCTGTTATCTCATTCACTCAGTGAATGTTTTGCCGGGATGGGTTAATCTTTGAATGAGGGTAAAGTTCATGGAAAATTTGGTTCTTCACGGATTTCGGTCACAGCTCTTTACGAGTAGATAGGATGGGCAGATCGTAGATTTTCAAGTGAAGGAACTCTTCATCCCGGTATCCATAAGCCTGTCTTGTGAGCCAGCCTATCTTGTTGTTGAAGCCTTCTTGGCTGGCCCAGCTGCGGGACAAGCATCCGGGGATCGCTGCGGAGATAGATCCGGCTCTGTCTGAGTCCAAGTGGAACCTCAACGTCCGGTCCGTCGGACGCGGCAAAAGTGCCCTGCGTTACCTATCGGCCTACGTCGCCAAGAGCGCCTTCTCGGAGAAGCGGCTGGATGGCTATGACGAACAAGGGCGCATCCGCCTGTGGTGGACTGACTCGGCAAACGGCCAGCGCAAGCTGATGACGCTCGAACCAGTCGAGTTTATCCGCCGCTGGTTGCTCCCCCAGCAATGAGACCCCAGCAAATATGTAGTCAGCCAATCCAAACGACACTGTTTTCGGTGCCGCCTGCGACCGCTGGTGGCCGATGTTATCACATCAATGTAGTTCGGACGCAAATACGGGCGAAGTCCTGCCCTCCGAACCTTCTGCACAGCACAGATGTTTGTTTTTGCCGTTCCTTAGTCGCCGAAAGCCATCAGCGCCTGTCGCGCTGGAAACCCCGCCAGTACTGCGATAAAAGCTTTTCGCATAGGCGGTAGACTAGACGGCTTCGGCCTGCGGGCTTGTTCAACAATCAGTTATCAACGCGGCTTCGCGCGGTTGATAACTTCAGGGGTATGCCCGGCATGTTGATAAACTAATATGGTTAAAGTCCATAGTGAAAGACCTGAATAACAACTCAATCACTAGAGAAGCGCAACTGGAGCGTGAGTATGGACTACCGGATGTCACAGATGCGCCACTACATCCGTGGCTGGATGGGTTACTTCGGACTGAGTGCGGCGCACAAGGAGGCGGCAGGCTTCGCCCGCACCTCCAAAGGCTACTGGCGCGTCGCCAAGCACCTCGGCTACAAAGCTGGGATGACCAACGAATGGCTGGCAAACGAGGGCTTGA
>REBV01000198.1 GCA_007692545.1 Puniceicoccaceae bacterium
TTCGAGGTGACTGCCGGTAGTCTGGAGATTTATAGCCCTTTTACCGGTCAGATTTTAGCGGGCGAGGGCGCGCTGCGGAAGACGGGCATGGGTGACCTCATCCTCAGTCTCCCAACTGGTTATACGGGTGCTACCTACATCGATGCGGGGACTCTTGAAATAAACCACGGCTCCGCCCTTCAAGGTACTTCATCCATAGATCTCGCTTCACCTGCAACACTTCACATTAACGATTACGCCGTCACGCTTACGGTCCTCAATGGCGCAGGCACCATTGCGCTTGGTTCTGGGATCCTCACCACGGGAAGCGGCGATGATCAATCCCTCTCCGGCGTTATCACTGGGACGGGTGATCTCGTTAAAGTCGGATCAGGCACGCTCAACCTCTCCGGCAATAGTACTTTCACCGGCGTGACCACGATTGATGCCGGCACCCTCACTATCGGTAACGGCGGTGCCTCCGGTGATATTGCTGGCAATATCAACAACAATGCATCCCTTGTCTTCCGTCGTTCTGACGATTACACCTACCAAGGTGTCATCAGTGGATCTGGCGGCGTCATTAGCGATGGCGCGGTTCTGCGTTTCAACGCCGCGCAAACCTATGAGGGCCCCACCACGATCAATAGTGGCGTTTATGTTTTGCCTTTCGAGGTCACGCAAGGGCTCTCCAGCAGCACCTCCGTCGCCATCGCCTCAGGTGCGACATTGGATATTTCCAATAGCGCACTAACGATTTCCGGTCTGACCGGGGACGGAAATGTATATAGCTTCAGGGATAATAACGCCAGTGCAGGGAACCTTACTGTCGACACCGCATCTGGACAGGCACAGACCTTCTCTGGCGTTCTGGGATCTTCCTTTCCTCATTTTGCCTTAAGCAAAACCGGAGAAGGGGTACTCACTCTCTCTGGCGCAAACACTTACACCGGAGCGACCACCGTGAATCAGGGAACACTTGAATTTAATAACGGGTTAACTTCCCCAGGTGGCGAAATATTTATCACACAAACCGGTACACTCGCCGCCAGCGGCACAATCGCCCGCAACCTGCGTAATAATGCAAACGTTGTTGCTCTCGGCGAATCGCTCCTAACCCTTACTGGAATTATTTCAGGAAGCGGCCATTTTACGGGGGACTTTGTCTTTGCCGGAACGACCCGCCCAGGAAATAGTCCTGGTTTGTTAACCGTCGATGGCGATCTCACTTTTGGAGAAAACCATGTATTGGAAGCGGAAATCGGGGGCTTACTGCGAGGGACCGAATACGACGCCCTCGACATAACCGGGGCAGCCGATTTGAACGGCACGTTACGGGTTTTGCTGGTTGATAACTTTATCCCCTCCCGAGGAGATGTCTTTGTGGTCGTCTCGGCTGCTTCATTCTCGGCAGAATTTACCTCCTTGGATCTCAGCGGAGCCACCTTGCCTGCCAATCTTAGGTGGGATGTTTCAGAGCTGAGCTCAAATGGAAGCCTTCGCGTGCGCGGTCGAACCTTCGCAGAGTGGGCGTCTGATTTTTCCCTTGAAGCCAATGCCAGCGAAGATGTGCTGGGAGAGGGTGTTTCCCTCCTTGTGAAATATGCGCTGGGGCTGGATCCGACCGTTCGGGCTGACGCGGCGGATCTCCCGGATTTTGCAAGCTGGGCGAACGGTGCTTCCAAATATCTAGCTGTTCGGGTAGTTCGTGATCCAGCAGCAGAAAATGTGACCATCACCGCCGAAATTTCCAATGACCTGGAAATTTGGAGCGAAGGCGAAGTGGTGCTGATCGAGGAGACAGATAGCGTGCACCATTTTCGGGATAGCAAACCTTTGAGCGAACATCTCCGACGCTTTCTCCGCCTGCGGTTCACTCTGGGTGCCGAGGAATGAGCCGGTCGGTAGAACGGCGGAATCACAGACCATGTCGCGCTCGGCGAAAAGCCCAGTGGTTTTGTTCGGTGTGAAGTCGCTCATCCAGCTAGGCTAGGGCTGTATAATCTGAAAGACGTTTCAATTCGATAACTGGCTCAGAAATCAAGAATCAGCCATCAGACCGCTTGCTTCTTCTGGAAACGAGGCCCACTTTAACGAGGCAATGCAGGCGATAGAAAAAACACGAGGTTGGGAGAGTCTTTTATGAGCACGGATGTAGCGATTGTTGGGTCCGGGCATAACGGACTGATCACGGCGGCCTACCTCGCCAAGGCGGGGCACAAGGTTGAGGTCTTTGAACGAAGGCCGGTAGTTGGGGGGGCGGTCTGTACCCAGTCGGATCTCATTCCCGGCTACAAGATCGATGTTGGCAGCTCGGCCCATGTCATGATCCACCAGACGCCAGTGCTGCGCGAGCTTGAGCTCGACCGTTTCGGGCTCGAATACATCGAGATGGATCCCTGGGCCTGTTACCCGTTGCCGGACGGCTCCGGGCGCGCCATCTTTTTTCACAAGGATATCGAAAAAACCTGTCAGAGCATTGCCCAAGTTTCTCCGGCTGATGCCGATCAGTATCGCAAGTTTTGCGAGGCTTGGGGTGATCTCAACGAGGGCGTCTTTCAAGCCTTTCTCCGTGCGCCAACTCCGATGAATTTGGTCCGCGGGATGGTGGGCCGCTCGCTTAAGGGCAGTAACCGGACAAATATGGTTCGTCAGTTGATGGCTCCCTATGGTCAAGTTGTCTGTGAATGGTTTGAGCACGAAGCTCTCCGCACCGCCATGATCTGGTTGGCCGCCCAATCCGGACCACCGCCCTCCGAGCCAGGCAGCGGCGATTTTGCCGGTTGGCACTCGATGTACCATCGCAGTGGCATGAAACGCGCCAAAGGTGGGAGTGGGGCGCTGACCCAAGCACTTAAAGCGCGTATTCTCGCGGATGGTGGACTGGTGCATGAAAACGCCCCCGTTCGCCACATTCGCACCACTGGCAGCGGTCGGGTACGCGGGGTTGAGACCGAGGATGGCACCTTCTATCCGGCTAAAGCCGTCGTCGCTGCCTGCCATATCAAAACCACGGTGGAAACCCTGCTTTCTGCGGCGACCGATTTTCCCGATAATTTGCGCCTTCGGACCAGCCAACTGCGCATTGGCAATGGCTTTGGCATGATTGTACGCTGCGCCGTTTCGGAACTGCCCCGCTACACGGGCATCCCGACCGAGCCGGGGGCCGCGTCGCAGCCTTGCCACCGTGGCTTGCAACTGCTCTGCCCCTCCCGTCAGGCGCTCGACCACGCCTACGCCGATTACCTGGCCGGTCGCCCGCCGGAGAAACCACTCCCGCTGGCCATGACCTTCTCCGCGATTGATCCGACCATCGCGCCGGAGGGCAAACACACCTTATTCATCTGGGGGCAATACCACCCCTACGAACTCGCCAACGGCGAGACTTGGGATGACATTCGTGAACGCGAAGCTGATAAATTGATCGCCGCCGTCGACGCCTACGCTCCCGGCGTGGCGGACAGCATCATTGATCGCTACATTCAAACACCGCTCGACATCGAGCGCTTGCACGGTCTGCACCGGGGCAACGTCATGCATCTCGAGATGAGTCTCGACCAGATGTTCACCTTTCGACCGATGCCGGAACTCTCCTCCTATAAAGTGCCCTCCATTACCGGGCTTTACCTGACTGGAGCAAGCACCCATCCCGGCGGCGGCGTCTGGGGCGCCAGCGGCCACAACACCGCAAAGGTCGTCCTCAAAGAGCACCGCATGTGGCGGTAGGTTATCAATC
>REBV01000033.1 GCA_007692545.1 Puniceicoccaceae bacterium
TCGCCGAGGCGGTCGCTCCAGCAAGTGCCAAGTAAGTGCCATCGATCATTCCATTCCACGGCGTTGCAGGCGTAGGGGCATCCGGGTGTATCGTTTTCCAGGATACGACCGGGTGGGGTAAGTGTGAACTCACCGTCGAGGGAATCGGCAACCAGCGAGAAGGTCGTGCTTGAGTTGAGACCCGCGGGCTGAAGCGCGGCGAAGTCGGGGGACTGCAGTACGTTAAAAAGCGAAACGAGCAAGTGCCAGCGACCGTCGATGTAGTGCAGTTTTGGGCACTCAAGATCGGCCCCGATCCGCGGTGTTTTGAGCGGCGGAAGGAAGTCCCAGTGCAGCAGGTCGCGCGTGCGCATCACGCCGACGACGCCGTCGCGGTCTGGCGGCTGACTCTCGTCGGCAGCGGTCATGAGCTGGTAGAGCCAACCATCGTGCTCGAAGAGGAAGGGATCGCGCCAACGCGGGTTTTTAAACGGTTGGCTTGGGCGCATGGAGTAGCCGGAATCAGACAGCTTGCAGTCCGTTGCAGGCAAACGTTGCCAATTGACGAGGTCCTTTGACTCGGCGAGAAGGACGCCGGGGTCGGGCTGGTTGTGATTGCCGAGAAAGGCCATGATGTAGCGATCCCCATAGCGCGCAACAGATCCAGTGGAGAGGCAGGATAGCTCCGGATTTGCCGGATCAGAGTCGAAGAGGATGCCGTGGTTTTCCCAATTGACCAGATCCGTCGAGCTGGCTCTGGCAATCGACCACTGAGTGTGCCGTTCAGTACCGAGCGGGCAAACCAGGTAGAATAGATGAACGCAGTCTTGAGCAGAATAAAACCAAGTATCGCCGAGGTGGTGCTGTGGTAGGTGAAACATGCCGTGAGGAAAACGGAAAAGCAGAATGGCGGAAAGGCTGAAATGGTCGGCGACAAGCTCCAGGGGCTTCCCCGGAGTCGATCGATCTGCGATGCCCTTTAAACGCTCACCGGACCGCGGGATACGGCTTGTCCGTCCTGCCAAGCACCTTCGATAATCCTTTGGCCGGGAGCGTGTAATCGAAATTTCACGTTCCAATGTTTGGGCCAAGCTGGAAAAAGGTGGGTCTGTGTTCCTTCCGATTGCAAGAGCATGGTTTGTAATCCCATGAGCAGGTTGGAGCCGTGATCGAAGTCTGGAATCCAGTCAAGGTTGGGGCCCCAAAAGGCGGGGAAGCGTCCGGGGTTGGGGGCATCGAGCAATTCAAGCAAGGCAGTTGCGGCGGCGTCAGGAAGGCCGAGCAGCGCTGCTTGTTGGGCGTGCTGGTGCCAGCCGAAGGCATGACGATGAGACCGGGATAAGAAGGCGCGCCTTGCCTTGTCCGCTCCAGATTGCCTGGCGGTGAAAACGCGGAAGGGGAACACAGCGTACAGTTCAGGGTTTTCTGTGTTCTGCGCCTCACCAAATATTTCCTCAGCGGGAAGCAGGATTGGTTTTCCCTTTGCGTCGATACCCTCTGGCTGTGGCGGGAGTTCGGCGAGGAAATGACGCCATTCTTCTGCTTCCTCAGAGTCTTTATCGATCATGCGCGCGAGGACGGCACGCAGGCCGGCGAGATCGGGGGCGGGGTTGGTTGTCGTATGCCACATTTCCAGGCACTGCGCACGGGTCATTTTTAATTTGCCCCTCTCATCACGTTCGGGGAAGTGCTCGCGATAAAAAAGCAGTACTTCGCGGATGAATGGGAGGGCGTCGTTTTCGAAGAAGGCTTCGTTGCCGGTGTGCTCAGTGTAGTCGAGCATCATCAAAGAAAGCTCTAGTCCGGCTGTCCAATAACGACGCAGATAAATATTATCGACCTCATGGACTGCTTTACCCTTACGGTCCCAGCCATATTGTTGGCCGAGGTAGGTTCCCCAAACTGTGATCACTTCCGGAACAAAAGCGCCGGCATGCCCGTACCAGCTGCGGGTGCGGTGTTTGAAAAAAGGGAGACGTCCGAGGTAAAAGCGAAAAAGGCTTAGCATTTGCCCGTGATCACCACTGGCTAGCATGGGCCAGTAAGTCAGCCGGGTGTTTTGAAACCAATAGCCTCCACCCCATCGGCGGTAATCGGGGTCAAAGTCCTCCTCCGGCAGACCCCATGCTGTGGTTAAGAGTCCACCGTTGAATTTAACTGGCCACTTTCCGCTTGCGCAACAGGCCACCACATAGCGGTGGAGGGCTGCCGCCCGCGTTAAGTCTTCGGCCTCGGGAAATCCGGATAGTGCAACCCAGCTGCGATCCCAAAAGGCTTCCCAGTGGGCCTCGTGCTCGGAGCGTTTCGTTTGGCCAGGTTCAGGCAAAGTCTGCAACCAATTATCCACGGAGCCGCAGTTTGCGTGTAGGGTGAGCGAGTAGCCGGAGCGTTCTTTTCGCAAACGTCCTCCGAAGACCGCATTCTGCAGGGAATCCACCTCTTGTCCGATCCAATCTGACAGTCCTTGATGATCCAGCAGTAGATCGCGCAGTGAATGACGGTTAGCGTGCACCCATATGGTTTCTGTTTCGGTCTGCCGCAAACAACGGTCCGGATACACTTTGGCGGGCACGGGCCCGTACTCCAAACCCTTGGCGGAATGCGCCTCGCGGCCAATCAGTTCCCGTTCCTGGTTTCGCCATTGTGTCCAGTGAGCTTGCCAGCCTTCGGAACCTTCGAAGTGAATAAGGTCCGCGTGGGCATCGACCCATATACGCAATTCGATGGATCCAGTCTGAATATGCCAGGTGGCAGTGGCGGCATCGAAGGTTTCCCTCCAAGTGGTGAGGTCGATCTTTGGATGGGTCAGGGAGACTTCACCGAGCTTGAGCAAGCGCATGGACTCGTCCCAGGCATCGGACAATGCCGGTTGTAGATGAACTGAACCACCGGGAGCTGACCAGACGTTGGCCGCTGCTGCACCGTTGCCGAGCGGAAAGGAATCCTTTGGACCATTACCTGGATGCTGGAAAATCAGGGGGGCGGGAGCGTGCTCGGAAGCCATTGTTACTTAGCGGTGGTTAGTGGGTTTTGCTTTGGTTTGTCTGGTTGCGGTTCGTAGCACTGTTTGCTGGGACCGGGGGCAAATCCGGTTGGGCGCGCTGCCAGTCATGGAGTGAGGGTAAACCGGAAGGAGAGAGGAGATCGCGCACCTCTACCTGTTTGCTGACCCGTGCTGGCTTGCCTCCCCCCGCGAATACCGGGGCTGTGCCGACACCGAGGAAGGTGTTGCCCTCAAACTCAAGTCCGACGCAATCCTCGGTAGCGATCCAGACGGGGGCCGGGTCTGGGCTCAATGTGACAAAAATGTTCTCTTGAAAGCGGAGGTTCTGCGCACCGGGTAGAATGACGAGCGCAGGTCCCTTGCGGGCTAAAACCCGGTTGTGTGTGAAAATCCAGCCTTCGTTAAAACCGCCCAGTTTGATGCCGCCACGGTGGGAGATAACGGTGCAGTTACGCACGACGTTTCGCGGACCCTGGGGGCCATGCATACCGTTTGGGATAGAGCTAAACAGCGCGTAGGCGTAGCTACCTTCGCGGCCAGTGCTGTTTATATGAAGGTTTTCGTATAAATTTTCAGTGGCATATCCAGCATGCCACTGTCCACCACTGTCCTCAAATCGGGAATCCCGAAAAACATTTCCAGACGAGGACCATTGGACGTTGGGTGCATGGCGTAGCCCGCGCGCGCTCACGCCGACCATTAGGCAATCGTAGGCGGCCTG
>REBV01000207.1 GCA_007692545.1 Puniceicoccaceae bacterium
CACGGCTCGCAGGGTGGCGTGCCCGCTCGCCGGGCGCCTGCGTCCTGCCAGCGCCAACGCCCAATAGCCGACAACACTGAACCGGGCGGCGAGCCAACCCGAAAACGTCCCTCCGTAGGGCTGCCGCTCGCGGCATGCCGCCACGCCGCTGTTAGTCACGCAGCCATTCAGAAATCCCCGCCCTTGCGGTGCTCCTCGAGATAGGCCTGCAGCGGAGCGAAGGCTCGCGGCCGCTCGATGGCATCGCCTTCGCGGTCTAGAAAATAAGTCCGCACACTCTCGCTGGGCACGTGCTGCCGGATCGTCTTCGAACACACCAGTCGGTAGTCCTCATCGAAAGTGATCAACTTGCGGTCAAAGGCGGCGTCGTAAGTCGCCGATAGGCAGAGCCCGTTGCGCGGGTCCATGCGGGTATCCTTCCGCTCGGCCCAGCCGATGATGTGGCTGGCGCGGTTGACCTGCGGCAGATCCAGCCCGGTCAGGCAGCAGCGGTTTTGGTAGTGCCGAAAAATCATGTCGTGGAAGGTCTGTTGACCGATGCGCGTCTTGGCGCTGCGAATTCGGTCTTTGCCTTCCTTGGATTTTGGGTCGGGGTCGAGGTAGGCAGGGTATTCCGGTTCGAAGTCGAGCGCCTGAGCCGCAGCGGCTTCGTCACCTGGGTTGGCTTCCAAACGGCGGAAAACTTGCTGGCTGTATTGGTTTTGCAGCTGAAATTCGATCAGGGCCGCCAGGGCCGCCGAACAATAGTAGTTGCCGAGATAACTGGCTGAAATATCCGGATGCACCCACGGACTCTCGGGCCCCTTCTTTTGCTCCTGTAGAACCTGCTCGCGCAATTCGTGGAGCCGCTGAATGGAATCGACGGAATAAATGTCGATACAATCCTCAAAGCCATAGCTCTCCCGCGCCAGCATCTTCGGTAACCATTCCAGTGCCTTGAGGTAAGACGACGCCTTCCGACTGGTATCGAGACTGTTCGAGTAGAGGTAGGCTTTAAAGGCATGGCCGGACATTTTATAAATCCTAGTGGATCGTGCGCAGTTGTTTAAGGATCGCTATACCCCCGCGGGTCTTTTTAGAGATGTGTGCGCCACGTGCTTCATGGCGGCCGTAGGTGATGACATTCGGAGTCTTCTCAGGAATGCCCCATTCTTTCGCCTTACGGGTTATGAGGAGTGTGCAGTCGCCGGATTCGGCACGCGGTAGCAGCTCGTGGCGGACGAAGTCACGCATGAGCTGCACCGATTGTAGCTGTTCCACGATCTTATTGCTCAAACCATAATGATTTGAGTGGTAGGGGACCAGCTCCAGAGTGGCCACATGGTCTGCAAAAAAGCGCAAAGTCTGATGCGTCTTCCAGCCACGCTCGTCGCGGATTGTTTCAATCAGCGTTCGGAACTTGCGTGTAGTCCATTCAAATCCACCAGTCCAATAGAGTTCAGTGTCGAAACCGATGTGTCGGGTTCGACCGTTGAGTGTGTTAACTAGCTTGGCACGATAATCTGGTGATTGTTCTTCCGCAAAAATGTCGCGCAGCCCGAATCCCGGATTGAGTAGAAGAAAGTAAACCTTCGCGGTCCGAATTTTTCCGGCGTAGGGCTGTGGGACCAGATTGAAGATAAAGCGCTTGTCTGGAAATAGGATGCGGTCCGATTTTTCAAATGCCGACGAGCTGACAGAATCTCCACATTTGCGAATCGCCTCGTCGCCCGGCAGGATCAAAGGTTCCTGATACGCGTCGAATTTTCGCCATGCGGAAATTAGGTTTTTACTGGGTGTAAGTGACATCTGAATCTAACAGTAGATGATCACACCATGCGGCCTGATGAGCAAGCGTTTCATTGGATGCGCATCAGCTCATTCCGAAAAGTCCTGAATTGATGGATGATCCAACGAGAATTGGCGCTTCGCTCGGATCTACGTTTAGTGCCACCCTTTGCCTACCCTATCGAAGGATACGTTTTATCATCGTTTCGCAAATATATCAAAACCTACGGAATGACCCCTTTTGGCCCCCGAGCTACAATTTTGGCCAGTTGGAAGGCAAGCCACTGCGCCTGCCGCACCGCTTCTTCCCGGATCCGGAAGCATTGGCGTTGCATCGGGAAGTTTTCGCCAAAACGGCCTAGACAATCATGGGCCGCCTACCAGGTTCGACGTCATGGCGACTCAGGGCTACTGCATCTTCATCGACACGGTTTGCGGGGGCATTACCCCGGTCTGGCGCGATGAAGCCGGTAAGTGGATTGTTTACGAAACCAAAGCCGAGGCCGAGGCCGAAATTCTAGACGATTTTCTTGAGCGCCAGCGTCAGTGCCTGGCCGGTGAGCGCGATTTTAAAGATGCCATGGAAATCGAGGATGTGATCTGCAAGGTCACCCGCTTAACGGATGGGTCGGTTGTGGATGAGTGGGGGAGGGTGTTTGAGGTTTAAGGGGAATTGGCTTGGGTATGGGGATGTTTATATTCTACGTTTGACCCCATTGGTTGCCCTGATATTCGCTAAACCTCCATCACCTTCGTCGTCTCTTCCCCGAACTGGGAGATGACGCGGATGGCGATTTTTTGTTTGGGTTGAATTTTGAAGGGGCGGGATTGGTGGCCGTAGAGTTGGTCGAAGGCTTCTTCGTCGATTTCGACTTTTAGGGTGGTCTGGGCGCGTTTGCGGGTTGCCTGCTTGGCGAGGGATTCAAGGCCTTTGCGCCACTTGTCGAACTCCTTTTGCTCGCCGCCGCAGAAGAAGACTTGGCGGACGACGAAGTTGGAGCCGTCGTAGTCGTCGTCGAGCATCCAGTAGGCGATGTCGTGCGCGTCGCGGCTTTTGACGATGTCTTTGATCGGGTCGTAGATGTCGAGGCCGCGGATCTCGATGGTGGCGGTGTCGCCGTCTTTCACGAGTGCGATATCCGGCTCGCCGATGGTGACGAACGAGGCGGCCTTCTTGTCCTTCTTCAGCAGGCCTTCCTGCATGAGGTCGTCGTGCATGCGGACGATGGAGACTTGGAAGAGGCCGAGGTCTTTGGTCATTTCCTGGATGCCACTCTCGAAGGAGAAGCCGAGGATGAGCAGCCAGGGGGCATCTCCCTTTTGGCGACATTCGCGGACGGCTTCGTTGACCGCCCGCTTCGATACGGTGCCGAACTTGGGTCCGATGTGGAGGTAGGCCTTCTTTTCGCCATCGGCTGATTGATAGAAGCCATCGGCATGGAGGTTCGCGCTCGCCAGGCGGTCGAGGCGGGTAAAGACGGCGTTTTCCTTCTTGTCGCCGGTTTTCACCCCAGCTGAGGAGAGGTGCTCGAAGACGAGATCCTCAAAGCTCGCCAGATCATCGTCACTTTCGCGCTGAGCGGCCAGAGCTTCGGGTGAAATGGGCTCGTAATTTTGCAGCGTCTCGACGGTGAAGGGTCCCGCCACGCGCATCCGCTTGTTGTCCTCATGGGGACGGTCGTAAAGCGTTTCGGTAGCGGGTGGTTCGTCGTTGGCAATGCTGCCCAGCGTAATATGCGGCACCTTCTCGTAAACGAAGCCTTCGCGGATGTCATGCGCGTAGCTGCCTTCTGGTTTTGGCGTGATCTTGGGTTTACCGCGAAAATCTTTCGGGTAGGTGGCTTCGACATCGGAATGCAAATGGTAGTAGGGGAAGGTCGCTGTCATCAAACGAGCCTTGGCGATGTTGAGGGCGATCCGGCTGGTGTCGGTGGTGATCCAACGACGGCCCCACTGCTCGGCGACATAGGCTGTGGTGCCGGAGCCGCAGGTGGGGTCAAGGACGAGGTCGCCGGGATCGGTGGTCATGAGCAGGCAGCGTTGAATGACTGAAGCAGCAGTCTGCACAACATAAACCAGGCCAACGCCTACTTGCATTGAATCCCATCTATCAGTAATAGGAACTACCGGGAAGTCGCTCGCAAGCCGCCGATAGCGAAGGGTCTTCCCCATTTTTTCTATGCGTCCAAATGAAGCCAAACGCTCTAGTCCTTTTACCGTAGTTTTCCAGTGAGTGCCGGGTCGTGGACGGTATGTTTTTCCATCAAAGTTAAAATCTTGTGTGGTTGAGGTTTCGCCATCTGAAAGCAAACTGGTCAACTGGTATCGCTCCCCTTCACCGATTGGTATTTCTCCGCGTATCTCTTCTGGACTTAACCTTCGTGGAGAACCATCTTTAGTCAGAATTAAATCATATCGGTCCAAGTTAGTATTTCCCGTAGCCCGATATTCATACAATTGACGATATTTGACTGTGTTTTTATCGCGCGCATACCATATCACTAAATCTATTGTCGTCGGCAATAGTTTAGCCGCAGCACCCCCAGTTTTTTGCACGGCTATCTGGCTCACAAAATTCTCACTCCCCAGCACCTCATCCATCAAGCAGCGCACCAGGTGCACATTCTCGTCAGAAATCTGCACAAAGCAGGAGCCGGACTCGTGGAGCAATTCCTTGGCGACGATGAGTCGGTCACGCAGGTAGGAGAGGTAGGAGTGGATGCCGAGTTCCCAGGTGTCGCGGAAGGCTTTGATCTGCTCCGGCTCGCCGGAGAGGTGGTCGTCTTTGCCGTCGGTGATGTTGCGGTCGTTGAGTTTGATCTGCCAGTTGGAGCCGTATTTGATACCGTAGGGCGGATCGATATAGATGCACTGCACCTGACCCGCCATGCCCTCGCGTTCAAGCAGGGAGTTCATGACGAGGAGCGAGTCGCCCTGGATGAGGCGGTTACTCCAGCCGTCGGAGTGGGTGTAATAGTCAGACACTTTCTCCAGCTCGTCGCGCTCCAATGAGTTGCCGAAGAGTTCGTTGACGGAGAAGAGTTCGTCCTGGCCCGGTTCAGCCTTTTCCTCGACGATGCGGTAGAGGCCTTTGATCAGTGCCTCGGGGGCGATGTGCTCGTGCCGGTAGAGCGAGCGGATATCGACCTGCAGCGGTTCGGCCGCTTCGCCGTCGTCACCCGCCGCACCATATTTCCCCAGCCACCACAGCTCCGGATCCTGCCCGCGATGGACGACCGGATTGCGCGGGTAGGTGGCCTGTTGGTCGCCGTCCTGGACGTGTGGATTGGCCTCCTCGTAGCCCGCTTCTTCGGACGAGGGCGTGTGGGCGCGCTTGTCGGCGGTGTGGCGGATGGATTTTACGGGTTTTGGCATGAGAGAGTGGCGATGGTGGAGGTTTAGAATGGTTCAGAACTAATCTCTAGAATTTTCGCTTTCGACGATGAATTCGATGACAGAGATGCCTCCGTTCTCATCGTTCTCTTCTTCGATGTTATCACGGAATGGAGGTTCGTCACCTCCGTCTAGGCTAGGGATCTCTTCAGATTTAACAACGCCGTTAAATACACTGTAAGCCGAGACTTCGCAATCAGGCATCATTGCAAAAAGGATGCCTCGGCCACGTGGGGCGCGTTTGGCAGATGGAGTAATCGCCCGTCCAACAAATGCAGATTCACGTTTTGCAGTCGAATGGATCAGGTCGTCGATGACTTTATCCCAATTGCGTTTTCTCTTCGGAGGAGGTGAAAGAAATGACTTACCAGCATCGCCGAGTAAAAAATCAATTAGCTCGGTAGCGAAACAACGGTAGTGCGAAATGGCAGGCTCCGTGGGAGATGCGGTTGCTGCTAAGCATCTGCCAAGATGAAATGGATAAAGAGAGCCGCAGCAAAAGGAATGCTTTGGTGGCGTGCTGTCGAAGATCAGTAGATAACGGGTCGCATCGTGTAAGTCTAATCCAGTGATATTGCGTTTCTTTCCGTTTAGCTCTGGCCCGGATCGCACATATTCAAAAGAAGGCCATTTTGCGTAAAGATGGTGCTGATTTTTATTGTCCGGTTTTGTCGGTAGAGAGGAAGCCTTTTTCGCCTGCAATAGGAGCGCTCTACGGCCAATTACCTTGCCTCTGGAAACTTCTGAGCGGACCAAGAGGATGTCTCCAATTTCCACGGACGCGGGTTTTGTTTCCGGGAAACATGGACATTTTACAAAAGGTTGTCCGTGAACAAAAACACCGCCGGATTGGATCTTGTAGCCGCTTAGTGAGCCCAGAGCGTTGATTTCTTTTGGAATTTCACTGACAAGGTTGGCGACTAATTGAGGTTCTGGCGGAGCTGTAGTCTTTAACGCTTCATATAATGCCTTAAAAACAGCATGAGAGAGTGTTCGGTATTCGCTGGCACTAATAGAAAATTTCATAATATCCGGTTTTATTGATGTGTTTCTACCAAATCGCGGGTTTGTGAAAAGCACCTTCTGCATCCTCGAGTTGGTCCGGAAATTGGCTGGCTTCGAGCACGCCGCGTCGCACCTGACGGGTGAAATCGCTGATGCCGGAGAGGACGCGGCTGGGCCGCTTTTGCGGGTTGATCAGACCGACCTTTTTGCCGAAGCGGGAGCGCACGACGCGGATCGGGCCCGCGAGGTCGGAATCGTTGGTCATCAGGACGGCGCAGTCCATGGCATTATCGAACGCGTCCAATAGCAGGGCGGTGGCCAGATTCACGTCGGAGCCTTTTTCCTCGGTCTTCAGGACGTCGACTCGCTCAACCGGATCGGTCAGCGGGTGCTTGGGCATCGACTTGACGCTCTGGAGGAATGCCCCCATCTGGATGTCGATACCGGGCAGTGTGCGCAACGCGCGGAGGTAGGTGTGCTGGCGGCTGATTTTCGAAGGGTCGGAGGGGTCGGCCTTGACGATGGCCGAGAAGTAGCGAACCGCCGTGAACTCGCAATCCGGCAAGAGCAGCTGCGCGAGCTGGAGCGGATTGACCCAGCGGAGGTTGAAACGTCTGGCGGCTCCGTAATAAAAATTGAAGCCATCGATGTAGAGGATGGTCTTCATGCCGGGTCTGAAAATAAGCAAGGACCGCCCCTTTCGAGACGGTCCTGCGCCCGTTCGCCGAAGCTACTAAGGGGGATGATGTGAGAAAAGATCACACGCTTCGTCGAGTTTGTCAATGCTATGTGTAAACGGGCGCAGCTCACGACGCAGCCTTTCCTTGCGAGCCAGCAGCCATGTCGGCAAAATAATCAAGGACATAGCGACGAAGATCCTTAACCTGTTCGAGCGAGGTCAGTTCGAGGAAAGCCCATTGTGGCCAGTCGTGGTGCTCACGGATGCTGTTGACCGCTGGCAGCCAGCGGTGCTCGACGAACCACTTCTTCTCCGGCTTGTCGCGCTCCATGCCGGTGACCTCGATCATGAGGTGGAGGGGCTCACCCTCGGGGGAGTGGGCGCGGACGATGAAGTCGGTCTGATAGTCGCGCTCTTTGCCGGCCTTATCGACGTAAGGGATCTTAAAGCCGAGGAAGGCGTTTTTCACCCAGGTCTCGATCTCGCCCGCTTCGGCCATGTCGTCGAGGATCTTGGCGGCACGACCCTCCCAGTCGCTATCGAGCACGACGACATTGATATGGGAGTGTCGGGTGGGCAGGACCTCCTTCATCGTGTGTCCGCTGGCGAAGCGGGTGCTGCCGGTCGGGTTGTAGTGGTTGAGGATGGGGCGGATACGCTCGTCAATCGGGCCGCCCGGGTGGATCGCGCGGGCGATATGGGCGACCACGCGCTTGGGGTCCTGGAAGTAGAGCAGTTTCTTCCATTCCGCGTCGCGTCCGATCACGCGCACTTTTTCCTCATACCAGCGGGCGACAATGGCTTTCAGCTCGTGGAACTTGGCAAACTCGGGACTCCCCTGCTCGTCACTGAAGTGGTCGCGCAAGAGGTCTTTCGCGATGTGGTAGAAAATCTCCTGTTCGCGCCGTTCAAGCACCTGTTCGACGGTCAGCTCGCGTTCCTCACCACTCATGGCAGTCGACATCAGCGTGCGTGTCGGCAAGGAAGAACCGTCGATAGTGTAGTCCTCCAGTGAATCGAAGCTGTATTGGAGGGGGCCTTCCGGGTATTCCAGCCGGTAGCCTTCTACCTGAGGGAACTGGATCTCCATAGCGGCACGCTCGCGGAGCGGGCGGACTACGTTGAATTGTGGTGGCTCGACGGTGGTGGTGCTACCGCCCTTGAACATGCGGAAGGGGACGCCGATGATGTGGGCGTATTCCGGGGGAAAGCGGTAATCGACGATGCGGCGCTTATCGCTGGTCGGGTTGCCCGCTTTGTCGTAGCCTTGTAGGTAGTAGTTTTTCCGGCGAAGGGCACGGCCCGCCACCTGTTCGCAAAGGAGCTGTGAGTTGAAGGCGCGCAAGCCCATGATGTGAGTGACTGTGTTGGCATCCCAGCCTTCCGTCAGCATGGAGACCGATACGACACAGCGGATATGGGAACCAAGTGTGTTGGGCTTGCCCACGGTGTTGACGACCTCGCGGAGGATTTCACCGTCGCTCAGGCTCTCGGCGGCACCCTGGCCGTGGATGCGAGCGTAGTCGCGCTTGAAGGTGTCGATCTCAGAGGCGAAGACCTTCTTGAAGTCCTTATCGATCTGACCGGAGTTCTCAATCGCATCGCTGTCGATGAGCAGTGTGGGCGGGCGCTTTTTGGGACGCTGGGTGGACCTGTCGAAATTTGAGAAAAGCTCGAGGTGGCCGGGGACGACTGTGGGTGGCTCGCCATCGGTGCCGTCGACTTGGTAACCCGCGATAAATTTGAACAGCTCCTTTGAGACGGAGGTGTTATTACAGACGGCGATGAAGACGGGCGGGGTGTCGTCGATCTCCAGCTGGCTCGAACCGGATTGCTCGCCGGAATGCTTACGGCTGTGAAACTCCTCTTCGTAGTGCTTATAAAACTGGTCGAGAGCGAGTTTGACGATTTCTGGCAGACGGGGCGGGGCCTCTCGGATGACTTCGCCTTTCTTCTTGGCGCGTTCCTTGGTTTTGCGCACGCCCGCCTTGGGCAACTCGCTACTGACGTGTTTGTAGAGGTTCCGCAGGACTGGCATTTCCAGCTCCTGGGTATCGTCGCCAGTGGGCAGGAAGGGGATTTTGACCAGACCTGCTTCGATTGCTTCGATCAGGCCGAAATCGGAAACCACCCAGGGAAACAAACTGTAGGGCTCGTAGCCGGAACCTGTGAGGTAGTAAGGCGTCGCGCTAAGGTCATAAACCGCGTTTAGCTTGAAGCGCATAGAAAGTTGCTTGAGGCCGTTGAACCAAACGGATGCACGTTCGTTTTCCTCCTTGGTGTTCTCGCCTTCAGCTTTTCGCTTGTCCGGGTTCGGCAGGTAGCAGTGGTGGGCTTCGTCGTTGAGAACAAGCAGGCGAGTGCCCGACTTAAAGCCACCAACGACTCGCTTGGCAACTCGGGCGAAGTCCTCGCGCGCCTGGCGCTTGCGCCCCTTGGCATCGATTTTGCCATCAAGGGGCGAACGCTTGTTTCCTTGTAGAATCTTCGGCTCGAATGCGTGGTAATTGACGATACTCAGTCGAGAGTTAAGGCGTTTTAGCTTCTCCCGCCATTCGTCTTTCGGTGGCACAAGGTAGCGAGCGTGATAGTAATCATCTGGATGCGCCGAGCTGGAATCCACGCGCAGGACGCTGAGTCGGTCGCGAATCGTTATGCCTGGAGCAACAACGAGAAAATTGTCGGCGAAACGGGTGTCGGATCGGTATTCGAGCCGGTTGAAGAAATGATAGAGAATGAGTGCCGCCATGACAACGGTCTTGCCTGTGCCCGTGGCCATCTTGAACGCGACACGTGGGAGATTCTTCGATTGCACTCGCCCGTTCTCAAGTCGGCGTAAAATGGACTGGCCCGGATTCGATGCACCGGCGACTTCGTTTATCCAGATCGCCGATTCAATCGCCTCCCGTTGGGCGAAGAACAGCTTCTGCATGTCCGCTCTTTCGGGATTAAGAAACCAGAAAGAGAGCAGCTCCTTCGTGACGCGGGTCGTTCCGGGGTATTCGGCCTCCCGCCAGCGACCAACCTCGCGGCGCATCGTGTTCACGAGTTCTTCGCCATACTGGGCAGCCGCGTCATTGACTTCGAAGACCTCCTGTTGAGCGCCTTGTGGCAACGGGATAGAAAAGATATCTGGAGTGAAGATGCGACGACCGGGTCGAACGTCTGAGTAATCCAACTCCCCGGCCAGATTCGTCGCGTAGTGACGGGACGGCTCCGTGTAGGGATTGTTTAAGATCGGGTTGGATTCAGACATGGTTATCTACTTCGCGTGCGTGGATGCCTTTTCTATGCAAGAGACTCTTTATTAGATTTCGGCTGGTGCGATAAAAAAATAGACTCAAATCGTTATTGAACTCCCTCGCAACCGTTCCGCCCGCCACTGCAACCCTGCATCCGCCGGCCAAAACCGCTTTTCCCTTGGCAGCAGGACGCTGCGGCCTTCCAACTCAAGCAGTTCCTTATGCCCTTCCAGGCGGTCGTCGAGGCAAGGGGCGGTCCGCCAGACCAGCTTGGTCTCGGTGGCGAAGGGCGTGATGAGATGGCGGTCGAAGGCCCATGTGACTTGCCCCGGCGTAGTGCGCGAAGCCGGGTGGTTTTTGCAGAGCGCGAGGCCGTTGGTGGGGTGATCGTTGCGGGATTCGGAAAATGGGATGAGGTGGGCGGCATCGATGAAGGAGACATCGGCTCCCGCGGACAGGCGGATGCGGAGGCCACAGGCGGCGCACTGGTGGTCGTAGATGTCGAGAATAGTGCGGCGGAAGGCGGGGGAGCGCCCGTATTCAGATGGCTCGTCGGCGACGAGCGATTGAGCATCGGGGATGGTGGACTGAGGATCGAAAGTGAGAAGATGCGGAAAGTATCGTGACAAGAGGGCCTCGCGGAGGTGTTGGCGGTCGTTGGGTGTGCGGACGGCGAGTTCGAAGCCGTCGGTGAATTTGGCGAAGACGCGGCCGATCTGATTGACGAGTGGTGTGGCCTGTAGTGGCAGGCGGTGCTTTTCTTCTTCGATCCATGCCTGCCAGAAGCCCTGGGTCTGGAGCCGGAAGAAAGGATTTTCGGGCGTGTTCTGGTCGTTGTGTTTTTTGACCAGCAGGAAGCGGTCGCTAAAGCGGTCGCGCAGATCCTGGCACCATGGGATGCGGTCGGGAGTGGCCTTGCCTTCGTCGATGAGGTCCAGTGCCGCGAGCAGGAGCAGCGGCTTGTGCGGACGCTCATGCGGACTCCCCTCCTCCACCGGCGTGACGCCGGGATGGAGATCGTAGAGGCGGTCGATGGCTGCGGCGATGTGCATGGATAATGACTAATGACTAATGGCGGATGGTGGATCAAGGTAAACCGGAGAACTGGTCACTGGTGAACTGGAAAATCCGATCCTATCGCATAGGGTGGGACATTGGTGGGGGGAGCGTTTGAGGGATGAGGGCCTTCAGGGGGATGCGGGGAAGGAAGACCTATGCTCCGATTGCGACCAAGTAGGTCTCGACTTGGCTGAGAAGCTCTGGCGTGCGGTTGCTAGCCAAGTCCCAGAGAGTGGCATCGTCGATAACGTCGTAGCCGTGGGCGATTATATTGCGAAAGCCGATAATTTTCCGGTATTCCGGGATGTGCTGGTCGAGGCCCTTCGGATCGAGACGCTCCAAGCGGTTTAAGGCTTCACCGACAATCTCAAATTCGCGTTCCAGGGCGAGTTGAAGGAGTCGATCTTTAAGATAACTATCGAGGCTTTTCCCTTGAATAAAATCGGCGATTTCGGAGCAGGCCAGACGCAGGTCAACGAGTAACTTTTCAACCTTATGCGGCATAGATCAGTTGTTTTTCGGCTTCGACGGCGCGCTGAAAGTAGGGATTCCGGAAGCGCTTATTCGTGATTAGATCAACGGGTCGGCCGAGGATCGCTTCCATGCGTTCCTTGAATCCCATGAACTGGTCGAACGCACCGGTGGCTCCGTCGCGATCGAATTCGACCAATAAATCGACATCGCTCTGATCCCCCTCAGTTCCTGCAGCAAACGAGCCAAAGACGTAGAGCTGACGCACGGCATAGTCGTGGCAGGCTGCTGAGAGTTGTCTCTGTACATCTGGATCGAACATGGTAGAATAGTCTTAGTGAGGCTCCGCTGAAGACAAGTGTAATTTGTGTGGGTGGTCAAGAAGGCGGATGACCTTCTGAAGGATGCTTGTCCGCCATCCTGTCCGGCGTATCCGGCAACTTGTCGGAGAAGACGGAAGCTCAACGAGCGACGGCGGGAGGGAGGAGAACTGGAGCACTGGAGTGTTGGAGTGGTGGAGTGGTGGAGTGGTGGAGTGGTGGAGTGGTGGAGAACTTAAAAACCGATTCTATGGCATGGGGTGGGACATCGGTAGGGGGAGCGTTCTTGGTTCATGGCTCCGGGTTCTTCAGTTCGTGGTTTTGTCTTTCGTGTCTGCGGTTTCGAAACGCACGACGGGCTCCAGACCGGCAGCGCGGGCGCGGGCAATGGCTTTTTCGGCGGCTCTTGTTAGCGCGGCGAGTCCGTCGGTCAATAATCACGCAGGCTATTCATAGCACCCGGTGTTGGACTTGGGAGGGCCGACAACGCTGCGGGCGCTCGGCGAGCGAGCACGCCACGTAAGGCCGACAAGGCTGCGGGCGCTCGGCGAGCGAGCACGCCACGTAATGGATTCAGGATACCCGAATACCCGCAGCAATAGCCCCACCCGAATCAGGCAATGCCTTCCCGGTTGCTTTCGGCGCGGTAGTAGACCCAGAGTAATCCTGCGGCGACGCTGCGCCAGGGAGACCATTTTTCAGCCATGCGACGGAGGGCCGCCTCGCGCGGGCGGTCTGTCAGGTCAAACAAGCGGCGGGCCGATTCCTGGAGGGCCAAGTCGCCGGGCGCAAAAACATCGGCCCGGCCGAGGCTAAACATGGCGTAGATCTCGGCTGTCCAGCGCCCGATGCCGGCCACCTCGGTCAGTGAGGCGACGACCTCTTGATCCGGTGCCTCGCGCAGGTGCTCGAAGTCGATGCCTGCGTCGGCCAGCGCACGGGCATAGCGCATCTTCTGCCGGGAGAGGCCTGGTGCGCGCAGGGTGGCATCGTCGGCGACAAGGATCGCCGACGGCTCGGTCAACCCGGCAGCCACCATTCGCTCCCAAATCGCCCGGGCCGCATGGGTGCTCACTTGCTGGCTAATGATCGCCTGGAGCAGCTGGGCGAAACCATCCGGACGGCGCCGCAGGGGCGGGACGCCGCAAAGCTCGACGGCGTGGGCAAAGCGTGGTTCCGCCCGGGCGAGCCATTCAGCACCCTCGGCCATGCAGGCTTCGCTGTTGAGAATTCGACCGTATTCCGCCCGGGGCATCGACCTGGTGGTGACTGTGCGTTTCGGCTGGGATCTCATCGGGTAAAAAGCTTACCATCTTGTGATGAAAACGCCAACACACAACGGTGATCAACTATCCGCTGCGCTCGGAGACGCAGCCGGAGAAAACACAGTCAGCGCGAACCGATTATCAACGGCTGGGCCGGTGTGAGCTGCCGTATCCAGTCGGGCGCTACGCGAGTGCACGCTTCAGCCTGCTGGAGCTGCGCCCCAGGACCGGGCGGACGCATCAGCTGCGCCGCCATATGGCCCATATCCGGCACCCCATTCTGGGCGATACCCGCCATGGTGATGGCCGGCAAAATCAGTTTGCCAGAGATGTGCTGGGGCTCCACCGGCTGATGCTGCATGCCAGCGAACTTCGCCTGCCACACCCGCACCTGGCAGGCAGCCTGTCAATTCAGGCTGCGGCGACTGAATTCCAAATGTGCCTGGCGGATTTCGGGTTTATACTGGGACCGGCTGCTTTAGCTGCCGATTTGGAATAAGTGTCTGGTATCCAGTGATTTAAACCTAAATGGGTAGCTGAATCAACCCATCCCAGTTAGCCCGAACTCCGCAATCACCCGCGATTACCCGCGCTTGCTAGCAGCGGCGGTGTAGCTGTTGATCAGGCAGCGGTAGTTGGGCAGGTGGTTCGAGAAGAGCGCACCGAGGCCCTCGACGTCGTTACGCCAATCGCGGTGCAATTCGCAGGCCGCGCCAAACCAGGTCAGTAACTGACAGCCCGCCGCTTCCATCCGTGACCACGCGGCATCGCGGGTGGTTTTGTTAAAGGTCCCGGATGCATCGGTAACGATGAAAACCTCGTAGCCTGCGGCACGGGCGGAGAGGGCGGGGAAGGCGACGCAGACCTCGGTGACGATGCCGGCGATGATGAGCTGCTTTTTGCCGGTGGCCTTGACGGACTCGAGGAAGTCCTCGTTGTCCCAGGCGTTGATCTGGCCGGGGCGTGCGATATAGGCCGCATCGGGAAACAAGTCCTTGAGTTCCGGCACCAGCGGGCCGTTTGGGCCGTCTTCGAAACTCGTGGTCAGGATGGTCGGCAGCTCGAAGTATTTTGCGGCCTCGGCGAGGGCCAGGACGTTGTTTTTAAAATCATCCGGGGAGAAGTCGTGGACGAGATTGGTCAGGCCGGTCTGGTGATCGACCAGGAGGACGGCAGCATCCGATTTGTCGAGGCGATTGTATTGGAATGTGTCCATGATGGTTTCTTTCTGTTGGGTTAATAGTTTCAGTTTTGAGTATTCAGATGAATACCTTGATTTGTATTGTAGCAAAACAGGGCCGGGATTGAAAATACTTCTTTGCTTGCCTAACCATACCTGGGAGGTATGCTCCAAGGCTATGGAGTTACGGCATCTAAAGTATTTTGTGGTGGTGGCGGAGGAGGAGAATGTGACGCGGGCCGCTGCACGCTTGCATATTTCGCAGCCGCCCCTGAGCCGTCAGATGCGCGATCTGGAGGAGACACTCGGCATTTTGCTCTTTGAGCGTAAGCCTCAGTCGCTCACTTTGACGACGGCGGGGCGACTCTTTTTGCCTGAGGCCCGCGCGGTGCTGGAGCGTGCGGAACAAGCCATGAAGATGGCGGCGGCACTCTCCGGTAAAGGCCGGACGGAGATCCACATCGGCTATGCCCCGTCGTTGACCATCGATATCCTGCCGCAGGCGCTACGGCGATTTCACGCTGTGCAAGGGGGTGTGCGCGTGCGCTTGCATGACCTGTCGACTGAGGGCATGTTACAAGCCTTGCAGGAGGGGCAGCTGGATGTGGCATTGATGATCCGACCCTCGCGCTTGCCAGCATCCGCCGGCGTCCGCTTCCGGCCATTGCGAAAGTTTGCGGTCTGCCTGGCGATGCATCCAGCGCATCCGTTGGCCAAGGTGGCCAGGATTGGCCTGCGCGAGTTAGCATCTGAGCGTTTGATTGCTTATTCCAGAGAGGACTACCCCGAATACCATGCCTGGCTGCAGCAACTCTTTCGGAAGCAAAAGACAAGTCCGCTGCTCAGTGAGGAGTACGACAGTTCAACCAGCTTGATTGCTGCGGTCGAGGCGAACCGTGGGGTGGCTTTAGTGCAGGAGGGGTTTGAGTGCCTTTCCGGGCCGCGCTTGGTGGTGCAAGCCCTCAAGCCTGCACCGCCGCCCTTTGTGGTGGGCGCAGCCTGGCGAGAACAGGATCGCGACGATGTGGTGGCTGCTTTCCTCGAGGCCGCCGAGGGCACTAAGGAATGACGAGTTAAGCAGCCCAAGCTTGACGTGTTGCTGGCCCCGCACCGTGTAATACGCCTGATTATTCGATCTATGCCGGGACCTTGGGATTCATGGAGTAGGTGCCCAGGTGGGCACTTTTTGCCAGAACGTGTCCTTGCATCGCCTCCAGGGCCTGGTCGCCGGTGAACGCATCGCTGAGCCCCAGAGTCTCGATGTCGAGCGCATACACGGTGAAGTAGTAGCGGTGGGGGATGGAATCGTTCCAGGGCGGGCATGGGCCGTCATAGCCCCCGTAGGTGCCTTCCATGTCAGGATCTCCCGCAAACCAATCGGTGTAGGAATTTTGGCCGCTCCGACCGAAATCGCTGCTGCCGCAGTCTTTGCCGCGCGGCGTGATGCCCTCGGATCCGATGCCCGCCTCCAATTCAGTCCGGGTGGCGGGGATGTCGATCAGCACCCAGTGGTAAAAGGGCACCCGTGGCAGATCCGCCGGGACCAGCCGATCCTCCTTATTGACATCTTCGGGCGATGATGGAACGTCCGGATCGTGGCAGATGAGTGCAAACGACTTCGTCCCCTCCGGCGCGTTCGACCAGCGGATGGGGGGGCTGATGTTGTCGCTGGTGGCAAAGGGGCTGTCTTCACCCGGCTTGCCAAAAGCAAAGCGTGCGGGAATCGTAGCTCCGTCCGACCAAGTGTCTATGCTGACTTCGAATGTGTGCGTCATGATTTAACTCCTTTTGATATGGTTAATTATAGCTTCAATTCTCTCTTACGAATCCTTATGATAATGCAGTTTATGTCAAATGTTAGAGAAATAACGCCCGGAAACGCCCCTTCGTCGGCACTGCTGGGAATTGACCTTGACCTTAATAAGAAAGGATTCGAACGTAAAAACACATTTTTATGGATTCAGTCACCACTACTCCGATTACCCAACAAAAGGCTTCGGGCCTCACGACCGAATTTAAGCAGTCCTTTTGTGATCCGCCGATGGCTTACCGGGGGAAGCCTTTCTGGTCCTGGAACGGAGATCTGGAACAGTCTGAGCTGCTCCGTCAAGTTGAAGTGCTGGGAGCTATGGGAATGGGGGGTGGCTTCATGCACTCGCGTACTGGCTTAAGGACGGAGTATTTGGGAGACGCATGGTTTGAGTTGATTCGAAGCAGTGCGGAGAAGATGCATGCTTTGGGCCTGGAAGCGTGGATTTACG
>REBV01000032.1 GCA_007692545.1 Puniceicoccaceae bacterium
GCCAAACAGCCCGACACTCAAGGTCACCAAAACCACGATAGTCCAAAGCCACCAAGACCCCGTGGCAGACCATTCCTGGTAGCCGATTTCAGCGAGTGCCAGGGGATCGTCACTGTCCTCTCCGGTCACGTAGGGCTGCACCTCAAGCGGCGGAATAGCCAAATCCAGCACCTGCGTCCCCTCACTGCTACGCACCACTGCCTCGACATCGCTGAAATCAAACTCGCCCGCCTGCAAGGGCTGAAACAGGACCCGCGCTTCCTGGCGATAGGCACCTTCCGTATAACGAACCGGGTCGGCCTCATGGGTTAACAACACCCAATCTTCACGATCTGGTATAACCAGCTCAAACGAGGTGTAGCTCTCGAAGCTGGATTGAACGCGCAGCTCCACCACATCCCCGGGCTGACACTGCCGGGGCGAGAGCGACACTGCTATATCGCCCCACACACGCAGGGGCCACAAGACGATCAAAATGAAAGCAAGCTTACGCATATACCACCTGCCTCACCCGCTCGCCCTCTGTTGCCGTTCGAGAAAGAAGCCCGCAAGCGCTTCCACGCAGTCACCCCCCGCGTCCAGACTCAAATAGCTGGCACCGCCATCGACCATCTGCTCTCTCAAAAGTGCGCCGCGCTCGCCATCATTTGCCCCCGATTTCACATCCAGATCAACCACCCGCTGGGTGTCGTTTTCAGCATCCTGCATCCGCAAAAGCCCCCGTGGTAAGCGGCTCCGTGCGGAGGCATCATTAATCCGAATGGCGTTGAGATCGTGCTTGCAGGCGAGCGCTTGAAGTTGGGAGCGATTGGCTTCAACGAAGAAATCCGAGATAATAAAGGCGACGGCATGTTTCCGCGCCATCCGCTCAAAGGTATCGAGCACCTTGGCCAAGTCAGTGCCCCGACCTGCGGGTTCGAAGTGGACAAGCGCATCCATTATGCGCAGCGCATGGCTACGCCCCCTGCCCGGCTGTAACACCAACTCGACCTGGTCGGTGAAAAGGATCAGCGCAACACGATCCTGATTTTTCAGGGCCGCGAGAATCAACAAGGTGCCCAGCTCCGCTACAGTCTGCCGCTTCGCACACTCCTCACCATGCCGCATCGAAGCAGAAAGATCGACCAGCAGATAGATACATTGCTCGCGCTCTTCGATCCCGCGTTTAATGTGAGGCTCTCCCGTCCGCGCAGTGACCTTCCAATCCATCGTGCGCACATCGTCCCCCGGGTAGTAGGGGCGGACATCTTCAAACTCGACGCCGCGCCCACGAAAGACCGAACGAAATGCTCCGGCTAACAAATGCTCGACCGGACGGCGGCATTTTAATTCGAGTAATCGAAGCCGATTGTCGATTTCATCAAACATGGGGAAAAAGGCGCGATGTGGGGGTAGGCGCGGCAACAAAGCCGGGCGAACTATTCGATGACAGGAAGCGCTTTAAAAATACGGTCCAGCAAATCGTCCGAGGAGATGGATTCGACTTCCGCACGGTAGGAAACCGCCATGCGGTGACGAAGGACATCGTAAGCAACGTCTTTGACATCCTGAGGCGTCGCGAACTCCCGGCCATGCAGAAATGCGTTTCCGCGGGCGGCCAGCGACAGGTAGATGGAGGCTCTGGGCGATGCGCCGTAGCGGAGGTAGCGCTCGATATCGAGGCCGTACTTCGCAGGGTGGCGGGTGGTATCGACAAGACGAAGGATGTATTTTTCCACCTTTTCGTCGATGTAGGTTTTTTCCATTTCAACCCGCTCGGCGAGCAGATCTTCAATGCTCAGAACAGCATTGATCTCCAGTTGAGGTTCGGCCCACGCCATCCGGCGCATGACCTCGTGCTCTGCTTCCATCGAAGGGTAACCCACCTTGAGTTTGAACATAAACCGGTCGACCTGCGCCTCCGGCAACAAATAAGTGCCCTCCTGCTCAATCGGGTTTTGCGTAGCCAAAACGAAGAAGGGCTTGGGCAGTGGAAAGGTCTCCTTACCCAGAGTCACCTGCTTCTCCTGCATGGCTTCAAGCAGCGCGCTTTGCACCTTGGCAGGCGCCCGATTGATCTCATCGGCCAGCAGCAGATTGGCAAAAACCGGCCCCTTCTCGGGTGAGAAACTGTGGTCGCGGGGATCGTAAACCAACGTGCCCGTTAAATCGCCCGGTAGCAGATCTGCGGTGAATTGAATCCGGCTGAACTTGGCGTCGATTGCCTTGGCAAGGCTGTTCACGGTTAAGGTCTTGGCCACCCCGGGGACCCCTTCGAGAAGGACATGCCCGTTGCAGAGCAAGGCCAACAACAAACGTTCAACCAGAACCTCTTGCCCAACGACAACTTTCGCGACCTCCTCGCGGACAGCTTGCAGCGCCTGCGCACTTGGGTTGAGCCGTGGTGTCGGTTTCCTGTCCTTTTCCATAATATCGCTGGCCATCGTGCTCATTGTGCCGACTGCGCCCTTTGCTCCTCGATGAGTTTCCGCTCCGTTGAGTAATACCGCATCGGATCAATGCCCTCCCTCGGGCTTGGGATGCCTTCAGGAACTTCATAACGCTCCTTCACCATTGCCAGGGCCTCCATCATCCGGTCTATCACCGAAGCGTACTCGGGTGAGTGAAATTGATTGGTTAACTCGTGTGGGTCCGTTTTCATGTCGATCAGCTCCCACTCATCCAGGTCATAAAAATGGATCAGCTTGTAGCGGCCATCGTAAACGCCTTCGTGGCGCTGCACCATGTGCCAACCCGGATACTCATAGTAAGTGTAGTAATGATACTTGCGCCAGTCATCCGGCGTCTCTCCCTTCAGGATGGGCACCATGCTCGCTCCCTGCATCGATTCATCTTCGGCGACCTGCGCCATTTCCAGGATCGTTTGCGCAAAATCGAGATTCGAAACAAGGTCGGAATTGACCGAACCGGGCTCAACCACATCGGGCCATTTGATCAGTAAGGGTGTCCGGTAGGACTCGTCATACATGAAGCGCTTGTCGAACCAGCCGTGCTCCCCCAGAAAGAAACCCTGGTCGGAGGCATAGATCACGATCGTGTTTTCAGCCAAGCCACTCTCCGCGAGATAGTCCAGGAGACGCCCGATGTTGTCGTCCATCGACCGGACACAGGCCAGGTAATCCCGAAGGTAGCTCTGGTATTTCCAGCGGGTCAGCGCCACTCCCTTGAGGTCAGGGTCATTGTATTCCTCCTCCCGTCGGTCCAGATTACGATCCCAGGCGACTTGCTGCTCGGGAGATAACTTCGAATAAACCCGCTCATAAAAAACGGACCCGGGACGCCGCACATCAACCTTTAGGTCCCGGTCCTTTTCAAAAGTGATCGCCAGGCTCATATCCTGATCATGGGCAGCCGTGGTCCGCCCACGATAATCATCCAAAAGTGTGGCCGGTTCGGGGAAAGTGACGCCTTCGAAGAGTTCCAGGTATTTGACCGGGGGCGACCACTCCCGGTGCGGAGCCTTGTGAGGAACCATTAAAAAGAAGGGTTTGCTGGTATCACGCTGCTCGCTCAGCCATTGGATCGCCTTGTCTGTGATCACGTCAGTCACGTATCCATTTTCTATATGCACTCCATTCGGTGTCCAAAAATCCGGCTGGTAATAAAGCCCCTGCCCCGGCAAAATCTCCCAGTGGTCGAACCCGGTGGGTTCAGAACCCAGGTGCCATTTTCCGATGATTGAG
>REBV01000031.1 GCA_007692545.1 Puniceicoccaceae bacterium
AAGCGATCAAGACTACCGGATTGAATGCGTAAAATCCCGCGTACAATAGCGGCATACCCCGCCGCCTGAGCAGCAGGACGATACCAACGAGGATCAGCAGGTCGGCACCGACGACCCACCGCTTCCACTCACTGATGGGTTCCTCGCTTCGCGTCGCTGCCGCAAAAAGGAGCTCCGCTATCGGAGGGTAGGCGGTTAGCTGGTCGCGGTGATTCATGTTTTCCCAGTACACATTGCGGTACGCTTGCCACTCCGGAGCATCCGCGGTGTGGGCGTAGGGGCTGATGCCCGCGCGCACCAATTGCCCCTCCCAGATGTAGCGGTTTACATCGTCGGACGGAGGGGCTGGCATCAGCAGCGCCCGCAGGAGGAGAGCGGGCAGGCAAAGTAAAATGAGCGTTACGGAGGTTTTGTGGGAGCGCGGTGCAAGGAAAATTAAGGCAAAACCAAATACTCCGATTAAAATAAAACTCGTCGTGCGCATCATGCCGGGCGCGTCAAAGACCGGCGTCGCGCGAATATACAGAAGCGCCGCAATGCAGGCCCCGATCAGGGCCAAGGCCCAAAGTAAGTGCCTGAAATATTGCATCTGAAAAAGGCGCAAAGCCTATGAAGCCTGAGCCCGCGCTTCGTTTATGCTCTTATAGCCAACCAGAGCGAAACCCAGCGAATAGATCACGACAAATGGAATCAAAGCATACTGTTCGATATAAACCAAAATACCCACGGTCAGGGCGCAATAGGCCGCAAACAGCAGTTCAAAGAGCGGTAGTTTGGTTCGTTTTAAAACGTACTTTTTGAAGATCCGCTCCCCGTCTTTTGGGGTGCGGATAAAGGTACTGTCGTTACTGGTAAGGCCATCGACCACCGCCCGCGCGTTTGATAGGCTAATGCCGAAGCCGAGGATGAGCAAAAACGGCAGGCGCACTACCCGACGTCTCCAGTCTTCCGGCCGTCCGTAGTATTGGCAGATGAAATACCCGATGCTTGGCCCGGCGGCAGCGGGTACCAACAAAGTGAGAAAAAGCATGGAGCGGTAGAGGCCGATCTGGGTCGAAAAGCTCAACATCAAGGGAAGGATCAGCAGCGCCAGAATCGCCATTTGCAGGTGGAGCGTGTAATGGGTCAGGTGCACCGTCGCCTGCAGCTTTCGGCGAAACGACTGCGGGGATCGCCAGAGCGCGGGCAGTAACTTTCGCGCAGTTTGCATGGTGCCCTTGGCCCAGCGATATTGCTGGCTTTTATACGCGGTGTAGGTCGCCGGCAATTCCGCCGGAGCCAGAAGGCTGGGAATGTAATAGACTCCCCAGCCCCGCAACTGCGCGCGGTAGGAGAGGTCCAAATCCTCGGTTACAGTGTCATGCTGCCAACCGCCCGAGTCCTCAATCGCCGCCCTCCGCCAAACACCCGCAGTGCCGCAAAAGTTCATGAACAGACCGCCCCGACTTCGGGCAGTTTGTTCGATGATGAAATGCCCATCGACCCCGAGCGATTGGGCTCGGGTCAGCCAAGACTCGGCTTGATTTAGATGATCCCAGCGCGCTTGCACCATGCCGCACTTTATATCCGCCCAAAAGTGTGGCAGAATGCGGTGGTAAAAGTCGTGGGGCGGGATGAAGTCACTATCGAAGATGCCGATCAACTCGCCCTCACAAACCGCTAATCCTGCCTCAAGAGCACCGGCTTTGTATCCAATTCGATCTTTCCGACGAAAAACCGAAACGCGAAAGCCTTCCTCAATGAGCTGCGCCGCGATTCGATCAACCAGCGCGCAGGTCTCGTCGTCGGAATCGTCCAATACCTGGATTTCATGCAGTTGCTTCGGGTAATCAATGGCAGCGACACCGCGCATGATGCGTTCGGCCACGTTGAATTCATTATAAAGCGGAATCTGGGTCGTCACCACCGGAAGTGACCGCTCATCCTCAAACCGTCCTGCGTAGGCCGCCTCCTTTTTCCGGTCGTCGCTCCCGCTCAAATCCCGATTTTTCAAAAAGAGATAAATCATGTAGTGGGAGTTTAATCCGTAAAGTAGGAGCAGGATGCTGCAAATTACGTAGGCAGTGAGCAGTGAGTAGTTAAGTAGGTCCACGGAGGAAGGATGGGTGATGGTGCGCCAGGCAGGGAAGGCTCGGTAGGTACCGAATAGCTGACAAGAGCTTGACGTCAAGGAATTGAAGGTATTCCGACGGGAAGGCGAACTTCTCCCCTAAAACCGAAACGCAGCACTCGGTTGGCGGGGATATCTGATGTGAAGGTTCAGCCAAAGGTATGCGTTTTTTTACCGGATATTAAGCATTTCCGTTTGTGTGAGAAGAATTTCGGAATAAGTCCGCCCTACTGACGTCCGGTTAAATGTCCCGACACATCAAACATAATCACCATCCACTACTTGATCTAATGAAAAAGTTCTCCCTTCTTCTGCTCCTCGGCTCCACGGCATTTTCTCTGAACATTCACGGTCAAGAATTGGAATCTTCAGATTCGATGTTCTCCGGCGTGCTGTACTCCCGCATTGGTGTTGGCTACGAAAAAGCAACCAGCTACCATGCTGGCTCCAATTCCTTCGCCTCCGCCGTCTTTGCAAATAACAACGGCGAGTACACCTTTTTTAGTCAGTCCCTGGACCTCGTTTACGCGACCAGGAGCGGGCTATACATCGCCTCCGGCTTGTATTCGAGTGCTGCGGAGGTGAAAACAGATGGCTTGGGGCTTGGCGTTCCCAATACGGATTCGGGAATCCGGCTGCGGGAGATTCCTCTGGCGCTTGGTTTTGATACGATGTTGAACGACGTAGGCCTCCGCTTTGAGGCGCGGTACATCTTTAACGTCGACGATGATTTTGACAGACCTCTCTCAGAGGCGCTGAGCAATGCAGTCATTTTGCCAGTCACCGACGGGGCCGACAGCCTTACCCTTTCCGCACGCGGCAGGAAGGATATTCTCGGTACTGAAAACTCTTTGCTCCTTGGCTACCAAATCTACGAAAGCGATGTCAGCCACCCTTTGTTCCCGCGTTTCTCCTTGGGCAATCGTTTGATCATCGATTATGAAATCGCAAAGGTCTTTGGCGATTTGCGCCTTTCTCTCGGGCACCTCTATTCAAATAGCAGGCAGACAAAAGGAGATCCATCACCGATCACTGGCACAGCTTACCTCACAGAAAAGCCTCGCTTCTCTGAAGTTCGTGTGGGTGCGATGTATCGCTTCACTTCTGGATTCTTCCTCGATGGAGGGGTTCGGTATATTTACGACGGCAGCGATGCACCAAAGCAGCGCACTTTCTTCGTCGGCGGTGCCGTCCTTTTTTAAGATAGCTGGTTAGAAAACACCTAAAAACCCCGCGTTGGTCGCCGGGGTTTTTTCGTGTTTAAGCGGGGCTGAGTCTTTGGCAACTATTGTGGTATTACGTAGTGCGGAGCTCTTGACCCGGCGTAGCTCATCGAGCGAAGACGGTTTAGCCCGCAGTTCGCCGAGGCTTGGCGCATGATCCGGTCCAGCGCAGGCTAGTCCGCCGAACGCGGGCTAGAGCACCGCGCTACGCAAATCGGCGTAACCAGCGGCGCGCAGCGCCAACGGAGGGTGGACGCCCTCGTCCACCTGCGAGTCCTTCGCCAGCGTCGTCCTCGCAAGGATCGGCTGCTTTAGCTGCCGTTCGTCG
>REBV01000310.1 GCA_007692545.1 Puniceicoccaceae bacterium
TTCCAGCAGGATGCAAGCGGCATCCGCTTATCAACGACGGGGGCAGATCCGATTTTGTCAAGCGAGGGTCTTGCGATCGATCCTGCCACGATGACTGCCGTAGTGGTCGAAATGCGCTCGTCCGCCGCAGGCTTTGCGGAGCTTTTTTGGGCGCATGGAGGCAAGCCGGGCATGCATGCTGACCGCAGCCTGCGCGTGCCTGTGCGAGGCACCGGGCAAACGGAAATCCTGCGCTTCCACGTCGGCAATCACCCGAAATGGCACGAAAACACGGTCACCCACCTGCGCTTTGATCCCATCAACAAAAGCGGTGTGGAGATTAGCATCGAATCGATTTCCTTCCCAGGGCAGACTTCAACCGCATCAGACACAACGCATCCACGCAGCATCCGTCGTCACGTAGCCAATGCCGACAATCGACCCAACATTATTTTCATCCTCACCGATGACCAGCGCTGGGACAGCATTGGTGCGAATAATCCGGATCTGGCCATTTCAACCCCGGCCATTGACCGTCTGGCCCAGGGGGGCGTCAACTTCGTCAATGGATTTGTCACCACCCCGATTTGCGCGGTCTCCCGTGCCAGCATTATCAGCGGTCGCCATACCCGTAATCACCGCGTGCATTGCTTCCTGATTCCCTTCCCGGAGGATGTTTTTGCGAGCAGTTATCCGGTGATCCTGAAGGAAGGCGGCTATTTCATCGGTCAGCTCGGCAAATATGGAGTGGGTGCCACCCGCGAGCAGATGGACTTTTTTGATTTCTTTGACGGCGACCTCGCGCAGGGCGAAGCGTTCAAGGAGTATCAGGGTGAACGCCTGCACGATTCGGAATGGCTCACCCGCCGCACCCGCGACTTCCTCGATGCCGTCCCCGATGGACAGCCCTTTGTCCTGCAGCTCAACTATAAGGCACCCCACCCTTCTGCGGCGGTGGCACCCGAAGACGAAGGCACGCTGGCGGGTGTCAGCTTTCCGCGGCAGCCCGCCGATCGTCCGGAGTATGGTGCCAGCCTACCCGAGCATGTGCGGCGGGGCTTGGGTGGCCACGCCTATCGCGGCGACTTCGGCACGGCCGAGCGCCGCAATGCCTGGATTAGCCGTTACCTGGAAAAGATCATCAGCGTCGACCGTTCCGTCGCTGCCATCACCGAGGAACTGGAAGCACGCGGTCTGGCCGACAACACGGTGCTGGTTTACCTGTCCGACCACGGCACCCATTACGGCGAGCGACAACTGACGGGTAAATGGACCCCCTTTGAGCCGAGCCTGAAAGTCCCATTTATCATTTATGATCCACGGGCCAAGGCAACCGCCGGAACTGTGCGCGAGGAAATGGCCCTCAATATCGATATCGCCCCCACCTTCATCGAACTGGCAGGCCTCACAGTGCCGGAGGATTTGGACGGCCTCAGCTTGCTGCCTTTCGTCCAGGGCCAGACACCGCGAGCGTGGCGCGAGCACTTCTTCTTTGAGCACCAGACCGCCCCGGCCACCGTTCCGCGCCCGCTGGCACGTTTTATGGGCGTGCGCACGATGGCGGAGAATTTCGTCCGCTGGACGGATCCGGAGCCGCCCATCGAGGAATTTTACGACTTGGCCACCGATCCGCTGGAGCGATTCAATGTCATTGAGTCGTATCCCGAGCGGGCCAACCGCCTGCGCCAGTTATTCAACCAGTGGGAGCAGGAAAACCCCGATACCTACACCTTCATGTCCTACACGCATCGCCCGCAGGTCGGCAATCCGGAGATTGATTTTGAGCAGTTGAAAGTAGCGCTGCCGACCCACTTTGAGCGCATTCGCCAAGTGGTTGAGGAAATGGGCGTGACTTGGGATCAGGCGAAAAACGATCCTGAAATCCGCTGGGAAATCGGCGTGAAAGCACAGTTCTTCTATTAAAATAAATCCATTCACATGAAAAATTCAATCCAATCCCGCCTCCTTGGCCGCATCATAATCGGCAGTTTGACCTTGGCCAGCGTGCTACAAGCGCAAACGCGCCCGGATATCGTCTATGTCCTGCTCGACGATCTTGGCTTTTCCGATATTGGGCCCTATGGCGGTGAAGTGGCGACCCCCACCCTTGATCGCCTGGCTGCCGAAGGGCTGCGCTTCACCAACTTTTACAACGCCTCCAAATGCGAGCCGACGCGGGCTTCAGTGATGTCCGGCCTCTACTGGCCCGTCACGAGGCTCAACTTGATCCGCGGCATGACCATCGGAGAGGTGCTGCAAGGGGCGGACTACGCCACCTTCGCCATTGGCAAGTGGCACCTCGCGGGCAATCCCGTCAACCGTGGCTTCGACCGCTACTTTGGTCACCTCGGCGGTTTTTCGCCCTTCTTCCCACCGGTCCACGATAGCTTCCGTCTCAACGATCAGCCCTACTGGCCGACCGATCCCGAGTGGTTTGCCACCAATGTGATGACCGACTATGCCATTGAGTTCATTGAAGAGAGTCACCAGGCCGACCCAAACAAACCCTTCTTCCTCTACCTGTCTTACAACGCGCCGCACAATCCGCTGCAAGCGCCGCGCGAGGACATCATGCGCTACCGCGGGCGCTACCTGAAGGGCTGGGATGTGCTGCGCCAAGAGCGCTACCAGCGCCAGTTGGCAATCGGCTTGTTCGATGAAAAAACCGCGCCCTTGTCGCCGCGTCCCCGCAACGTGCCCGCCTGGGACAGCCTGACCCCCGAGCAACAGGATTTGGAGGATCTGCGGATGTCGGTCTATGCGGCCATGGTGGACAATGTGGATCAAAACCTGAACCGCCTGCTCGCCCGACTGGACGAACTGGGCCGCTCGGATAATCTGCTGGTGCTTTTCATGAGCGACAACGGTGCCTCACCCTACTGGCGCACTGATGAAGACATGCTCGCGAAAGACCGCCTGCCCGGCGACCCCCGCTCAAACTGGGAGATCGGTCTCGGCTGGGCCAACGCCAGCAACACCCCGTTTCGTCTCTACAAGCGCAATCAGCATGAGGGCGGCATCCTCACCCCCATGATTGCCTGGTATTCCGGTGGCGTGGCCGATCCCGGCGGCTGGATCCGCGAGCCCAGTCACATCATCGATTTGATGACGACTTTCATGGACGTCTCCGGAGCCGAATATCCGGCGACCTTCAAGGGCGAGCCCAACCCGCCGCTGCCGGGTAAATCCCTCATGCCACTGCTGCGTGGAGAGCAACGCGAGTCGCACGAAGCCCTCTACTTTTTGCTCTACGACCATGCCTCCATCCGCCAGGATGATTGGAAACTGGCGCGGGTGGATGGCTTGCCCTGGGAGTTGTTTAACCTGGCCGAGGACCGCACCGAGACCAACGACCTGGCTGCCCAAATGCCGGAAAAAGCCGCCAGTCTGGAAGCCACCTTCAACCAGTGGCTGGAAGCGGTCGATATGACGCACTACGACAACCCCACCCCGCCGGACCACCTTCGGGATGATCGCGGCTCGGGTGTGCCCTATATTCCCTCCGCCATGCCGCCCCACTTGCAATACCGCTATCCCTTGCCGGGATTCAAGTGCCATTAAACGGCGACCTACCGCTCGCCGCCATCCGCATCAGCCCACCCAATCACCCCGGCATCGCCCACCTGCGCAACATCCGCTTGTTGAATGCCAACGGCAAGGTTTTACAACAATGGTTTTA
>REBV01000065.1 GCA_007692545.1 Puniceicoccaceae bacterium
GCCCTGAATAGTTTCGACAATGCAGGCTGCCGGAAGGTCAACCCCGCTCGACGTGTCGGTCAAAACCTTGTCGAGATATTCGATTGTATTGAGTTGTTCGCCCAAATAGCCGTCATAGGGCATACGGTGCGCACCGGTCAGGGCGATACCCGCGCCATCGCGGTGGTGTGAGTTGGCCGTCATGGAAAGCGATCCAAGTGTTTGACCATGCCAACCGTTGGTGAAGGAGATCACATGCGAGCGTTTTTTCAACTTACGGGCCATCTTGAGTGAAGCCTCGACCGCGTTCGTGCCAGTCGGTCCTGTGAACATCATGGTATAATCCATGTCGCGCGGCCGCAGAATCTTCTCACGAAAGGCTTCCATGAACTCCATTTTGGCATTGGTGTGCAGATCGAGGCTATGGGTAATGCCACCGGACTCAATGTATTCGATCAGCTTCGTGCGCATGATCGGATGATTGTGCCCATAATTGAGGGCCCCAGCGCCGGCGAGGAAGTCGATGTATTCGTTTTCGTCTTCGTCATAGAGGAATTCGCCCTGAGCCCGCTTAAAGAGGCGAGGGAAATTGCGCGCATAGCTACGCACTTCGGATTCGAGTTCTTCGAATATTTTCATGGTATTTTTTGGGTTATTGTGAAAAAGGACCGATACGAATGAGATATTCGCTATCGTGCTGATCATTGAAGTGAGTATGACGGTCAAAGTGTGGATACTCCTCCATGTTGACTCTGTGTTTCTTGGCGAACTTAGCGAAGAGGGCACGCGAGGCTGCGTTGTCTTTAGTGATCGTTGTTTCGATATAGCGAATGCCACGGCAAGCTTCAGTCGCGAGTTGTGCTTCGAGCAGGCGACCGGCTAAGCCCTGGCCGCGAGCTTCATCAGCAACGACGACCTGCCACACAAAAAGAACATCCGGACGCGAAGGGATACGGTAACCGGAGACAAAGCCGACCGTCTTCCCGTCGCATTTTGCAATGATTGCGGTGTCCGCAAAATGCGAGCATTGCAACAGGTTGCAGTAGAGCGAGTTCGTGTCCAGCGGTGGACTGTCTGCAACCAGTTGGTGAACAGAAGCGCCGTCCTTGGCGGTAGGATGGTGTAGAGTTATATCGATGTCTTAGACTAACAGGCTACCCCCACTATGGTTCAAGGGCTTTTCCGAGAATCATTTCGCATCGATCCTACAAGAGATAAGCATATGGTGATCAGTGGTTAACATATTCGCATGGGGGTTAACTCAATCCTTTCCAGAAGTCCCGTATATAATGAAGTGTCAAAGTATAGCAAGAGAAGAAGTCATTAAAATCATAAGGCTTTAAAGGATAGGAAGTTAACGGCTAAATCTCCCGTTTTTACACCAAATAATGAAATAAGGCGGTTTTGGTCTAAATCTTAGATCTGAACTTTCGCCTTTTGGATAGATAGGACAGGGTATGTTTATCATAAGTACAATAGATACGCAGGCTATTTATTGGGGGCTTTCCCCCGGCACCCTATCTTGTGCCGCCTCACCCGACATGCTCTCGCGGCTAAAAAGGAAAAAAGAAGGGGCAACCCCCGACTCACTTCGTTCGTTTCCCTCCGGCGGGACTGTAAGCAGGCGATCTCCCTTTTTCGTTCCGCCGTCGAGATTTTACCTACGCGGTTCAAGGTCTTCTCGCTCCTACGTCGCTGCGATCCACCTTGAGCCGCTCTGGTTCTATTGTCCGGCCCCTGCTACGCAGTGCCGGGGGATTCGCCTGGGCTCATGTCCTTTGGGCTTCTGTAAAGAGCGAGCACGCCACTTTTCAAGATTCGGGCTGGGGAGCCTCGTAAATACCCTTCAGTGCGGCGAAGTCTGCGTCCGGATCGCCGCTTAGGATGACGTGGTCGTAGTGCTCGCTTTGTTGCATCTCATCGCGGGCGACTTGTAGGCGGCGTTGGATCTCTTCCTCGGCATCGGTGTCACGGCCGCGCAGTCGTGCCTCCAGTTCCTCGAAGGAGGGGGGCATGATGAAGACTGTGGTGACCCGGCCTTGCAATAAGGGGTCTTGCTGTGCCGTCGTCCGCATGTGGGCGGCTCCCTGCACATCGATATTGAGTAGCAGGTCGGTGCCGGCGGCTAATTTGCGCTGCACCTCTTTGCGCAGTGTGCCGTAGAGCTTGCTGTGGACTGTGGCGTACTCGTAAAATTCACCCGCTTCGATCTTGGCCTGGAAGGTCTCCCGATCAAAAAAGTAGTAATCGACCGTATCGAGCTCGCCGCTACGTGGGGGGCGCGTGGTCGAGGTCACGACCCGTTGCAGGCTATCGAACTCGCTCAGCATACGCTGGCAGACGGTGGTCTTTCCGCTTCCGGCGGGACCGGATACGATGATCAGGCGTCCTGTAGTTGATTGCGTTGATTCAGGCATGATAGCTCAGGGCGACTCCAAGGAGCAGCAGGCCATAGGCGGCGAAGAGGCCGCCGAAGATGCGTGGACGCGGCTCTTTTTTATAGAGCCACTCCAGGAAATCGCGCATTTTGTAGGGGTTGGCGCCCAGGATGAGGGCGATGATGATAGCGAAGTAAACAAAGCTGACCAGGAAGAGGCGTGCGGTGGGCAGTTCCATGTAGGCGGCATCGAGCAGTGCTCCGGCGGTCAGTAGCATGAGTGCGGCCAGGCCACGCACGGCCAAAAAGTCGGGCACGTAGAAGAAGGAACCGATGGCGACGACCAGAAACAAAACAAAGAGCAGGTGTTTGTAATCCCCAAAATCGGCTGGGCCAAGCTGGGTGATCATGTAGAGAAACCAGGCCGTTGCAGTGCCGAGCAGCAGGACTGTGGCCGTTTGTGAGCGGGGGAAGGCTTGCACGCTTTTGGCACTGCGCATGCCGTGCCAGAGGAAGTGGCCTCCAAACGCGAGCAGGAAGATCCCGGTGAAGAGAGTTGCTTGAAAGAGAGTCATACTGCTTTGCTGGTTACTCGACTGTAAATAGGGTGCCACCGAGGCGGCGTGCTTCCGGCTCATCGCCGGAGGTGTCCGGCTCCTGGGTCCAGTGTTTTTGCAGTTCGTCGTGAAGGTTGAGGAGCTCTTTTAGGCTGCCGATACGAAATTCGATGGTGTGCGCGTGTGTGGCTACGGGATATTCTTTCATTACTTCGGTGCTGGTGATGGCTTCGCTGACACCGGCTGCGCGGTCGGCCAGTGCCTGCACTTGTGGCGGCAGGGGTCGTTGGATAATCGAGCTAGCCCCTCCGGGGGCTCCGGTCGCTTGGGCCCCGTCGGCCATGGCCTGTTGCAGTTCGCCCGGCAGGAGCGGGCGGCTGTGGTAGATCCGCAGGAGCGCACTGCCCTGGTTGACCACATTCAGCTCGGTCACGCGGAAGTTCGCCGTCAGGTAGTCCTGCACGGAAATCGACTGCAAGCTCGACTCTTTGGCATAGAAGGCCCGCGTTTCTTTGGGGAATTGAATCCCAAAGATGGCCGAGTTATTGATGGCACCGGCTTCTATGCGGAGCGCATGGGCCGGAACCCAGAAAAAGAGGGTGAGCAGAGCAAGCAGGAAAATTTTAAGAGGCGACATGTTGTTCAAAATGCTGGCCTTTGCGCGGTGCGCAAAGGTAAATGGGTGCATAACAAATTTTTTCTTACAGCCAGTTTTCCTTTATTTTGCGCTTG
>REBV01000110.1 GCA_007692545.1 Puniceicoccaceae bacterium
GCCGATGCTGACACAGCAAGTCAGGAGACTTGCGTTCCCGGGATCGCAGCTCTCCGCAGCTGCTCTGTGCCCCGATTAATTTGTGACTAAGTCAGGGGACCAACAAAACCTTACCCAGCCGCGGCTCTCCGGCGTGCTTAATCGCCGACTCGTATTCACTGAATGGATACTTTCTCTCAATCGGCAGGCTAAGCCGAGCATCGGCCATCATAGCATAGACCTCAGCCATCACCGCCCGCACACCGGCAACACCCAAACGCCGCGCATACGCATCCCACCAGAAGCCGACCAGGCGCACATCGTTAAAAATCAGGAAGCGCGTGGGGAAGCGCACCTTGTCCCCCACCATCCCGCCAAAGGTCACCTGCGTGCCGCCCTCGCCCAGGGCTTTGATCTGGTCGATAGCGCTCTCGCCGCCGATTGAGTTAAGGGCCAGCCTTATCGCCGCGCCCCCAGTCAGCTGCTGGCTGTTTTTCGCCCAGTCACTCCCCTCCAACACCACATGATCCGCCCCCATCGCTTGGAGGGGTGCCACCAGTTCCTCGCGCCGCACCTGGCTGATCGTTTTCAAGCCGAAGGCCCGCGCCATTTGAATCACCGATAGCCCGACCGCCGAGTTACCCGCGTTTTGCAGCACCCAGTCGCCGGGCTTCAGCTCGACCATCTTGCGCAGCAGACAATACGCCGTAGGCGGATTGATAAATGAAATGGCCGCCTGTTCCACCGGCACACCGGACGGCACCACCAGCAGTTCGTCCGCCGCGATGCAAGCAGACGCCTGCCAGGCCCCCGCCTCGCCCGGAAAACGAACCCGCGTGCCCACACTCACCGAATCCACTCCGGCACCCAGTGCCTCCACCACACCGACCCCCTCGCGCCCCGCCACCGCAGGCAGCTCGCGCAGATGCCCGTAAGTACCGGCAATCATCCCGAAATCGGATGGATTGATACTGGCCGCCTCCAACCGCACCCGTACTTCACCCGCGCGAGGTTCCGCAACCGGGATCGATTCAAGCTGCAGCACTTCCAGCGGTTTTCCAAAACTGTGATGACGTAGGGCAGATTGTTGCATGATGCTAGATGGATGAAATATAAATTCTTCGGATTCTATCTTAGTCGGGTTGGCTCTGCCGCCCGAACAGAACAAGCAGTTAGTCAATATTTTGCAAACAGCGCGGCAGAGCCAACCCTGCTACGATAAAGCGTAACTTATCATCTTTTCATTTTAGACCCAGCAAATAATCAATCACCTCCCCGGCGGCATAGCTCGTGCGTTCCTGTCCGAGGATCGGATTCAGGAAACGCATATCCTCCCCCCAGGTGACCAGCGGCTGCACCGCTGTGCCCCGCCGGATCTGGCCCATCCCGATAGTGGCCAGGAGTCCGTTGCAGAGACAGTGCTTGCCCTCCGCCTCTTCCGGCGTGCCGCCCTTACTCAAGAAGGGCTTGCGCGGCCCGGCTGGACAGCGGTAGCCAAGTGTCCCGTCCTCCTTGGCATAGACGGTTCGCAGGTAGCCGAGGTCACAGGCCCGGCAGGCATCGCGTCCCGCATTGGCCTCCACTTCCACCCGCTTGAAGGGGTAGCCGGTGGGCGATGCTTGAAAATCAGTGATCACTTCCAGTGTGCCCGCGCGGTGCCGCTGAATGATCTCTGCTTTGATGGTTTCGGTGATACCCGATTCCTCACAGCAGGCAAAGGCCGTGCCGACCTGCACCCCGATCGCACCGGCAGCCCGGGCCGCAGCCAATCCTTCCGGCGAGGCACAGCCTCCGGCCAACCAGAAGGGAAGCCCGAGCTCGGCCACCTTCTCGACTGCGCACACATCGCGCTCGCCATAGGCATCCCCTCGCCGGGGTGGCGCATTATGCCCGCCGGCATTGTGGTGCTCAATGATAAATCCATTGACGGCTCCATTCGCTTTTTTGACCAGCGTCTTGGCCAGGATATCGGAGGCGATAACCGCAAAAAAGAGCGGTCGTTTCAGCTGCGCCTGAGAGGCACTGACATGCGTGCCGGGATGAAAGGAAGTGGTGTAGATTTTAGTCCGGTCGCTCGTCACCACATTCAGCCGCATCTCAACCGGCTCCAATTGCGCCATCCTGTCCAGCGCTCCGGGGATGCCCAGCGGAATCCCTCCGCCCATGATGACCACATCGACCCCCGCCAACATAGCCCCAAACAAGGAAGGCAAGGTGGGCAGCTGTATCTTTTCCAGCAAATTGATCCCCACCATCCCGTCGTGCCCCGCTTTGGCCAAATAAACTTCGACGAAGTTGGCCACGATCAGCAAAGCCTCATCCTCCCGCAACATCTCAGCCGAGGGCATCGGCTTGAGCTTATAAGGCGCATCCGAGGCCCGACCGCCCTCGATAAACCACGCCTCCAGCACCGCCTGCGCCAGCGCCGGATAAGGAAAGGCCGCCAGCGCGCGCCGCATGTGCCCGCCCGGATCACCATCCTGCAAACGACGGATCAAGACCGTGTCCAGGGCCGTGCCCGAGACCACGCCCAGCTGCCCGCGCTCAGCCACCGCCCGCGCCAAACGCCAGTTGGAGACGCCCGCCCCCATCCCGCCTTGAATGATTTCCGGATAGGCCGAAGCCTGCGAGGATTCTAATTGGTTTAACATAAGCACATGTAATACCGATCTATCACAGGATTAGTCGATTTTAATGCGCTGCCGCAGGCCGAGTATAATCAAAACTAAACGTCTGCATTAATCCCGTTCACCAAACACCCAGTGCCTTGAGCTGCTTTTCGGCTTGCTCGGCCCAGCCCCGGTTGGCCGCCGGACTGGCGGGACTGGGATGCAGGATCCGGCCCGTGCGCACGCCGGTGTCGGCCAGCGCTGCCTGAGCCCGGGCCTCGGCAAAGGCACCCACCCCGATCACCCACTCCGGCTGGAGGGCGGCGATCAAGTCCCGCAGGTGGGCATCACAAGCGGCATAGAGCGGCGCACTTTCAGCCACTGGCAGTTTATCCGGTGTGCGGTTACGCCCGGTTGCCTCCATGAAGACCAGCGGGCAATAGTTGGCCACAAAATGATCCGCAAAGAAATCCTTCGCGGCGGGATATTTTTCCGCAAACAGGCCCCACAGGCGACGCCCGCTCACCTCACTGCGCTGGCAGGCAAAACCCTCGATCCGGCGCTTGGGATGCTCGTTTTCCGGCGTTTCGATCGCCGCTTCCACCCCCACCCAGTCCCGCACCAGCGCGACCTCGCCGAAGGGCACTCCCGTCTGCACCATCCCATAAGGCCCAGGATTCATCCCGAGCAAGACCACCTTCTTTCGGCTCGCAGCATGCTGCTGCAAGTAGCTCCGATGCCCCGCCCAGGCATAGCGCAGCGGATTGTAAATATGGGTGGTTGGCTCCGCGAAGCTCAGCGCATCGACCGCGTCGGCCAGACGCTCGGCCGCGTCGATACAGGCCTGGGCGGTTTTAGTCGGCATGGTCAGTCCTTTCGCGCCTCCGTATCACTGTGCCCCAGATCCCGTTCCGGCGCGATCTGATCCCGCAGGCGCTGCTTGAGTTCTTTCATTTCGGGAAAGCGGCCTTCGGCTTTTCGATCCCAGAGCAGGTGCCCATCGACCCGCACCGTAAAAGTGCCCCCCACTTCGGCAGGCTTGAGGCTAACCGCGCCCAGCTCTGCCTCGAAGGTGGTCAGCAATTCCTGCGCCGTCCACCCGGCCCGCAACAGCCAGCGGCAACCCGGACAGTATTCGATTTCAACAGAAGGTTTCATAACAAATTAAGCAGGAAGCTGCAGCGAGTCGCCGCTCAAAGTCAACCCATCAGCTGGCAAATCCGCCGCCAAGTCGGCCACCCGCCGCCCCCGGATCATCAGATCCGGCGCGATGAGCGCGAGCGGGTGCACCACAAAATCCCGCTGCTCGATCCGCGGGTGCGGCACTTGCAGCCGTTCACTAACCAACTCCAGCTCACCATAGGCAATCACATCCAAATCAATCGTGCGGGGGGCCCACTGCTCGGTGCGCACCCGCCCAAGCGTCTGCTCCACCGCGAGACAGTGATCCAGCAACGCAAGCGGCGCAAGCCCGGTCGCCACCGCCGCCACTGCATTCAGAAAAGGAGCCGCCTCCCCCATACCGATCGCCCGGTTTTCATAGACCGGGCTCACCTGCAAGACATCGACCCCGCCCGCAGCCAAGCGCTCCAGCGCCTGCTGCATCTGCCCCAGCCGGTCGCCCAGATTACTGCCCAGCGCCAGGTAAGCCGTGACTACCGGCACCGGGTGACCTCCGCCGCGAAGTAATCACAAACACAATCCACCGGCACCGAAGGCTTCTTCACCTTCACCGTGACCGCGCGCACCTTGGCGAAGTCCTGCAGAATGGCGCGCGCAATGGCCTCCGCCGCCGCTTCGATCAGATTAAACCGCTGCCCCGTAAAGATGCCTTCGACCAGGGCATAGAGCGCCACATAGTTGACCGTCGCCTCCGGTTGATCGCTGGATAGATCGACCGAATCATCCAGCTCCACCACCACATCCAGCCGGAACCGCTGCCCCAAAGCCGCCTCCTCCGCCAGCACCCCATGCCGGGCAAAGAAGACCAAATTCTTCATTTCAATTTTCGTCGTGTCCATCTGCGCCAGTAAGTTCAAAAAAAGCCCCCATGAGAAGACCAAAGTCGCGCACACTTTTGAACCACTAGGACGAAAGACACCGAGCTAGGGGAATCATGCTTCACGAAGTGCCTGCCTAGAAAGTAGCACACGCTTCCAGCGTGTCACGGAGTGGTTGGACCCGCGGAACAAAGCTTGGCGCCTGGTCCGACGAGCATCAACGAAAGCACGCACTCCCTTATATCGATGAAATCCGCCGCAGACCACTTTTCAGAAACCCGACCTTGCCTCAAGGCTAACGAACCCACTATTCTCGCGCTCTTCATGCCTGACTCGCCTGCACACACTCGCTCCAGTATCCGGGATAACCATTCCCGAGGCAGTGCTGGTGACTTCCTTAAGCCTGTCCTCCAGCCGGAGACGCAGCTATCCATCGTCTCGGCTTACTTCACGATTCATGCCTACCACGCGCTGAAGCATGAGTTGGACTCCATCCAAGAGCTGCGCTTTCTCTTCGGCGACCCTCAATTCATCAACCGCATCGACAAGGACTCCGAAGCGTCGCGGGAGTTCGCACTCACAGAAGCCGGCCTCTCCCTCAGCAACCAGCTCAGTCAAGGTCGACTCGCCCGCGAATGCGCCGAGTGGATCGAGCAAAAGGCGGCCATTCGCACGGTGACGCAAAGCGGACTCCTCCACGGAAAGCTCTACCATATCCAGAACGGTCCGGTCGCCGAGGCCATGCTGGGCAGTTCCAATTTCACGGTTCCGGGCTTGGGCCTCCGCGAGACCGGCAACAATGTTGAACTCAATCTCGTCGTCGACAGCCGCCGCGACCGCGACGATCTACTCGCCTGGTTCAACGAGTGGTGGTCCAACCAGGAATTAACGAAAGACGTGAAAGACCTCGTCCTCCGCGAACTGGCCCGGCTCTACTCCAACCAGTCGCCGCAGTTCATCTACTACCTCACGCTCTTCCATATTTTCCGCGAATACATCGATGGCGAACGCAGTGCGGACGCGGACCTGCAAAACCTGCAACTGCCCGATACCGGAATTTGGCGGGCGCTCTACTCGTTTCAAAAAGATGGCGCCAAGTCCGCCATCAATAAAATCAAAGATTTCAACGGCTGCATTCTCGCCGACAGTGTGGGCCTGGGTAAGACCTACACCGCGCTCGCCGTGATCAAATACTTCGAGCTCAAGAACGAACGCGTGCTCGTGCTTTGCCCGAAAAAACTTAGCCGCAACTGGACGGTCTATCGCAACAACGATTTACTCAATCCGTTCGCCAGCGACAAATTCCGCTACGACGTGCTTCACCACACCGATCTTTCCCGCGAAAGCGGCGAGGTGAACGGGCTGCAACTGGAAACCCTCAACTGGGGTGCCTACGATCTCATCGTGATCGATGAGTCCCACAACTTCCGCAACAACGCCAAGGCCAAGCAGGAACCGGGCGAGAAAGTAAAGCGCAGCCGCTACGAGCGCCTGATCGAAGACATCATTACATCCGGCAGTAAGACCAAGGTCCTCCTGCTGTCCGCCACCCCCGTCAACAACGAGCTGTCCGACCTGCGCAACCAGGTCTCCTTCATCGCCGGTGGCGACGTGGCCCGCGACCCGCGACCCGACGCCGCTTTCAGCGAAAGTCTGAAAATCACTTCGGTCAAAGAGACCACCCGCAAGGCCCAACAGCACTTCACGACCTGGGCCAAGCAGCCCAGCGAAAAACGCAGCAACCGCGATCTGCTCAATGCCATCGGCGGCGACTTTTTCCGCATGCTCGACGGCCTCAGCATCGCCCGCTCACGCAAGCAAATCACCCGCTACTACCAGGCGGAGATGGCGCGCCTCGGCGGGTTCCCGCACCGCCCGGCCCCGAAGTCGCTCCACCCGCCGATCGACCTGCGGCCGCGGCAGATTTCCTTTGAGGATCTGGACGATTCGATCTCCGACCTGACCCTGGCACTCTACCACCCCACCTTTCACCTGCGGGCCGATCTGCCCGCCTCCGTCCGCGAGACTTATATCGCCAAGGAGCAAAACGGCTTCACCCAGGAGGGCCGCGAGCGCATCCTCATCAGCATGATGAAGGTCAACTTCCTCAAGCGCCTGGAAAGCTCCATCGATTCCTTCCGCCTGACCCTCGGCCGCACCATCGAAAAGATCGACCGGCTCGAAGCCAAGTTCGACCAGTTCGAGCAGTTTAAAGATCAAAACCCGGAGCTCGACTACGATTTGCTCAATCCGGAAAACGAGGACGATACCGGCGAGCTCGGCGAGGCCGACTTCGTGGTCGGCGGTAAAAAGAAGTTTCACCTGGGCCACATCGACATCCCCAAATGGCGCAAGGCCATCCAGCAGGACCGCGTGCAACTGCGCTACCTGCTCGACCGGGCCGAAGCCACCAAGCCACAATACGACGGCAAGCTGGCCAAGCTGCGCGAGTGCATCTTCCAAAAGCTCGACCAGCCCTCCACCGACAAAGACGGCCGCGCCAATCGCAAGGTCCTCATTTTCACCGCCTTTGCCGATACCGCCCGCTACCTCTACGATCAGCTCAGCGGCGACATCCGCGCCCGCGAGGCTCATGTCGCGCTCGTTCAGGGCAGCCAGGAAAACCGCAGCACCCTCCGGTTCTCCAACGATTTCGACGACATCCTGACCAACTTCTCCCCGCTCTCCAAGCGCCGCGCCGAGCAGCCCCACTTCCCGCAGGAGGAGCAGATCGACGTGCTCATCGCTACCGATTGTATCTCCGAAGGGCAGAACCTGCAGGACTGCGACCTCCTCATCAACTACGACATCCACTGGAACCCCGTCCGCATCATCCAGCGCTTCGGGCGGATCGACCGCATCGGCTCGCGCAACACAGCCGTCCACCTCATCAATTTCTGGCCCGTGGCCGACCTCGACCGCTACCTCAACGTCAAGCACCGCGTCGAGGCCCGCATGGCGCTGGTCGACCTCTCTGCCACACAGGAGGACAACCTGCTGGAGAACGAACAAGTCGAAGAACTCATCCAGAAAGACCTCCTCTTCCGCAACAAACAACTGCGCCGCATGCAGGACGAAATCCTCGACCTCGAAGACTTCGACGACAACATCACCCTGGCCGACTTCTCCCTCGATGAATTCCGCATCGACCTGCTGCAATTCCTCGAAGCCAAGCGCGAGGAACTGGAAGCCGCCCAGCCCGGCCTCTACGCCATCGTTCCCACCAAAAAAGACACGCCCATCGCTCAGCCCGGCACGATATTCTGCCTGCGCCATAGAGTAGAACAGGCAATCCTGCCTGCTTCCAGTGACTCCAAAACTGCCGACACCGCTGCACAGATCAACCCCCTCGGCCGCTACTACCTGATCTACGTGCTCGACGACGGCACCGTCCGTCTCACCTTTACCCAGCCCAAGCAGGCCCTCAACCTCTTCCGCGACCTCGCTGCCGGTCTCCCCGAAGCCCAGCAAAGGCTCTGCGACCTCTTCGATCAGAAAACTCAGGACGGCGCCGACATGAGCCACTACGGAAAACTCATCCGCAAGGCCACGGAATCCATCGCCCACACCTTCACCAAGCGCGCTGCCGCTTCCCTCTTCGCCGGACGCGACGGTAAGCTGCCGACTTCCGAAGAGACACCCAAAGAACTGGAGACCGAATACGAGCTGCTCACCTGGCTTGTGATTATGGATCCCGCTAATTCAGCATGAGTTTCCGTATCTTCATCAGCAGTGTTCAAAAGGAGTTCGAAACCGAACGCGCATCGCTCGCGGCTTTTATTCAGGGCGACCCGCTCCTTTCCAAGCAGTTTGAGACCTTCGTCTTCGAACAGGACCTCCCCGCAAGCGACCAACGGCCGGATCAGGCCTATTTGGACGAATTGTCGAAGTGCGACCTTTACCTCGGTTTATTTGGCGACGAGTATGGCTGGGAGGATGAAGACGGGCTGTCCCCCACCCATCTGGAGTTCAACCGCGCCACCGAGCTGGGAATCTCCAGATTGATTCACATCAAGGGTGCCGACGACCAGGATAAGCACCCGAAGATGCAGGCTTTGATTCGTGCTGCAGGGAATGAGGTCATCCGCCGCCGATTCGACTCCTACGACAGCTTGCGCGCCAACGTTTACGCGAGTCTGGTCAACCACCTGGAGAGCACAGGTATACTCCATAATTTACCCTGGGATGCCACCCCTGCGAGAGGGGCCAATTTGGACGACCTTAATGTCGAGGCCATTGCCCGCTTCGTCCGCAGTGCCCGCAAGTGGCGCAATTTCCCGCTGCCGGAAGATGCCACAGCCTCCGAGGTGCTGGCTAAGCTGCACCTCCTCGAGGCCAACACCCCGACTCAGGGCGCCGTTCTTCTTTTTGGCCGGGAGCCGCAGCGCTTCCTTCCTGCCTCTTTGGTCAAATGCGCCCACTTCCACGGGACCCGCGTGGCCAAGCCCATCCCCGCGCATCTCGATGTCCGGGGCACCGCCTTTGATCTGGTCAACGGAGCCGTCGATTTCGTCCTCTCTAAAATCAACGTCAGTGTCGGCACCCGCGAGGCAAGCAGCGAAGCTCCGGTCGAATACGAGATCCCCCAGGAAGTCGTCCGCGAGGCCATCGTCAACGCCGTCGCGCATCGCGATTACAACAGCAACGCCAGCGTGCAGGTGTCTATCTTTGACAATCGGGTGGAGATATGGAATCCCGGCGGCCTTCCCCCCTCGCTAACACTCGCACTTCTTCGCAAGGAACACCGCTCCTTTCCCCGCAATCTGCTCTTCGCCGAGGCCCTTTACCTTGCCCGCTACATCGAGCGCTACGGCACCGGAACCGGCGACATGATCCGACTCTGCCGGGAGGCCGGCCTGCCGGAGCCTGACTTCCAGCTTACTGATGGTTTTCTGACCATCCTGCATCGTCCGGCTCGGGCCAATGATAAACCTAAGGCGGCGTCCACCAATCAGCAGGGGCTAGAGTCGCGGCTAGAGTCGCGGCTAGAGTCACGGCTAGAGTCGGCTTTGGCCGCCAAGGTGTTTCTCGTCCTTCGCGAACAGCCGCTCGGTAAAGCTGCCATCGCACCGATCATCGGGCATAAAAGTGTTTCCGGGGAACTGCATAAGCAAATCAACCGTATGCTTGAGCAAAAAGTCATCGAACGCACCATTCCCGACAAACCCACCAGCCGCCTGCAAAAATACCGCCTGACCGCCAAGGGCCGTGCCCTCCTGGATTCACTCGAGGCGGAATAAGCCATCCGCAATCACTCATCCGTCCTTCAATAATGTCCGCCAATCTCCAAAGCTCCATCCAGTCCGCTCTCCAGGCCATCGCTCCCCTGAGCTCAGCCGAAGGGCCCGCCGCCAACTTCCGCGACGGCCACCTCGCCCTGCTCCAGACCCTCGGCTATGCCAGCACCAAGACCATCCCTATCCCCGGAGCCAAGCCCGCCGCCTTCCTGGAAATGCTGGAAGCCAATGCGGCCGGGGCTCAGTTTGATCAAGATAAGGCTCTTTTCGACGAGTGGAAATCCGCCGACCTGCTCTTTCAGCTGACCGACGACGAACTCTCCCGCGAAGCCTCCCTCTTCCAGGACAACGAGGTCAAGCCGGGCCTGCTGCGCTCCTACCTCTTTTTCGCCATCGAGCTGACGGGGGCCGACTACGCCCGTGGCAAACTCACCGCCATCGCCCGCCAGATCAACCGCGTCTTCCCCATGCCCGTCATGGTGCTCTTTCAATACGGTAGCACAGACAATCCTGTCTGTGATCCGCCCGCTCCTGTCTGTGATCCTCCCGCTCGAATAACAAAATCCACAGACAAGATTGTCTGTGCTACGACCCTCTCCATCGCCGTCATCAACCGCCGCCGCAACAAGCGCGAAGCGCATAAAGACGTCCTCGAAAAGGCCACCATCATCCGCGACATCTCCCTGACAAATCCCCACCGCGGCCACCTCGACATCCTCGACTCTTTCGCCTTCGACAACCTCGTGCACCCCAAACGCGAGCCCATCACCAACTTCGACGCCCTCCACGCCGCCTGGGAAAATATCTTCAACGTCGAGCTGCTCAACAAGCGCTTCTACAAGGAACTCGCCAACTGGTTTTTCTGGGCCATGCACCACGCCCACTTCCCCCTGCTCGATGAAAAGGCGGATAAATACTACCTCTTCAAAGACCGTGAGAGGGTCCGCGAGCACGAGGCAAAAAACCTCATCCGCCTCCTCACCCGCATTCTCTTTGTCTGGTTTATCAAACAAAAGAATCTCGTCCCGGACGCCCTTTTCGTCGCCGAGTCCATCAAAAGTGAGTTCCTCCCTGAATTCGATGCCGAATCGAAGGAAACCCACTACTACAAGGCCATCCTCCAGAACCTCTTCTTCGCCACCCTCAACCAGACCTGTGGCCAGCGCGAGTTTCGCAAATCCGGGCAGCACCACAATACCACTACCCTCCTCCGCTACGAATCCGCCTTCAAGCAGCCGCAGAAGTTTATCGATACGGTCGAAGGCATCACCCCCTTCCTCAACGGCGGCCTCTTCGAGTGCCTCGACTACCCGCACCCCACCAAGACCGGCCCGATGGGCGGCAAGGTCACCATCTACGAGGATGGCTTTTCCGACCGCAAAGACAACCCCCTCGTGGTGCCCGACTTCCTCTTCTTCGGTGCCCCGCGCGAGGTCGACCTGAGCGGCGACTACGGGGATAACAAGCGCAAGCGGGAATCCGTCCGCGGACTCATCCACATCCTCAACGCCTACAAGTTCACCATCGTGGAAAACACCCCCATCGAGCAGGAAATCGCCCTCGATCCCGAACTGCTCGGCCAGGTCTTTGAAAATCTCCTCGCCTCCTACAACGAAGAAACCAAGACCACCGCCCGCAAACAAACCGGCTCTTTCTACACCCCGCGTTCCATCGTCGATTACATGGTCGACGAATCTCTGAAGGCCTATCTGGAACAAAGCGTAGCCCAGACAATCCTGTCTGGGAACTTCGAGCAAAACGCAACCCAGCAAAACGTAGCCCAGACAATCCTGTCTGGGAACCCATCCAAATCCGAATCCAACCCCCAGACAGGATTGTCTGGGCTACCGTGCGAAATCACCAAAACCCGGCGCAACCTCCCCCACTGGAGCAAAGAAAACGCCACCTACTGGGTCACCTTCCGGCTCGCCGACTCGCTCCCCCAGGAGAAATTACAACGCTGGAAAGCAGAGCGCGAGGCATGGCTTATCCAAAATCCCGAGCCATGGGACGACGCGCAATGGAAAGATTACGACGAACGCTTCGGACAGCGTCTCGAAAAATGGCTCGATGCCGGGCACGGAGCATGCCACCTTCGTCAACCCAAAGTCCGCTCCATCGTCGAGGACTGTCTCGCGCATTTTGATGGTAAACGCTACGCTCTGATCGACTGGGTCATTATGCCCAATCATGTTCATCTCTTGATCCACCCCTACCAGGGGCAGGCACTCTCGAAAATTCTCCAAGGCATCAAGGGTGTCAGCGCCAAAAACTGCAACGCACTCCTTGGCCGCACCGGTCAAACCTTCTGGCAGGATGAATCCTACGATCACATCGTCCGCAGCCAGGCACAGCTCGAACACTTCATCCGCTATATCGAGCAGAATCCGGTAAAGGCCAAGTTGCGTGAAGAAGAATACAGCATTTGCCAACGTAGCACAGACAATCCTGTCTGTGATTCTCAAAAAAGTAGCACAGACAATCCTGTCTGTGACTCATCCACACCCGAATTACTCACAGACAACCCTGTCCGTGATTTTGAGAATGAGCCCCAGACAGGATTGTCTGGGCTACGCACCCGCCTCGACACACTCTTCACCTACAACGAATCTGAAAATCCCTTCAACGAAGCCGAGACCGACACCCTCATCCTCGCCATCGACCAGTGCAAGATCCTCGACCCCGCCTGCGGCTCCGGCGCCTTCCCCATGGGTGCCCTGCAAAAGCTGGTTTACATCCTCGGCAAGCTCGACCCCCGCGACCAACTGTGGGAGCAGCGCCAGCTGGCCAAAGTCGACCGCCTGATCGAGACCGCCCAGGATATCGACGACACCACCTTCCGCGACCGCGCCATCGCCGACGCCGAGGCCCAGAAGCGCGACATCGAAGAAGCCTTCGCCAAAAATGAGCTCGGCTACGGACGCAAACTCTACCTCATCGAGAACTGCCTCTACGGAGTCGACATCCAGAGTATCGCCACCCAGGTCAGCAAGCTCCGCTTCTTCATCTCCCTCATCGTCGATCAAAAAGTCGATAAAGCCCGCGACAATTTCGGCGTGCGGCCCCTGCCCAATCTGGAGACAAAATTCGTCACTGCCGACACCCTCATTCAGATCGAAAAACCCGGCGAACAAGGCGAGCTCTTTGAGATCACCGAAGTCTCCGACCTCCAGCGCGAGCTCAAGCAGGTCCGGCACGACCTCTTCAGCGCCAAGACCCCGCGCACCAAAAACAAACACCGCGCCCGCGATAAAGAACTCCGCAACCTCATCGCCGAAGAACTCAAGCGCAACGGCTGGCAGAGCGATACCGCCAACAAACTCGCCGCCTGGGACCCCTACAACCAAAACGCCAGCGCCCCCTACTTCGACCCCGAATGGATGTTCGGGCTCAGCGGTTTCGACGTGGTGATCGGAAACCCGCCCTATATCCAGATCCAGAAATTCCCAAAACCGCAAAAAGACAAATGGGTGGCGCAAAACTTCCAGACCTACGCCGCCACCGCCGACATCTACTGCCTCTTCTACGAGCGCGGCGCGGACCTCCTCAATTCCGGCGGCCAGCTCGCCTACATCACCTCCAACAAATGGATGCGAGCCGGCTATGGAGAAAAGCTCCGTGGCTACCTCGCCGACAAAGTCGATACCCATACCGTGCTCGATTTCGGCATGGCGCAAAACTTCGGTGCCGCCACCACCTACACCTGTATCACCCAGTTCGCCAAAGATACACCCCGCCAGCAGCTGCGCACCTGCTACGCCAGCGACGACCGCGCCGCCATGCGCGACCCCGGTGCCTATTTCCAAGCCAACGCCGTCTGCCAAAACGAACTCTCCGCGCTCCCCTGGGTGATCCTCACCCCGGAACGCCACGCCATTAAGAAAAAAGTCGAGGCCCAGGGCCTCCCCCTGGCCGAATGGGATATCGAAATAAACTACGGCATCAAAACCGGATTCAACGACGCCTTCTACATCACCACCGAGCAGCGCGACGCCTTCGTCGACGCCGACCCCAAGTGCGCCGACTACCTCGTCCCACTCCTGCGCGGCCGCTACGTCCAACGCTACAGCACCAGCTGGGACGGGACGTGGATGATCAACTCCCACAACGGCGTAAAATCCAAAGGGATTCCGCCAGTGAACTTGAAAGAGGAGTGCCCCGTGCTATGGGAGCATCTCAAGCAATATGAAACCCAACTGGCTAAGCGGCAGGATAAAGGAAACCACTGGTCAAATCTCCGAAATTGCGTCTATTTCGACGAGTTTTACAAACCAAAGATTATTTACCCGAATATGACAGCATTCCTGCCGTTTTACTACGACAGGGATGATGGCTTTTTCACCAACGACAAGGGCTTTATACTTTCCAGCAAAGGTGATTCTGTTGCTTATCTCACCGCTTTCCTAAACTCAGCACTGTTCAAATACTGCTTCCGAGACAACTTCCCCGAACTGATGGGAAATACCTACGAAGTCCGCAAAATCTTCATCGACATTCTACCCGTCAAAAAGCCCACCCCACTCGAAGCCGCGCTCTTCGAAAAACTCGTCCCGCTAGTGCAGTTCATCAAAAAGAGTGGTGCAGACAATCCTGTCTGCAATCCCCCAACGATTCGCAGACAGGATTGTCTGTGCTACTTTCACTCAACACTCCCAACCACCCCATCCGCAACCGCCTCCAACGCATCCCCGAAGCCAGCCCGGATCTGCTGGATGTTATCCTTAAGGAGGGGAAGGTATGAAGAATCCAATGCAAATAATCCTCGCAGCCTAAAAAATGATCATGGAAACATATATATCTACTGTACTCATCAATAAGCTATTCAAAAAATTGAGTAGCATTAATCAAAAACGAGAGTCAGAACTTGACGAAATCTCAAAGGAATTTACGGACGCGAAGGCTTTGGCGAAATATTACGTAGAACCAAACTGCCAGCATCACAATCCTGCGGATTCATCAAATGACATGGTTGCTTCAGATATAAGAATGCCAATATACAAATTTATTAATGAATTCTTTAGCCATGAATCACCTGTCATTGACGGAAGAAATCATCTATTTGTTTTGGCTGACGCAGGAATGGGTAAAACCTCACTCCTTGTAATCTTGAAGTTATTAGATTTAACTTCATTTTTCCCGAAGTCCACCAAATGTATTCTTTTAAAACTAGGCGATGACTCTATTAGTAAAATTAGAGCGATAAAGAACCCTCGAAATACGATACTACTCCTGGATGCCCTTGATGAGGATTCGAACGGTGTAAATAATATTGCCCCTCGCATTTCTGACCTAATCAGCCAATCAGAAACTTTTAAAAAAGTAATTATCTCATGCAGAACACAGTATTTACCCGAGGGAAGCTATAGCCCATTTGACCATCTTGGACAACTAGTCATCAAGGGCTATACCTGTAAAACAATGTTTCTTTCTCTCTTCGATGATAGTCAGGTAGAAGAGTATCTCAAGAAACGCTTTCCGCGATCCCCGATTAAACGAGAGAAAGGACTACGAATTATAAAAAAGATGGATTCATTGAGGTTTCGTCCGCTGCTGCTCTCCTACGTTGAGGATTTCTTTGAGTTAGATGAAGATAATTTGTCTGAATACCGGATCTATGAGGAACTCATCTTAGCATGGTTAAGAAGGGAAGAACGAAAAGTCAGAAAAAACCTAGGGCTAGACATTAGTTACGAGGACATCCTAACAATATGCTTAAAGCTGGCTGAGACCCTTCAGCGGACACTAGAGACATCTCTTATACCTGAAGATCTAGAGCGATTGGTAGGTGAAGATGAAAAATTCAAAATACTAACTCATCTAGACGTAGGAGGTCGTTCACTGCTAAACAAAAACTCTGATGGAGCATATCGATTTTCACACTACTCGATTCAAGAATTCTTGATTGCTTACGCTGTAGTTACGAACCGTATAGACGCAGACGAACTGATAAGAGCTACAAGCAAGATCCTGGAGTTCATTAAGCCCTTTAGATGGAAACAAATTCAAGTATCGAAACTAGATTTTGATCAATCCGATATAATTGAAATCATTGCTGACGAAGTAAATTTCGATGAGGGCTCATTCGAAAAGAGTAATATATTGAACTCCGTTTTTTCAAAAAGTAATTTTTTGAATTCACGACTTACAAATGCAAAGATCACTAAATCTGAGTTCAATGATTTTAAGTTCGACGGATCGAATATGAAAAACTTTAAGGTAACTCAATCCATCTTTAAGAACTGTAGTTTCAACAATTCCAAATGTCAAAACGCTGAATTTTCAGAATGCACCTTCATTGGTTGTAGCTTTCACGAGTCAGACTTCAGCAAAAGCACTTTGAGTAGCTGCGAACTTCTTGCCTGCAACTTCGGAACCGCAATACTGGATTATTCTGACTTGTCCGATTCTGATTTCATTGACTGCGAATTTACTGCAACTTCGACAAATTTCATCAAAGTTACCCGAGCCCTCTTTAAGGGTTTATCGAAAGATACACTAAACTCGGAAACCTCCGACTTTAAATTAGCGGACTTCGAAGACTAATAAAAAAGGCCACTAGTGTCCAAAACAGGTTTTGAAATGTCGCCTCACTTGCGTCGTAATAGGTTTGATGAAAAATAAGAACCTAACGCAAGGAGG
>REBV01000030.1 GCA_007692545.1 Puniceicoccaceae bacterium
CCGTTATGTGGAGGTCCGTAAGACACAACTAGGTTAAAAGGCCGATGATCCTTTTGTTTAATAAACTCAATTGCCTTGTTGGTGATATGGTCCGATTGCCAACCAAGCCCGTAGTTCTTAACCTCTCCCTGTTCTTCGAATTCGAGCTGGAAGTTCGCGTGACTATGGATAGCTGATGTCCAGTATTCGTAGTCCGACCGGAGAAATTCAGGTGTCACACCTTTCCATTCCTGGTGTGTATTACGCCCGTTTAAATGCCATTTCCCGACGTATCCATTCCGAAAGCCATTATTTTTAAAACCTCTGCTCAACAGCTGCTCCGGTCGAACATGGTCGGCATTATTTTTGAGGACTCCATGGTTCTGCAGGTAACGCCCCGTGAACCAACAGGCACGATTGGGACTACAGACCGGGGAGCTCGCTATTGCATTATTGAAGGAAATTGAATCCCGCTGGAAAGCATCCAAGTTCGGCGTGATAACGGGGTCCTCTTTTCGGTAGCCCAAGGCCTGCGCTCTCCATTGGTCGGCGTGAACAAAAATCACATTGTAGCGACCACTTGCTGGAGCGCCAGCGGCCATGCCGGGTTTAATAAAATCAGGGGTTTTCATTGCCTGAATAGACGCCTTGCGGCATCGGCGGTCAAACGGACACTCGAGTCCCGTTAGTTAACGTTTACCGCGATGGCGGGAACAAAGGTTAGCCATCGCTTTCTCGATGGCTTACACCTGAAATAAAGGTCAAATCCCGCTCCTCCCCGCCCTCCGTCAACCCCACTCAAACGAGAGCATAATGAACAGAAGAGATTTTCTTAAGAAAAACGGAGCCGCTGTGCTCGGTGCGCTAGCCGGTAACAGCCTCTTTGGGCAGATGAGTACGCCAAATATTTCATCAACGAGCCAACGGCGAAAAAACGTTATTTTTGTGATGACCGACCAGTGGCGATACCACGCCCAGGGTTTCGTCAACATCGACCCGGTGCAGACGCCGCATCTCGATAAGTTCGCGGCGAAGAGCTTTAATTTCCACAACGCAATCGCCAGCACTCCGACCTGTTGTCCGAATCGCGCCTGCTGGATGACCGGACGTTTTCACCAGATCCACGGTGTGATGCGCAACGAAGTCACACACGTGAAGCCCGAGCAAATCCTCGTGAGCAACTTCAAGCGCGAGGGCTACTCCACCGCCTACAGCGGCAAGGGGCACCTGAGCGCCCAACATCCAAGGGCGGAGCCCACGCCGGAGTTTCTGCGGCAGGATTTCGACTATTGGTATCGGGTCCAAAACCACACCCACTTCCTGCTGCAATACGACGACAACGGCACCATGGTTAACCATGGTCGCGCCTGGCAACCCGAGCACGAAGTGGACAAAGCAATCGACTACATGCAGCAGCCGCGACAGAACCCTTTCTTCATGGTGTTGTCGTTCGGCCCGCCGCACAACGGCGTCTATCCCGGTTTCGGCGAGCGGCGGCACACCCCGGGGGATTTCAGCCATCGCCGCGGGGGCTACGGCTACTATGCCCCGCCGGAGTTTGAAGCGCCCTACCACGATTTAACCGAGAGCGACATCCGGCCAAACATTAGCCCGATTCGGGTAAACGGCGGACCGGACCCCGACGAGACGGAGTCCGCCCTCGGCGCGGTGCCCGGTTACTTCGGTGCCTGTACCGCGATTGATGCCGACTTCGGTCGTCTACTGGCCTACCTGAAATCGTCGGGCTTGGAAGAGGATACCATCATCGTCTTCACCTCCGACCACGGCGAGATGCTGGGATCGCACGGCCTGATGACAAAAGGCGTGTGTTTCGAGGAATCAATCCGGGTGCCGATGTCGATTCACGTACCCGGCCTATCGGGCGGCCACGAACAGCGGCTCTTCAACAGCCCCGATGTGCTACCAACCCTGATGGGCCTAGCCGGTGTGGAATGCCGTCACACTGACTTGGACGGCATCGACCACTCCGACTACATTCGGGGCAACCGTCTGGGCAAGGAGCCCGAGATGGCCTACATCGGCCACGCTAACTTCCGTGGTTTCCGCACAAAGCGCCACACCTACGTGCACGCCCTCAGCGGCGCACACCTTGGCGGCCGAGAGGCCCTGTATGCGCGCAACAATCTGAATAAACAAACGGACCACCTACTGTTTGATTTGGAGAACGACCCCCACCAGATGCAGCCGATCCAGCGGGGCGACACCGCTCACACGGACGCCTTGCTGGACGACTTCTACGCCGAATTGCGCACCCATCTGTCCACTCGCGGCGAGGTCCTGGCGTAAGGCCATCAAACCTGTTTCAACTCACTTGCAACGGTGCTTCGCATGACGCATGCGATGCTTCGATTCACGGGTGCAGGACATTTTTTCCAAAAAGCTGGTTGCGGGAAATGATTGGAGGAGCGCGGTGGCCATCTTATGCCAATCCTGGAAAATTACTCAATCGCCGTGATTTCGGGTGAAGCCGTTTGCGGCGCGGCTTGTTACCACGCCATTTTCTCGCAGAGGACGCCGAGGCGCAGAGGCTGGAGAGACGGTTTGGATAAACTTTGCCAAGAATTAAAACTCATTCTCTTTTGAAGTTGTTCAATCGGGCGCGAAGAGATTCTAACGTTGGTGGCGCTCAGGAAATCTGACGCCGACGCCGAGTGACCACCAAACCGAGGATGGCCAAGCCGACCAAGATTCCGAAAGTCGATGGCTCGGGGATGTCGACGACTTTGAAGTCGTTAAAACTAATGATCGTTTGCTGGTTGGCTCGCGATGCGTTGAAGTAAATACCGACGGCTTCAACGTCCGCAAGTACAACACTGCTGAAGCTTCCGATTGAATAATCGCTTGTATCGATCAGCGCCCAGGTGGTTTGCGCAGGGTCAACCGAGAAAGTAGTGAGATCGTTGTTCGCGACCAGGCTGGAGAAGCCACTATTGGAAACGTAGTAACTACCGCCCTGCTGAACGACAAATCGCACGTCAACGGTGGTCGCCGCAATCTGGGTCCAGGTAATGCTCAGCGAATCGCCGGAATTCAGCTGGACTGGCTGAGCGTCGAAACCGTTCAGGAAATTTTCTTTTTTCCATACAAGCATTCCTTGAATTGTGGTGCTGTAATCGCCAGCCGTTCCTCCCGTATTCTGCATATACAATCGACCATTGGTAAGGAAATTGACGGGAGGGTTGTAGTCCACGGGATTTGATGGACTCCAGGTGGTCGTGATACCGCCCCAAATCCTTGTATTCGTTCCCGCTGTCGTCCCGCCGAACAAGGGGATCCCCGAATCACGAAAACTCCACGCATCGCCGGTTGAGGTGTTCGCGTCTTTACCCGCGGCAGGTTGAACTGCCGTAGCGTTGTTGGTAAAATCCACCACGAAAGTTTCAGAGGCATTAGAGACCGTGAGCAAGCCGCAGATACCAATTAGCGTTGTCAGTATATTTTTTATAATAACCTTAGTTGGGTTGGGATAAGTTGGGAATCATTCTGCATTTCAGGGCTTTCTTCATCAAGGTATCAAAATTGTTCTAAACCACCCGCAAGACGACCCCGCAAAGGGCAGTCTTATGTTACGTATCAATGTTGACTTCCCGCACTTCGCGCAGCATTC
>REBV01000029.1 GCA_007692545.1 Puniceicoccaceae bacterium
GGGCAAATCGACCTTGTTGAATATGGTCTCGAATGCCCATCCCAGGACGGGGGCTTATCCGTTTACAACAATTTTCCCGACTGTGGGGGTGCTTGAATACCCGGAGCAATTTGAGCGGATTACGGTGGCGGACATCCCCGGCTTGATCGAGGGGGCCAGTGAGAATCGCGGACTGGGGCATCGTTTCTTGAAGCACGTGGAGCGCTGCAAAGTTCTGCTGATCATGCTGGATATGCAGGGCACGGATGGTCGCGACCCCTTATCCGACTATAAGGTGTTGAAGAATGAACTAAAGCTCTACATGCCTGGGCTCATTCGCAAACCTGAGTTGATTTGCGCCAATAAAATGGATGAGCCGGACGCGCCGGAAAACCTCAAAGCGTTTAAGAAAAAGATAAAAGAGAAAGTTTATCCCATCTCCTGTGTTTCGGACGAAGGATTTGTTGAGCTGAAACAAGCACTCCTAAAAGAGGTGTTAGCGGTGCGGGCGGCTGAAGCTGAGCAGGCGGAGGGTTGATCCGGCGTTGATTCGGCATCGTTTAAGTGTTGAACGACGGATGAATGAAACAAAGCAGATGGATTTGGGTAAAGCAATTACCGGTATCATTGCGCTTTCTCCATCGCCTGGCGTAGGCGGGTGCGCAGGTGAGTCATGCGGACCTGTTGCTCGTTGTTTTTAATGGCCATGGCATAGGCATCGAGTGAGCCCACGATGTAGACCTTACGCCGGGCGCGGGTGATTCCGGTGTAAACCAGGTTTCTCTGGAGGAGGAGAAAGTGTTGTTTGAGTAGGGGTATAATGACGATGGGGTATTCGCTGCCCTGGCTTTTATGAATCGAGATCGCGTAGGCATGTTGGATCTCGGAGAGTTCGCCCTTGGTGTATTCGATCAAATCATCAAACTGGATGCTGAGTCCCGAGCGGTCGGCTGCAATGGCTTTGATCACGCCGGTGTCGCCATTGAAGACGTTTTTATCGTAATTATTTCGCGTTTGGATTACCTTATCACCGATGCGGAACAGGCTGCTCCCGTATTCGACCTCGGCGGGGAGTGGCTTGCGGGTCTTCTCCCGGAAGTGGGTCTGGGCGGCGGGAGCGTAGTCAGGATCGGACCGCAGGCGTGACTCCGCTTTTGATTTCGGGTTGAGGGTCTCTTGCAGTTCGGCATTGAGTGCGGTGATACCACCGAGTCCGCGATGCATCGGGGACATGATTTGCAGGTCTTTGATCGGGTCGATGCCGTGGGTTTTGGGCAGGTAGTCGCGGGCTAAATATTTGATGGCTTGCACGCATTGCTCCGGTTGTTCGGCTTCGATGAAAGTGAAGTCGGCGGCCGCTTCGAGGTCGCGCAAGCTGCGAAAGGTGCGCCCCGGGTGGGTCTCACCGCGCAGGATAGCATGTGCCGTGGTGACGATGCCGCTCTCTTTGCCCTGGCGATAGATGGTGTCGAGCCGCGTGACGACTGCGGGCGGGGCCGCCATCAGGTCGCCCAAGATATTACCGGCACCGACTGAGGGCAGTTGATCGGCATCGCCCACCAGCAGCAAGTGGGCTCCGCTGGGGACTGCCTGGAAGAGTTGGGCGGCCAGTCGTGTGTCCAGCATACTGGTCTCGTCGAGGATGAGATAGTCGCAGGGGAGGGGATTTTCTTCGTTATAGGTAAAGCTGCGGGTGGCCGGATCGTATTTGAGCAGCCGGTGAATCGTGCTGGCGGGGGCTCCGCTGGCTTCGGCCAGGCGCTGGGCGGCTCGCCCCGTCGGCGAGGCCAGAAAGATACGGGCACGCTTGGCCCGCACGATGTCGACGACCGCCCGCAGGATGGTGGTCTTTCCGGTGCCCGGCCCGCCGGTGATGACAGAAACTTTTGATTGCAGGGTGTTGCGCAGAGCTTCGCTCTGTTGACTGGCAAAGGCAAAGCCTGCTCTGGATTGGGCCCACTCGATAGCGGCATCGACCTTGATCGAAGGGAGGATGGATGCGGTCTGGGCAATACGAACAATGGCCTCGGCGATACGTAGTTCGGCTTTTGCCGTAGTGGGGAGTTGGAGGGCGGGCCCGATTAACTCCTGGTTTGCGTTGTAGGCATGGACACTGTAAAGGCTGGAAGACTGATGCAGTGCGCGCATCCGCAGCTGTATTTGCGGCGGATCGAGGGAGAGCAGTTGGGTGGCTTTTTCCAGCAGCATGCTCTCTGTGCCCAAGGTATGCCCCTCATCTTCGAGCTGCCGCATAGTGTGCAGAATACCGGCGTCGATGCGTTCTTTAGAGTTGGTGGGGAAGCCCAAATTCAGAGCGATTTTATCGGCGGTTTTGAAGCCGATGCGTTCGATGTCCTCGGCCAGGCGGTAGGGCTCATCCTGGAGGATACGCTTGGCCCCGCTACCGTATTTTTTAACCAGGCGCACACATTGAGAAGGTGTGACTCCGTAGGTTTGCAAAAACATCATGACATCACGGACGGCGCTTTGCTCATCCCAGGCAGCCTTGATTGATTTGGCGCGTTGCTTGCCGATCCCCGGGATCTCATGGAGTCGGCCGGAGTCTTCACTGATGACCTTGAGCGTGTCGGCTCCGAAGTGGTCGACGATCTTTTTTGCGTATGATTTCCCGATGCCGTGAATGAGGCCGCTGCCCAGGTATTTGCGGATGCCATGGACGGAAGCCGGCAGCTTTGACTGAAAGCTGGCGATCTTAAACTGGTCGCCATGCTGGGCGTGCCGTGTCCACTCCCCGTGCAACTGCAGCGTCTCACCGCACTGCACGCCTGGCAGGGGGCCCAGGACGGTGACGGGGCGTTTACTGTTCGGCAGCTGAACCTCGGCTACGCAGTAGGCATTTTCCTCGTTGAAATAGATGATCCGTTCGAGGACACCTGAGATGGTTTGGTCGGACTGTATTTGCGGAGGCATCTGAGAGAAAAGCGCTTTCAGAGACAGGAGAAGGCAGAGAGTCACTCAGGTCGATACGAAACTTTCCTGGGAGGACTGAGTTTCCCAAGGTCTGCTCTGGTGGACTGGGTTCATCGGCTTGAGCTGCAAAAGAAGGCGAAAATAGCTGGCCTAGCCGCAATAATTACTCCATCTCCGTAAAGATTCATGAGTTTTCGTCCGGATAGACCAAAGCGTTCGTCGCGATCACCGCAAAAGCGCGGCCGGTCTTCTCGACCCCTGAGTTCAAGTTTGCCCCCGCCTAGCCAATCTTTTGCGCCACCACCGGCAGCTTCTCGTGCGATCATTCGCTTTGAGCCGGGCAAGCGGTCACCACCGTATTATAAAGTCTATTTGCTGGCATTTTTCTGGGCGGGTCTGCTCGCCCTGTTGGATGGTGGGCAGAATGTGCTTGTTTTGGGCCTGGCGCTTTTCTTTGCCGGCTTGGCAGCCATCATCAAACCGCCGCGTTTGGGGCTGGGCAAATGGGGCGATTTGGCGAGCTGTGGCTTTGTCGTAGTTCTTTTGCTTTCTTTTCTTCCGGTCTTTTACTGGCCACAACCGGATTGGCGGATTATTGCGAGTGATTCAGTCGGTATTCAACTACCGCTGTCGCTTTCGATTCAGCCTTGGGCGAGTTTGGAGAGCCTTCTCTGTATGCTGGCC
>REBV01000028.1 GCA_007692545.1 Puniceicoccaceae bacterium
GCGCGCTCAGCCCCCCCGTATACGCATCGCGCTCGGGAGGAACCATGGGAGAGGGAGGCGCACCCGGCACAGTTCCACCTTTCGCCTTCGGTAATATGCCGAATTACAGTGTAACCTAACCGGCTACTTCGTGGTTCTTGCGGCATTTCGAAGACTTAAATTCCAAAGCGTCTAGCGTGTTCGCTAAGCCTGATGTATTGGCGATCCTCGGCCAGTGTTGGCCTAGCCAGGGCAATCAAACTCAAGCACTGTCTTAACTCATCTGACAGGTATTGCTGATCATCTATTATGGCTCGCAGAAGCCCAAGGGCGTCTTCCGGAAACTCACTGCATAGTCCGCTCTCGTGCAGTTGATGCAGAATGTAATGTGGGTGTCGGATTGGGACCAGCCAATCCACAACCACCTTAAGTGCTTCTGGAAATTCCGATCCGGCAGCTATGCTAAGCCGAGCGAGGTATTTCGCGATCTCTTCTGTGATAAGATCCCGCGATTTCGGCCATACGTGTTGCCAGAACGGTAGAATACGATTCTTCCAGTACTCTTCTCTCTGATCGCCCGCCCCCTCAAGAGCTTGCGCTAAAGCTTCTGCCACTACCCCAAGCCCTTCCTGTGGCAAAGACGCAACAGCGGAACTCAACTCCTCCTGAGAGAAGGTTTGATTAGGCTCTAGCGCCGCGTACGTCAGAAAAGCTGCAAGCTGCTTGGCCTGTTCGCCTAGAGTCGCGTAATGCTGAACAGTCCTTAGGAGTTGTGGTTTGAGTGCGGTGAGCAAAGGCCAGTATAAACGGGGCGACCACAGGAACCCACTCCATAAAGCCCTTGCTTCCTTGGGTGAGGTTTCCCAATCAAATAGTGGGAGCAATCGGTGTTCAGTCCATGGGCGATCTACCCGAAAAAGGGCAATGCATCGCGCCCCCAGCAACACTCTACCATGACGAAATTGATCCATCTCAATATCGCATATTGCCGTCAAAATACGTTCGATATCATCGGGAATTTGGTCGCCGTCATTTGGCGACCTCTTGAGCCAAAAATTAAGAATAGCTTGCGTAACGTGTCCAATTGGATGATTAATTGCAGCCCCGATGGGATCATCTACGATCTCATCAGCCAGTTCAATGCCAGAGCAAGTATGATAATGCCTTTCTATGACGCGTCGACAAAGATCGAGAAAAATTTCCTCGTGTTGCTTTATCGATTTAGACACTGCCTCAAGCCACCAAGTTGTTGGACTAAAGAGTTTCGTCAGCAGATCATCTGGCATAGATTGAACGAGCGGCGCGCCATATCGCCAAGATCGCAGTTTCAGCCCTTCTTCACTCCAGGTTTGCAGGGCTACCCTCCAACGGGTTTCTGGCCACTCGTCTTCACGGGCCAAATCGCAGAGTGCGGTAAGGCAAAGGGAGAAACGTGTGCGGCAAGTTTCCCGCCACGTGTCCTCGTAGAAGGGGCTATCTTCGGGTACAGGCTGTTTCAACCAATAGACGAGTTCGCGTCGGCTTAAAGGTGCGACATTGATTTCTTTACGATCTTCGTAGTCCGGGTCGCCGGTGCCACTGGACCAAATAGAGAACTCATCACGCTCATTCGGCGCCAATTGCCATTGGGAATGCGTGCGCGATAACTCTGCTAGGAGCGCTGAAGCATCAGCTCCTAGTGAGACGCCAGAAGAGTTCAGCTTGGCCAGCCGTAACCATACTGAACGATCCCTTAGGTAGTCCCACCGCTCGGGTTCAAGATCATCGCGGTACATTCTGCGCGGAGGGCCGGCCAAGATAGCTTTTTCTAGCCTCTCCTGAACAGTATTGGTCAGGCCCCTCCCTTGCAATACAAGAAGTCGGAGTACTTCACGCATTAGCCCAGGAGACCATAGCCACCATGATTCGTCTGCCAACAGCCAATTCACCCACAGCTCGGAATTAATACAGTCGTCATGAGACGCTGCGAAAAATGCCAAGCGTTTAAAGGTTGGATATGGAATCTTAAACCACGCTTGTGCGGTCAAACTGGCGCTAACAGGGTCGTTATTTTTAGTTGCCAGCCATGAGTCTCGAACTAACTCGATCAATAGAACCCAATCGCGCATGCCACGATTTTGCCAATGAGGACTGATTGAAGGAAGGGCCCAGCTTGATCGATCATCATATTCATCAGCCTCGCCCAGTTCGCGCATCAGATCTAAGCAATCGCGCAGAAGGAGTTTAAAATCATCAACCAATTCCGGCAACACTGACTGCCAGCTCTTTTCGTCTGATAACTCGCGGAGGCTTGAACCCACGTCTCCTGCTGCCAAGACAAATTCGCAGTCCAAGATGTCACTGGCACGGGTGGGTTCGCCTTTTTTTGCGGGCTCATCTCCCCATCTAAAGGGCTTTGTGAGCTTAACCTTTGGTGTCAGGGCATCACGCAGTTCCATCTTAAGCGTGGCGCTAATTCCTTGTTGCGCTAGGCGAGACTTCCAATCGTATAGCTCGTGATGATCCCAAAGCGGTTTCATTCGACCGTCTAGAAGTAAACGCCATAGGGTTTGCATTACTTGTCCAGGTATCGCATTCGGCGCATGGACGCGAATGTAGTCTAATTCGTCTTTTTTCCCTGTCTTTGCCAGTCGATTAATGCGGCTTAATTCAAGCTTGATTAGAAAAGCCAATCGATCGTGTAGCTTTCCGCCTTGTTGTGCGATCCAGATAATCAGCGCGGGGTCGTTTAAGTGTCGGAGCAGCCAGCGAGCGAGGTGGAGCATCACATCGTCCCACCGCGAGCACTCGATGCCTCCCGAAACTAACATCATTGAAGGTGCAAGCGAATATGGTGTCGGTCTGCGAGCGAGACTAAACTTAAGCTTGTTATCATTTCTGGGGAAAGTTGGCACGCCGAAGCGCGGAAGATCGGCCTGTTGATAGCGCTCATCGCAGAATGCATCCAACAGCCAGTCCAGCGAGGGCACAGGGTTAAATTCGGCGAACCGTTTGGCCGGGAGGCCAGATGGGTCAGAGAGTGCCCATAGCATCCTGCCAACAAAGTCATCTTGTCGCGTGCTGTCTGACGGACGTGCAAGCGCGTGGCTTACGACTACCTTTTCTTTACCAAGCACGCCGTCTCGATAAGTTTCTGCCCAGAAATGTAACGTCTTGTGAAGGGCAGAGTGGTCATGGCTGCCAGCCGGCACTTCATACAAGATTGGCGTTACACCTTTAGCTGCCCACTCTATCGTCTTTTCTGGCTCCCGCCCCAGTTCGCAGTCGCCCAGAGCCCAAAATTGTGGGGTGCTTTCCCCCAGCATGCGGTCAGCGGCTAGTGCATCCATCATGTAGCGCAATACTGGATCGTTGATGCTATAACCGACGAAGCACACGGAGTAATTACGGAACAGTTCGCTAACGAAGCGGGCCGCCCATCGTTCAGTGAGGTAGGCCAATCCGAAGTCACCGCTTGTAACGACAAGTCGGTTAAGCATCGCTTCATCGGGTCTTTTGGGCAGCAAACCATGTAGGTAGATCAGCCCATTCCAACGACTATTCTTTGGGATAGGTAGCATAGGAGCGGAGTACGAACTAAACTCCTGTCCGTCG
>REBV01000053.1 GCA_007692545.1 Puniceicoccaceae bacterium
AAGCTGCCCCTGAGTCAGCGGTAGCTGCTCAGGGGTAGGTTTTCAGAAGCCCCCTCATGCTTAGTTTTGAATTTATTGTCGTCGCTGAATCGCCTCAAGACGGGCTATTCAGTTTCCAGACCTTCTGAAATACGGCCGAAACCCGAAGGTCCGTGGTTACGGAGGTTCTTTCAAAAAACATCGTTCGCAATGCCAGAGTTTCGGGTAAATGCATGCTCTGGTTTGGAGGGAATGTGGCGTGGGGTGCTCACGAGCGCCTGCGGCGTTGTCGGCTGATGGAGCATCCGGCTGTGCGCGACCTTAGGGCGTCCGGCGAGCGGACATGCCACGGCTGCGTTCGTTTAGTAGATCTCCTTAAAGGCCCAGTCGAGCCAGGGGAGGAGGGCTTTGATGTCGGCGGTGTCGACGGTGGCACCGCCCCAGATGCGGAGCCCGGCGGGGGCGTCGCGGTAGCTGGCGAAGTCGTAGCCGACGCCCTCCTGCTCAAGCAGGCTGACGAGCTGCTTGGCTTTGGCGGTCTGCTCGTCGGCTGGTAGCGATTGATACCAGTCGGCCGTGATCTGTAGGCAGATGGAGGTGTTGGAGATGGTGGCTGGCTCTTGGGCGAGGAAATCAATCCAGTCGGTCTGGGCGACCCAATCGGCGATTGCTTTGAGGTTGGCCTCGGAGCGCTCGATCAGGGCGGGCAGGCCGCCGATGCTTTGGGCCCAGCGGAGTCCGTCGACGGCGTCTTCGACGCAGAGCATGGAGACGGTATTGATGGTGGCACCGGTGAAGATGTCGGCGATGAGCTTGCCGCCCTTGGTCATGCGAAAAATCTTGGGCAGCGGCCAGGCGGGGGTGTAGGACTCGAGGCGCTCGATGGCGCGGGGGCTGAGCACGATCATGCCGTGGGCACCTTCGCCGCCCATGACTTTTTGCCAGGACCAGGTGACGACGTCGCACTTGGTGAAGTCGATATCCATCGCGAAGACGGCCGAAGTGGCGTCGCAGATGGTCAGGCCCTGCCGATCATCGGGAATCCAGTCGAGATTGGGCACCTTGACGCCGGAAGTGGTGCCGTTGTAGGTGAAGACCACGTCGTGGTCACAGTTGACTTTGCTGAGGTCGGGCAGCTGGCCGTAGTCGGCCTCGTGGCGGTTGACCTCTGCCAATTTGAGTTGCTTGATGACGTCGGTCACCCAGCCGGAGCCAAAGGACTCCCATGCGCACATTTCGACGGGCCGCTGACCGAGCAGCGACCATAGGGCCATTTCCACCGCGCCGGTATCGGAAGCAGGGACGATGCCGCAGACGTAGCCTGCGGGCAGGCCGAGGATGGAAGTGGAGCGGTCGATCACCTCCTGGATGCGTGCTTTGGCCGGCTTGGCGCGGTGTGAGCGGCCGACGAGGGCTTCGTCGAGGGCGCTGAGTGACCAACCTGGGCGCTTGCTGCAGGGACCGGAGGAAAAGAACGGGCGATTGGGTTTTGTGGAGGGTTTCATTTAAAATAGAGTACCTAGGGCGGGGCTCGAACCCGCACGCCATTACTGGCAAGGGATTTTAAGTCCCCAGCGTCTGCCAATTCCGCCACCCAGGCATTGGTGTTCTGGCAAAGAAGCGGAGAAGTAAGCCTCGGCTTGGCTGCATTGCAAGTTTCTTTGTGTCTCATTTTTAACTTGCAGCGGTGGGTCGCTACCCTAGTTTCGCGCGTTCCTTTGCAGCGGTTGGGACCGCTGGTTCGGCTCTTGCCGAATGGAATTACCAACAATAATAACCACCAACCATACTGCAGCTCCGGCGCGCAGTCTAAATATACATATGAGTCAGTTAATGGAACAGCTGCTTGCAGATAGCAGCCTAGACAACCTCGAAGAAGGTTCTATCCTCAAGGGGATAATTGTCGAAATCCGCCCCACCGAAGTCGTCGTCGACATCGGTGGTAAATCCGAAGGCATCGTCCACGCCAGTGAGTTCGTCGATATGAGCGATCTCCAGGTCGGCGGAGAAATTGAAGTCTTTTTAGAAAAGCTCGAAGACAGGGAGGGTAATCCGGTTATCTCCTACGACAAGGCCGAGCAAAAGAAGAACTGGGAGAAGATCGTTGAGAACTGTGAAGAGGGCTCGATCATTCAAGGTCGTGTGCGCTCCAAAGTTAAGGGCGGGCTGATCGTCAGCATCGGTGTGGATTCCTTCATGCCGGCCTCGCAAATCGATGTGCAGCCGCCGAAGAATCTGGACCAATACGTGGGGCAAACCTACGATTTCAAGGTCATCAAGATCAACCTCGACCGCAAGAACATCGTGGTCTCCCGTCGCGAGCTGATCGAAGAGCAGCGCATGGAGAAACGCCGCGAGTTGCTGGAAGACGTCAAACCGGGCGATACCCGCCGCGGTCAGGTCAAGAACATCACCGACTACGGTGCGTTCGTGGACTTGGACGGCTTGGATGGTCTGCTGCATATCACTGATATGTCATGGGGCCGTATCCAGCACCCATCCGAGATGGTCAAGCAGGGCGAAGAGATCGAAGTCATGATCATCGAGATCGACCGCGATCGCGAGCGTGTCTCGCTCGGCCTGAAGCAATTGCAGGACAACCCCTGGGAAAAGATCGAGGAGCGCTTCCCGATCGGCTCGACCGTCAAGGGCAAGGTTGTCAATCTGGTGCCTTATGGTGCCTTCATCGAAATCCAGGAGGGCGTGGAAGGTCTCGTGCACGTGACCGAGCTGTCCTGGACCAAGCGTATTTCCAAGCCGAGCGAAGTGCTTCGTATCGGTGAAGAGGTCGAAGCCGTCATTCTGGGCATCCAGAAGGAAGAGCAGAAGATCTCGCTGGGCACGCGTCAGCTCGAAACGAATCCTTGGGAAATGGCCCGCCACAACTATCCGGTGGGTGCCCGCGTCCGCGGCAAGGTGCGCAATCTCACCACCTACGGTGCCTTCGTCGAACTCGAAGAGGGGATCGACGGCATGGTGCACGTTTCCGATATGTCCTGGACCCGCAAGGTCAACCACCCCTCCGAGGTGGTCAAGAAGGGCGACGAAGTCGACGCGATCGTGCTGGATGTGGATGCAGACAGCCAGCGTATTTCGCTCGGCATGCGTCAACTGACGACCGATCCATGGGATCAGATCGAGACGCACTTCAAGATTGGCGACATGGTCAAGGGCAAGGTCTCGAAGATTACCAGCTATGGTGCGTTCGTCGAGTTGGACAACGATATCGATGGCCTGGTTCACATCTCGCAAGTGAGCGAAGAGCGGGTCGAGAAGATCAAGGATGTGTTGAACGAGGGCGACGAAGTGGAAGCCCGCGTGATCAAGATCGACAAGGACGAGCGCCGCATCGGTCTCTCGGTCAAGGCCGCCAACTACAGCGAAGCCGACCTGGCCAAGGAGCGCCAAGCCTTCGATAATGTAACCGGCGGTGAAGACCTCACCAGCCTCGGGGACCTGCTCGACGAAGCGACCAAGTAATCGCTGGGCGTAGACAAGATTTCAAAAGCCTCCGGTTCGCACCGGAGGCTTTTTTTTGGTGCGCCCGGCAGGGCGCACCTGCTTGACAGTGATCATGAACGAAGT
>REBV01000108.1 GCA_007692545.1 Puniceicoccaceae bacterium
CGCACTGGTTGAGCTTGAGCTCCGGACCGGTCACGATGACAGAACGACCCGAGTAGTCGACCCGCTTACCCAGAAGGTTCTGGCGGAAGCGGCCTTGCTTGCCCTTGAGCATGTCGGAAAGCGACTTGAGTGGACGGTTACCCGCACCCGTCACCGCACGACCATGACGACCGTTATCGAAGAGCGCATCGACCGCTTCCTGCAACATACGCTTCTCATTATGAATGATAACGTCGGGTGTCTTGAGTGAGAGCAGGTTCTTCAAACGGTTGTTCCGGTTGATCACACGGCGATAGAGGTCGTTCAAATCGGAGGTGGCGAAACGGCCACCTTCCAATGGCACGAGCGGACGCAGATCCGGTGGGATGACCGGCAGCACTTCCAGCACCATCCACTCGGGGCGTGTGCCGGACTCCATGAAGCCTTGAATCGTCTTCAGGCGCTTGGATACCTTCTTCTTAATCTGCTTCGAGCGGGTCGCGTGCATTTGCTCATTGAGCTCACCGACGGTGCTCTCAAGATCGACCAATGCCAGCGCATCGCGCACGGCCTCAGCACCCATGCGGGCGACAAAGGAATCCTCACCGTACTCATCCTGAGCCTGCAAGTATTCTTGTTCGGTCAGGAGCTGGCGCTCTTCCAAGGGCGTCTTGCCCGGATCGATGACGAGGTAGTTCTCGTAATAAATGACGCGCTCCAAATTGCGCGCAGTGATGTCGAGCAGCAAGCCGAGGCGGCTGGGCATGCTCTTAAGGAACCAGATATGGGAAACCGGCACGGCCAACTCGATGTGGCCCATACGGTCGCGGCGAACGCGCGAAACGGTGACTTCAACGCCACAGCGGTCGCAAATCACGCCCTTATACTTGATCCGTTTGTATTTGCCACAGGCGCATTCATAATCGCGCACGGGGCCAAAGATCCGTTGGCAAAAAAGGCCACCCGGCTCCGGCTTGAAGGTGCGGTAGTTAATGGTCTCGGGATTCTTGACCTCACCCCGGGACCATTCACGAATGGCCTCAGGCGAGGCGACCGTGATGCCGACACGGTCGAATGATTTAGTGGCTTCATAGCCTAGGACGTCGCGTGCTACTTCGTTACTCATGGTAGTAAACTTTTTTTAATGATTGCTTTGGATCGGACCCTTAGACGTCGATGGCGGTATCGAGCTCAAACTTCCCTTCGGAGCCGAGACGAACATCGAGACAGAGACTCTGGATTTCCTTCATCAAAACGTTGAACGATTGTGGCGTTCCCGCTTGTAGGCTATTATCACCCTTGACGAGCGATTCGTAGATGCGTGTGCGACCCGCCACGTCGTCGGACTTGACGGTGAGCAGCTCTTGCAGTGTGTAAGCGGCACCATACGCTTCCAGGGCCCACACTTCCATCTCCCCGAAACGCTGACCACCATACTGAGCCTTACCACCGAGCGGCTGCTGGGTGATCAGGGAGTAAGGACCGACGGCGCGGGCGTGGATCTTCGAAGCGACCAGGTGGTTGAGCTTCAACATATACATGTAGCCGACCACGACCTCCTCGTGCAGTTGCTCACCGGTGCGACCGTCGTAGAGAACGCTCTTACCCGTGGAGGGCAGACCAGCTTCTTCCAGATACTCGCGCACCCGCTTCTCACTGATCCCGTCGAAGACAGGGGTGGCCACCTTGAGGCCGAGCTTTTTACAAGCCCAACCCAGGTGCACTTCAAGAACTTGTCCCACATTCATCCGGGAAGGCACCCCGAGCGGATTCAAGCAAATTTCGATCGGTGTGCCATCGGGCAGGTGCGGCATGTCCTCTTCCGGGACGATTTTTGCGACCACACCCTTATTCCCGTGACGCCCGGACATCTTGTCGCCGACTTGCATCTTGCGCTTCTTGGCGATGTAGACCTTGACGCTTTTGACCACGCCTTGGTCACCCTCTTCGCCGGACTCGACGCCCTCGATCTTGCGCTCACGATCATAATCGAGCTCGTCAAACTTACCTTGGTAGTTGTTGACGATCTCCATGATCTTGATTTTGACGGGAGACGGATCGATTTCGATGTCTTTGGAGACTGCAGCCAGGCGGCGGAGCAAGGTCTTGGTGATCTTGCGGTTAGCCGGAATGATGATTTCACCGGTGTCGCCGTTCTTCACGTCGAGTGGGATCTTTTCGCCCAGCAGGATGTTGGAGAGTGCCTCGGTCAGATCTTCGCGCAGCTTGTCGCTCTGCGAGCGGTATTCTTCGTTGATCTTCTTGACTTGGCGGCGACGGTCAGAAGCGGACATTTGCTCGGGCTCACCATCGACACGGGCCGAGACCTTGACGTCCATGATGATACCACGCACGCCCGATGGGACGACCAGCGAGGTGTCTTTCACATCGGCAGCCTTCTCACCAAAGATGGCACGTAGCAGCTTCTCTTCAGGAGCGAGCTCTGTTTCCGACTTCGGAGTGATCTTGCCGACGAGAATATCGCCTGGCTTGACCTCGGCACCGACACGGATGACACCGTCGTGATTGAGATCCTTGAGCGCCTCTTCACCGACGTTGGGAATATCGCGGGTGATTTCTTCCGGTCCAAGCTTGGTGTCACGTGCGGTCACCTCAAACTCGTCCACGTGGATCGAGGTGAAGATATCGTCCTTGACGATCTTGTCCGAGATCAGGATGGAGTCCTCGAAGTTATACCCGTTCCAAGGCATGAAGGCGACCAGGATGTTGCGGCCGATGGCCAATTCGCCATCGTCCGTGGAAGCACCGTCTGCCAGGATGTCACCCTTCTTGACTGGCTGGCCACGGGAAACAATCGGTTTTTGGTTGAAGCAAGTGCCCGCGTTGGAGCGCATAAACTTGCGCAACTCGTAAACGTAAATATCCTTCTTGGGATCGGTCTTGATGTCCTTGGCCTTGGCAGGCAGTTGACCGTCTTTCGTCAGCACGATGTGGCGGGCGTCGACTTCAGCGATAATGCCGTCAATGTCGGCAACCTCGACTGTTTTGGAGTCGATCGCGACGCGCTCTTCGATACCCGTGCCCACAAAGGGTGCTTCGGATTGGAGTAGCGGCACGCCTTGGCGCTGCATGTTCGAGCCCATCAGCGCACGGTTGGCGTCGTCATGCTCGAGGAAAGGAATCAGGCCGGCAGCGACCGAGACCAACTGCTTGGGCGAGACGTCCATGTAATGAACTTCCTTGGGATTCAACTCAAGCACCTCGTCCTGATTCCGACAGGTCACGCGGGTGCCGACCAGATTACCGTTTTTATCGATCTCGGAGTTGGCCTGCGCGATCATGTAAGGCTCTTCCTGATCGGCATTCAGGTATTCCACATCGTCGAGGACCTTGCCATCGACGACTTTGCGGTAAGGCGTCTCGATGAAGCCGAACTCATTAATCCGGGCGTAGAGCGAGAGCGAATTGATCAGACCAATATTGGGGCCTTCAGGTGTCTCAATCGGGCAAATACGCCCGTAGTGTGAAGGGTGCACGTCTCGAACTTCGAAACCGGCACGCTCACGATTCAGACCACCCGGTCCGAGCGCAGACAAGCGGCGCTTGTGCGTGAGCTCGGCCAGCGGGTTGATCTGGTCCATAAACTGGGAAAGCTGGCTGCGCGCAAAGAAATCACGGATCACCGTGCTCAATGCCTTCGGGTTGATCAGCTTCTGCGGTGTGATCGAGTCGACACTTTGATCGTAGAGCGTCATGCGCTCACGCACCAGGCGCTCGGTGCGGGCCAGGCCGACGCGGCACTGGTTGGCCAAGAGCTCGCCCACAGTGCGAACGCGGCGGCTGCCCAAGTGGTCGATGTCGTCAAGCGTGCCATCGCCACGCTTGAGGCGTGTCAAATATTTGGTCGCTTCCACCACGTCTTCGGCACCAATCACACGAAACTCGAGATCGGTATCCATCTTCAGCTTCTGATTCAGCTTGTAGCGCCCCACGCGACCGAGGTCGTAACGGCGCGGATCCTGGAACAAGCGCTTCAGCAGTGCCTTGGCGTTGGCAGTCGTGGGCGGCTCGCCGGGGCGAAGACGCTTGTAAATATCCTTGAGGGCCTCCTCTTCGTTTTGAGTCGGGTCCTTCTTGAGGCAGCGAATGATCGCGCCATCATCGACCGCAGTGTCGATTGCCACGACCTTCTTGAGGCCGGCCTTTTCGAAAGAGCGAACAATCGTCTTGGTCAAGGGCTCAAAAGCGCGGGCCAGGACGACGCCCTTGTCGGCATCGACGATGTCTTCAGTCAACACAAGGTTCGAGACCGTGTCGCGCTTCAAAGCATCGGCGATCGAAATCTCGTCGAGCTCATAGAAGAGATTCAGAATCTCTGCGTCGGAACCATAACCCATGGCCCGCAGCAAAGTAGTCAGCAGGAACTTGCGACGGCGACGGCGGCGGTCGAGGTAGACGTAGAGCAGGTCATTCTGGTCAAACTGGACTTCAAGCCAGGTGCCACGGTCCGGGATGATGCGGAAGGCATGCAGGATCTTACCCGAAGTATGGACGCTCTCTTCAAAAGCGATACCCGGCGAGCGGTGGAGCTGGCTGACAATGACGCGCTCGGCACCATTGATGATAAAAGAGCCACGCTCGGACACCAGGGGCAGTTCGCCCATATAAATTTCTTCGTCCTTGATGTGGTCTTCTTCGCGCAAGCGCAGTTTTACATACAAAGAGACGGAATAGGTAACCCCCTCACGGATCGCTTCGATCTCGGTCTCGCGGGGTGGCGTTACATTATAACTCACATACTCCAAATGGCAACGGCTATCGTAACTCTCGATCGGAAACACCTCGGAAAAAACCGCCTCGAGCCCGATGGGCTTGCGTTGAGTAGGAGCCACGTCCATCTGGAGAAACTCCTTGTAGGAATCGACCTGATTTTCAATCAGATTGGGTGGCTGGATAACTTCCTTAAGTTGACCGAAATTAGTGCGCTTTGACATAATGGATGTCCGGGTGACGGTGTATGATGAGAATATTCTGATAGGTGCTGAGCTTAATCAGCGGGAAAGCAAAAAACAGCTAGGCGAGGCTCCTCCGATTTGGAGGAGCTCACCTAACTGTGAAATTGTACGATTTTTGAATATATGCGGAGTGTCCGAAATTACTTCAATTCGACTTCAGCGCCGGCAGCTTCGAGCTTCTTTTTGATCTCTTCAGCTTCGTCCTTAGTCGCACCTTCCTTGACAGGTTTCGGTGCACCTTCGACGAGGTCCTTCGCTTCTTTCAAGCCGAGGCCTGTGATCGCGCGAACTTCTTTAATCGCAGCGATCTTGTTTGCGCCAGCAGCCTTCAGGATGACATCAAATTCATCCTTTTCTTCTACAGCTTCAGCAGGTGCAGCGCCGCCAGCAGCGGCAACAGCAACAGGAGCTGCGGCGCTTACGCCCCACTTCTCTTCGAGTTCTTTAACGAGATCAGCCACTTCGAGCACGGTCTGTGCGGAGAGCCATTCAACGACTTGTTCTTTTGTGATATCAGCCATGATGTTGTATCTTTCAATTGGTTAGCACCCCGGTGATCGGGGTATTTAAGAGGCGAATTCCTCCTAACCGTATTATTGGATTTTGGTTTGTTTTAGACCGCCGCCTCCAGCAGAAATGCTGAAAGCAGGCGGGTAAAGGTTTGGTTTGCGGTTTGGTTTGCGGTTTGGTTCGTGATCTTATTCGCCGTTTTCTGCCCGCACTTTGGCTTGCAGGACGTTGACCATGCTTTGAGGAACGGCATTGAGCACGCGGACAAGGCTGGTGCCGGGTTGATTGAGCAAGCCGAGCAACTGTGCACGAAGCGACTCGAGGCCGGGCAGTTTGGCCAGCACTTCAATCTGCGCTTTATCGAGCATCTTGTCGTTGAGGATACCGACTTTGAGGTCGACCTTCTCCTTCTTTTTGAAGAACTCACCGATGACTTTAGCCACTCCGGATGGATCTTCTCCGCCCACGATGATCGCGGTCGGGCCATTTAGGTGCTCGCTGACATCAGGCAGTTCTCTGGCGTTGGTTGCCACTCCAAGGATGCTGTTCTTCACCACGTGGAACTCGGCGTTGAGCTCGGCCAGAGAGGCGCGAAGCTCCGCGGTTTCTTCCACGGTGATGCGATCGTAATTAGCAAGGTATACGTAATCGGACTTGTTGAGGTGATTGTTCACCTCTTCAACGAGATATTGTTTTTCTGGTCTCATGGTATGGGTGTCCCTCCTTATGCTTTGTTATAACCGGTGACGTCAACCGAGAGGCCAGGGCTCATCGTTGCGCTCAAGGTGAGGCTCTTGATGAACTTGGAAGTAGCCACTTTGGGACGCGCTTCAACGAGGGCCTTGACCGCCGCATCCGCATTTTCCGAAATTTGCTCGGGGGTGAAAGAGCGCTTGCCGACCACAATGGCCACGTTAGCCGTCTTATCCATCTTGAACTCGACGCGACCCGCTTTCACCTGATTGATGCCTTCGACGATGTCGTCCGTCACGGTGCCGGACTTCGGATTGGGCATGAGGCCACGGGGGCCGAGCACGCGGGCAACCTTACGGACGCTCTTCATCGCACTGGTGGTGGAGATGGCGACATCGAAGTCGATCCATCCACCGGAAACTTTTTCGATCAAATCATCCAGACCGGCTTCATCGGCACCAGCCGCTTTGGCTTCGTCCGGGTTTTCAGTAAAGACGATCACGCGCACCGTCTTGCCGCTGCCGTGAGGGAGCTGCAATGTGCCGCGAACCATCTGATCGCTCTTGCGAGGATCGACCGCGAGGTGAGCGTAGATTTCGACGGTTTCGTCGAACTTCGCCTTCGGTAGTTTGTTCAGTAACGCAGACGCTTCTTCGACCGAGTAAGTCTTCGTCAAATCAGTCATTTCGACTGACGAACGATAGCGTTTGCTTCCCTTTATTTGCTGGGTAGCCATATGTATATCTCTATTGTGGTTAAACCGGCGGGCGGAGGGCCGCACCGTGTAAAAGTATTAGCCGACGACTTCGAGGCCCATCGAGCGCGCGGTACCGGCGATGATGTTATAGGCAGCGTCCTCGTCCTTGGCGTTGAGGTCTTCTTTCTTGATCTCACAGATCTCGAGGACCTGCTTGCGAGTGACTTTGCCGACTTTGTCCTTGTTCGGGACGCCGGAGCCCTTGGCGATGCCCGCAGCCTTCTTCAATAGAATGGCGGCGGGAGGTGACTTCAGGATGAAACTGAAAGAACGGTCTGCATAGACGGTGATCACACAGGGCAGAATCATGCCGGCCTGGTCTTTGGTCTTGGCATTGAATTCCTTGCAGAACCCCATGATGTTAACGCCCTGGGCACCCAGTGCTGGACCCACGGGAGGTGCGGGATTCGCAGCGCCGGCAGGCAGTTGTAAACGGATTTGTCCTGTGATTTTCTTAGACATGTCGGATTAGCTTTCTTCTGTTCTCTGGACTTGCCAGTATTCAAGTTCGACGGGCGTGAAACGCCCGAAAATAGATACGGATACTTTGAGCCGGCCACGGTCCGGGTCGATCTCTTCGATCTTACCGACCAGATTGGCAAAGGGGCCGTCGTTGACTTTGACCATCTCACCGACCTCATACTCAATCTTGGGCTTCTCTTTGCCCTCGGCCTCCTCAACTTGCAGGAGAATGCGCTCGATTTCGCTCTTTTTCAGCGGGGTCGGACGTTCACCGCCGACAAAATTAATAACACCCTGGGCTTCACGCACGAAATACCAAGGCTTCTGCAGCAGTTTGCCATCGTCGTCATACAGGCGCATGTTGACGAACACGTAGCCGGGGTAGAATTTGCGGGTCTTACTGCTCTTCTTGCCGCTTTTCACTTCAGTCACCGTTTCCGTCGGCATCAGGACATCAAAAACATAATCCTCCATTTCCTCGACGACTATAAACTTATCGAGATACTTTTTTGCCTTCTGCTCCTGATTAGAGAGCGTTTGGACGGCATACCAGCGCGGGCCTGTAACTGAGGAGGAGTTCGACATTACGGAGTCTAGGGACGGATAAGTGAATGCCAGAAACTGGCAGTTTATAAAAAGTGGCGGAGTGAAAGCTGACGGAAACTACGAACTACTGAACCCAGGAAGTGAGTAGTTCCACTCCATTCATGAGCGAAAAATCGATCAGTGCGATGTAAGAGCCGAGGATAGCTGTTGCGATCAAGACGACGATAGTCGAGTCGCGCAGCTCCCGCTTGGTCGGCCAGGAGGCTTTCTTGAGCTCGGTCATCGTCTCCTTGTAAAAGAGACGAATGCTGGTGAATGGGTTTTTCATGGAAATAAAGTGGCAGGAGAGGAGGGACTCGAACCCCCAACTTACGGTTTTGGAGACCGTTGCTCTACCAATTGAACTACTCTCCTGTGAGATTCGGGTTAAATTCTGTTTATAACAGTGACGCCGAGGGCCCAATAAGAGCCCTCGGCGAAAACTGGAATCTGGAAATTGAAGCGATCTATTTGATCACTTCAGCAATACGACCGGCACCGATGGTGCGGCCACCTTCGCGGATAGCGAAACGCTGGCCGGGCTCCATGGCGATCTTCTTGCCAAGGTCGATCTCGACGGTAAGATTGTCTCCAGGCATGACCATCTCGACACCCTCTGGGCACTTGATGATACCGGTGACGTCTGCTGTGCCGAAGAAGAACTGCGGACGGTAGCCATCGAAGAAAGGTGTGTGACGACCGCCCTCTTCCTTGGAAAGAACATAAAGTTCTGCCTTGGCAGTAGTGTGCGGTGTGATGGAACCAGGCTTGGCGATCACTTGACCACGCTCGATCTCCTCGCGGCCAATACCACGGAGCAGGATACCGACGTTGTCACCGGCCATACCTTGGTCGAGTTGCTTGCGGAACATTTCAACACCGGTGACCGTTGTCTTCTTGGTGTCGCCCATGCCGACGATTTCGATGTCTTCACCAACTTTGACCACACCACGCTCGATACGACCGGTAGCTACCGTGCCACGACCTGTGATGGAGAAAACGTCTTCAACCGACATAAGGAGTGGCTTGTCGATTTCACGAGCAGGCTCAGCGATATCGGTGTCGATTGCATTCATCAGGTTTGTGATCGCTTCAACGCCCTCAGGCTTGCCGTCAAGAGCGGCTGTTGCAGAACCACGAACAATCGTGATGTCGTCTCCAGGATACTCATACTTGGAAAGCAGGTCACGGACTTCCATCTCGACCAACTCAAGCAACTCTTCGTCGTCAAGCAGGTCAACCTTGTTGAGCCACACGACAATGGTGGGAACACCCACTTGACGGGCCAGCAGGATGTGCTCGCGAGTTTGTGGCATCGGGCCGTCAGCAGCGGAAACAACCAGAATCGCGCCGTCCATTTGGGCCGCACCGGTGATCATGTTCTTCACGAAGTCAGCGTGCCCGGGGCAGTCGACGTGTGCGTAGTGACGAATCTCCGTCTCATACTCAACGTGCGCTACAGCAATCGTCACAGTCTTCGTCGCGTCACGAACCGTGCCGCCCTTAGCGATGTCCGCATAGGACTTGAATTTCGCCAAGCCCTTGTCTGCTTGCACCTTGAGGATCGCAGTAGTTGTAGTTGTTTTACCGTGGTCAATGTGACCGATTGTGCCGACGTTGACGTGCGGTTTGGTTCTTTCGAATGTTTCCTTAGCCATGATTGATGTTATTTAGTGTTGAGAGAATGTTGAGTTGTGATGTTGATACCTGAGATGGAGCCCTCGAGCGGGATTGAACCGCCGACCTCATCCTTACCAAGGATGCGCTCTACCACTGAGCTACAAGGGCACATCGCAATTGATGAAAAAATGAGATAAAAAGAGCCTAAGAAACAAGCCCCGAAGAGCCTGATTTTTGGGAAAGCCCGCGAAAGTGCCTTTCGCCCCCCTCTCAGTCAATACTTATTTCAAAAAAAAGCAGCCGCTGCTCTCTGCACTTTTAAACCGTGTAGGGCTTCTTAAAAATAGCCCCACTGCGGCGGCGCTCGGCGATTGCCTCGATCTCATCCTCCGACATCGGCTTTGGATTGCTGGTTGCGGGGTCGATTTTCCACTTTGCCGGCTTGAGCTCGTGATCCACCGCCACTCTATAATCAAAGACAAAGCAATCACCCTCCCACAGGCTCTGCTCCTTTGGCATCATTTCGAGATAGCGCAAGATGCCGCCTTTTAGGTGATAGACGTTTCTGAAGCCTTTTTGTTTTAAATAGGCCGTCGAGCGCTCGCAGCGGATGCCACCCGTGCAATACATGGCAATTTTCCTGTCTTTCTCTGAGGCCAAATGCTCGTCAACAAATCTGGCAAAGGCGGTAAAATCATCTGTCTTCGGGTTGATCGCGCCCTTAAACTGGCCAACCTCAACCTCGTAATCGTTGCGGGTATCAATCGTGATCACGTCCGGATCGGCGATCAACTCATTCCACTCCGCAGGCTCCAGATAAGTGCCCACCGCCTCGCGTGGATCGGCTCCTTGCTGCCGAAAGGTCACGATCTCAGGCTTCTTCTTCACCTTAAACTTGGGGAAGGGATTAAAGTCCGCATAAGAATACTTCACCGCCATCGCCTCAAATCGAGGGTCCGACTTGAGCAAAGCGATCGTGCTGTCAATGGCCGCATGCGAGCCCGCGCAGGTCGAGTTGACCCCTTCCGGGGCGAAGATCAGCGTACCGCGCAAGCCGACCTCCAGGCCATGGTTGACCATCCGCTCCGCCCAGGCATCGCGGTCGGGCAAATCGGTGAAGTGGTAAAAAGCAGCAATTTTCCAAGCGTCTGACATGATTCCAGCTGTCTATTTCCCTGACCCCGAAAATCAAGACCAAAGCCGAGCCATGAAACAAACTAGACCGCCAGCTTTAAGCCGAGCTCCATCGCACCCGCACTCATGTCCTGGTCAAAAGTAGCTAGCATCAGGGGATCGAAAGCCCGCGACAGGCGCTCAGCCACAAACAGGTGGGCTGCATCAGCGGCACGCAAGCCCAGACTCCGATTAAACCGGCAGACAGCCTCCAACTCGCGGTCCGGCAATTCAATCCAGTTCAATTCAAATTCCAGCCGCTCCCAAGCCTGCCAAACCTTCGCCCCAGCACGGCGGCGGGTCAATGCTGCCTCTGTTTCGACCTTTAGCCAACGCCAAGCGAAGCCATCCCTGCCGGCTTCCGCCCAGACAATGCGGGCCGCGTTCGAGTGAGGCTCCTCCAAAAGCAGCGGAACCACCGCGCTGGTATCAAAAAAAGTGTGCATATCCATTTAGCCTGTGAGCCAGTGAATTCTCAGTAGTGCCCTTCAGTAGGCTCGCTCCTCCCGCATGGACTGAACCGTTGAAATATCCGTGCGACCATCGCCGGCTACTTCAGGCACCGGAACGAAAGCAGGTCGAGTGGCCGTATGCGAAACGCCCGCACCCATTCCGCCCGCGCTCCGCTGGAGGATCAGCCCAACCACGCACACTTTTTCCGCCAGTAGCTTTTCGCCCATTTGACCCTTCGCGCCGACTGGCACCAGATATGCAACCGGCTCTTCGCGCAGGCACACCTCAATCTCACCGGCTTCCTCAATATTTTTCAAATAGCTGGAAAGATGAGTTTTGAGTTCGCTAACCTTGACTTTCATTTGACCAACTAAACCGATAAACCAGACTAAGTAAAGCTGTTTAAGTCAAATTAAACCTTGTCATCCGCCGCTTACCTGTCAAAGCCCTCCGCCTCACTTCGGCGAAGACAGTTATCATTCAAGTCTCGCCCCACACGTGCTCAAGTATCGGTCTATGCCCGGTCAACGGGCAAAAACAGCAATACTATGGACACAAAATTTACTGACCTCGGGCTCCGCCCGGAACTCATCGAGGGCATCGAGCGCCTCGGCTATGAATCGCCCTCGCCGATCCAAGCTAAAACCATCCCGATAGCCCTGTCGGGCAGCGATATCGTAGGCCTCTCTCAGACAGGCTCTGGCAAAACCGCCGCCTTCGGCCTGCCTGCACTCAATCTGATCGAAATCGGACGCAACGAGACCCAGGTCCTCGTACTCTGCCCCACTCGCGAGCTCGCCGTGCAGGTCTGCGAAGAGATTCATCGCCTCGCCTCCTGCCTCAAAGGCTTGGTCGCTGTGCCCGTCTACGGCGGCGCACCCCTCGACCGCCAGATGCGCGCTCTGCGCAACGGGGCTCATATCGTGGTCGGCACCCCCGGCCGCGTGATGGACCACCTGCGCCGCAAAACACTGCGCACCGACTCGATCCGCCTCTGCATTCTCGACGAGGCCGACCGCATGCTCGACATGGGCTTCCGCGAAGACATGGAGGTCATCCTGGGCGACATGCCGGAAGATCGCCAGACGCTCTTTTTCTCGGCCACTATGAATAAAGGTGTCGAGGGGCTGATTAGAACCTTTAGCCGCCAGGCCGAACAAATCTCCATTGACCGTAAGTCGCTCACCGTCGATACCATCGAGCAGACCTACTACGAGGTGCGCAACCGCTCCAAAATCGAGGTGCTTTGCCGCCTGCTGGATCTGGAGACCAATCCACGGGGCATCGTCTTCTGCAATACCAAGCAAATGGTCGAAGACGCCACCGAGGCACTGTCCGCCCGGGGCTACGTAGCCGACCGCATCCACGGTGACATCACTCAGGCTAACCGCGAACGCGTCATCAAACGCTTCAAAGATGGCTCGGTCGAGCTGCTCGTCGCCACCGATGTGGCTGCCCGTGGCCTCGATATCGACGATGTCGATATCGTCTTCAACTACGACCTCCCCCACGACCCCGAAGACTACGTGCACCGTATCGGTCGCACCGGCCGGGCCGGCCGCTCCGGCAAGTCCGTCACCTTCGTCTATGGCCGCGACATCTACCGCCTCGAAGCCATCGAGCGCTATACCCGCCAAGTCGTGCGCCGCATGCCCATCCCCAGCCTGGAGGATGTGGAAGGCCGCAAGGCCGATAAAGTCTTCAATCAAGTCCGGGAGGCGCTTGAGGGCGGCAAATACAAGCGCCACGACGATCTCGTCGACCGCCTCCTCGATGTAGGCCACACCCCCACCGATATCGCCAGCGCCCTCTTCGATCTGCTTGGCAGTGGCGAAGGCCGCGACGGTGAAAACATCGCCGAAGATAACGAGGCCTTCGACCCCAACCCGCAGCGCAAAGGTGGCGGCGGGGGCGGCAAAAAGAAAGGCGGTTTCAATCAACGCGGCGGGGGCGGCTATAAAAAACGCGGTAACGACGGCGGCGGTGAAGCTCAATGGAGTGCTGGTGCCGGCAAGCCCAAACGCCCCTTTAAGACAAAAAGCAAAATCGCCGGCAGCAAATTCAAGAAAACCCCAGCCAAGGAAGGTGCCTCGGATAAACAACCCGCCCGCCGCTTTAAGCGCCCCGATTAAAGATTAGCCTCAAATCTAACAAACGGTTTGCATTCCGCACAATCCCTCATTGTCTGGACTTATGGCTAACATCATCTTTCAAAAATCCGGCGTCACCGCCCCCTGGACGGGCGACGAAGAAAGCATCCTCGAACTCGGCGAAGTCCACGACCTCGACCTCGACTACGGCTGCCGTATGGGTAATTGCACCGCCTGCCAACAGACCATCGTCTCCGGCGAAGTGGAGTATCCCAACGGACATACCGGCGAACCCGAGGAAGGTAACGCCCTCCTCTGCTGCTGCCAGCCCAAGGCCGACAGCGACGTCGTGATCGACGCATAGTCATTACCGCACGCTCACTGCAGCGTTACTAGACGTGGCGTGCTCGCTTGCGAGCGCCTGCCGCGTTGTCGGCCTGTGGCACTGTCTGCCGACTTTGAGGCGTCCGCAAGCGGACACGCCACCAATTTACAACTCCCGAGCCAACCATTCTGCCGCGCTCGCATCGCTCCCCGCGTGCAGAAGTTCGTGCAACTCACCCGCACTCTCTGCCGCTTGTACTGCAGCTTGCTGGTCATCAATCGCCCGCTGCAACTCACGTCCCAACTGCTCGGCCCTGGCCGCCCCCTGAATATACTCCGGATGCAACGGCCGATCCAACAACAAATTGGCAATGCCGATATACTTCACCTTGACCAATATTCGCCCCAGCCAATAACTCATTGGATTGAGCCGATACGCAATCGCACCAGGGATACCAGAAAGCGCACAGGCAAGCGACATCGTGCCAGAACTCATCAAGACCGCACTAGCTGCGATGCCTTGCGAGCCGTTTCGCACCAACTCAACATTCTCAGCCAAATCCGGCTGAGCTTTTAAAGTAGTCTCCAGCAGTTCTCGTATCGGCTCACTAGGGTAAACCACCGTCGCTCTTAAGTCAGGCTTGGCTATTTTCGCCTGACGATACCCTGCCAATAAAAGCGGAAATATCCGCCCCACCGCCGCCTGACGACTCCCCGGCAAAAGCAACACCGGGGCCTCTCTATCGTAGGAAAAAGGCGCTTTCCAACTGGCCCGGACAAACGGGTGCCCCACAAATTCGGTCGACAAATCAGTATCCGCAAAACAATCCACCTCAAACGGAAAAATCACCCCCAGCCGATCCAATACCTGCGCCATCTTAAAGCGCCGCTTGGCCTTCCAGGCCCAAACTTGCGGACCCACATAGTAGCTCAGCCCAATCTGACCGCCACCCTTTTTACTCAGCCCCCGAGCCGCCAACTGCTCGGCCAGGCGCAGGTTAAAGCCCGGATAGTCGACAAAACAAATGTGCTTCGGTTGAAAGCGTTCAATCCAGTCCAGAGTCCGGTTGAAGAGACCCTTGAAAAAGTTATAATGCCGCACGACTTCGACAAAGCCCACAATCGAAACCGCCGTCAGATCATACAGCAACTGGGCGCCCGCCGCCTGTAGCTCCACCCCACCCAAGCAGGCCACTTTGAGCTTTGGATGCATCCGGCGCAGATCAGCCAGTAGAATCGCCGCATGCTCATCCCCGGAATGCTCACCCGCAATGATCAGCAGATCCGGCGACCCATCGACCGGCGCAGGAAAGTCGCCAACACCCAGCAGCGCACCACCCTCAACTTTAGAGCTTTCAGATTCCAGAGTCATGTATGCTTGATAAAAATTGAATCTTGAGAGTGGAGCGTTGCTGCGACCAGCTACTTCTGGTGGATCAATTCTGTGATCTGAATCGCCAGTTCGAGGGCCGACTTACCCAGCTCCGCGCCCACCTTGGGCTTGCCCGCCTCACGCACCACCTGTGCAAACGACTCCAGCTCAAGCTTCAGCGGCTCGTCTTTCTCAATTGGAATCTCCTCACGCACCAGTTCACTGCCCTCCTTGCGCAGAAAGTGCCCACTCTGCTCCTGAAAATTGAGCGACAGATAATTCTGCGGCTGGAAAACCCGAATCTCGCGCACCTTTTTCTGGCTCACCCGGCTAGTGTTGATATTGGCCACACACCCGTTTTCAAAAGTGATCCGCGCATTGGCGATATCTTCCGAGTTCGAGAGCACATTGACCCCCACCGCATCCACCTGCTTAATCGGGGAACGCACCAGGGCCAATATCACTCCAATATCATGTATCATTAAATCCAGTACCACCCCCACCTCAGTACCACGGGGATTGAACGGGGCAAGCCGATCCGCCGTGATAAATTGCGGCTGGGTCACGGCATTTTCCAAATAGCCCATCACCGGATTGTAGTGCTCAATATGCCCCACCTGCACAATACAGCCATTCTGCTTAGCCGCGCTCAGGATCGCTTCGGCCTCGTCCAGGCTGGTGCAGAGCGGTTTCTCAATCAGCAGATGGCAGCCACCCCGCAATAGCGGCACAGCCACTTCACAGTGTCGGTCAGTCGGCACCACCACACTCACCGCGTCACAGGTATCCGCCAGAGCTTCCGCCGTGTCAAAGCGTCGACAACCATACTTTGCGCAAATCTCAGCCGCTCGCGCATCGTCAGCCTCGACAATGCCAACTAGCTCGCAGCTCTCCAAAGCAGCATAAATACGCGCATGGTGCTGCCCCAAATAACCAGTGCCCACCACGCCACAGCAAATTTTTGATAGATCTGTCATCCACTTAAGAAAGCCGCGCCAGACAAAACAGACAAGGCGCGAATTCAGCTGATTGCGCTCAAGAAAAGATCTTCTGGCGCAGTCCCTGGATGACGGCCAAGTCCCCCCAGTCCGCTCCCAACATCGGATTCGCCTGCGGCGGGTGTTTTCGCTCCCGAGCCCGCTGCACCTGGGCCGTCATCGAGCGCACATATTCTGCCGAGCCCAGCACCAGCCCATCGCTGAAGTAGCGCACCCGGCAGCGCATCGCCG